>JAPOTJ010000017.1 GCA_026709225.1 Gammaproteobacteria bacterium | reverse complement strand
GAGGACTTGAACCTCCACGGGGTTACCCCCACTAGCACCTGAAGCTAGCGTGTCTGCCTATTTCACCACCTCGGCTTCGCGTTCCCACATTCTTCAAGGGAACAACGCCTCAGTTTACTCGAATTCCACCCGGCGTTTGCCGTACACCATGTCTTTGTAAGGCCGCTTGGGCGCGGCGACATCGATTTCAGCATCGAGTAATTCAGCAAGGAGGTCTTCGCCAGACTTGCCTTCTTCGTAAATGAATTCGTCACCGCAATACGTCCATTCCTTTACATCGAGTGTCCAATCAAGTGTCCAGCAGTAGGCGCGAAGCGACTCGCGTTCGGCCCACACGGACACATACTCATATTGATTGTCGTCATCGAGATGCGTTTGTATCAATACATCCGGCGGCTCATCATCCTTGTCTTTGATGGCGATGGACAAGGGTTCCGGTATGTCCAAGGATACTGGGCGCGTCGCAATCTCGCTCGCTTCTTCAGGCGTCCAGCCTTGCACGAGAGGCGTAGTGTCTTCCATACGCTCCACAATAGTTGGGTCATTCGCTTGCAAGGCTTTCAGCCTCTTATGCCCAGGTTTTCCAAGCGATACTCGAACATACTCGAGGTCGATCGTGTCAACAGCGCCGGACTCGAAGCGGGAGAACAAGCTCCACGCCGAAATCACGCGAAAGTCGAGCAGCGGAGAAGCAGTCAGCAACAAAGACACGAGCACGACCCATGACATGTGGCGGTTGACTTCCCGCAGTCTTTGAAACCAGTCGGTCCGTTGACGGGCGATGATGTAGGCGTAGCCGATTGAAAAGCACGCCATGAGCACCACCACGAGCATCGCCCACAGACGGTCGGTGCTCCAGCCGTGCTGCCCGACTCTCAGCAGCAGTCCGTAGCAGGCCAAGGCGCTGACGATAGGCAGCAGCGCGACGGCGACAGTGAGGGCGAGATGTGGCCAACGCGAGTAGGGCAGATGCGCGCCCGTCTGGTAGACGGCATTGACAAAGAACAGCCCGAGCAGATTCGTGGCCATCAGAATCAGCGTGCCGTAGTCGGTATCCCACAGCGGTCCGAGGCCGACGAACGGTAGCGTGACGAGGAAGCTTGTCAGAAGCAGCATGAGAATCGGCAGCAGCAGCCACGTGAGCCGCATGAGCAGGGTGGACACACTGTCGATGATCGAGGTGGCCGCGCGAAAGCTGTATAGGCCGAACGCAAAAGAAGCGCCGAGCACCGGGGCGATGAACCAGCCCTTGTCGAACAGTTCTTTGAAGACATCAACGCCAATGGCGGCAAACAGCGATTCCCACAGGAACAACACCAGCCGCACGCCAAGCATGAGTGCCAAAGAGAAGCCGACTGTGAGGAAATTGCGCCACGAGAGAGTGAAGAACACTTCGTAGGAGGCGGCAGAGCGCTCAATCCTCGGCTGCAAGTGGATCAAGGCCACAAACACCGCCACGAGCATGGTTATCAAAAAGCTGGCGGCGGGAAAGTCCGAGTCGTAGGCTTCCCCCGGTATTGCCTGCCAGCTTGTGTAGGCGGCCAAGAGCGCTAGCAGGAGCACGAAGCCGCTCACGAAGGCTGTCGCGCGCTTGATATGTTCGCGCGTGAAACTGAGCAGGAATACAGGTGGCCAAACCAGCACGAGTATCCATATCGGAGAGACGATGTGAAGACGTTCGCTGAGCCACTCATTGTTCTCGGCGAGCGCGTAGACCGCGAAGCCTTGAAGGGTGCCGATGATGAGGTGGATTGCGCGTTCAGGCAGACTTCGCAGCGCAGCGGCAGCTCGGGTGTAGGCGCGGACATGGAAATGTTGCGTTTCACTCATAGCGACGGTCCTCCTTTGGTTCTACTCCAAACCTGCTTCCAACCAGTCGAGGCATTGGTTGATATCGCCGAGTACGGTGTCATCTTCGGTGCCAAAAGCCTGCATCACATGCGAGAAGCGTTCCTCGGGCGACAATCGCGGGCGGCGATCAATAAATCCTTTCGACTCCAACCAGTCGTCGAGCGCCTCTCGCGTCTTTGCGCGAAAGCCTTTTAGCTTGCCTTCTTGAAGGGCGTCTGACAATCGACGAGCGTCGCCGTCAACGTCACTCGAAGTGAGCAGCGAGCGAGCATCAGACAGAAACGCATCGCTGATGATGCCTGATGCCTCCATGTCTGCGGCGCCGAGCGTGCGACCCCGTCCCTGTCGCCACGCCAAGACCCACGTCCTCGTCGCGCGGCATCGAGCATGGAGACGCGCTTCGGCTTCGCCGGCGCTCGACGGCGCGTGTTCAAGCAGGGATTCGAGCTGCCCGACAGTCGAAATGCGGTGTACGTCAATCAACCGGTGAAGCGCATCGAGATCATCGCGCAGCAGGTGGAACAGATGAATCTCGCCGGCGTCTTTGTTCGGATCGATGCCCGGCACGGCGAGCGCCTTGGCGTAGTCTTCTGGGCTGCCTTGGGGCTTGGGCGTTGCCTGTCGGTGCGGGAGGGGAAATCCGTCCAACTCTTCGCGCCGTATGTCATCGAGCTCCGCGAGCAAGTCAATGCAGTGCAGCGATTCGCCGATGGCGGCTTCCCATAGCGCACGCTCGCTTTGCCTCGCTGAAAGATAGACAATCTGCGTGCCAGTTGAACGTGCAAGCGTCTGCAAGGTTTTGGCGACTTCCATGAAGCGCTGTTCGTCGCTGGTCGTCAAGGCTTCGTCGAGGAACATTGGCAGATTGAGCGCGCCTGCTTGTCGGTGGCGCACCCACGCCATACGCACTGCGAGCAAGGCTTGCATGCGCGTTCCAGTCGAGAGTTGATCGAGGTCGCGGCGGGCGCTCTGGCGCTCGTCAAATGCTTCGAATACGCCGTCATCGCTCAGCTTGAGGCTGAATTTATGCGCTGTGACTTCGCGCAAGAGATCGCCAGCTTCCTGCAGCACTTGGGGCTGGTGCTCGCTCGTGTAGGCCAATTCGACATCGTCGAGCAGGATGTCGGTGGCATCTGAGGTCAGTTGCTGGTCGCGTTTTTCTTCCAAATCTGCAAGGCGCTCTTTGACTCGTGTCGCCGCTGACTGCACTTCGCTGCCCGCCTCGGCTTGCTTGATGCGTGTATTGATCTGCGTGCGTTCTTCGATGAGGGCTTCGAGTTTCTCGGCAATGCCTTGGCGCTCGTCCAATAGTATGGCGAGCTGATCGGTGTTCTCGCTGGCCGCCAGTTCGATCAGGTCCTCCGCACCTTCAAGCGCTCGTCGATCTTGGGCTTCGAGCGTGTTGGCCGCGTCGAGCTGCTTCTTCACCATCGCCCAATCATCACGCTGTTCAAGCCTGCGAGAAAACTCATCGTAGTCGCCGTCCTCAACGCCGACCCTTTGGTAGAGGGTGCTCCGCTCAGTCTCCCGCTGCTTGATGTCGGCTTCGAGCCTGTGCAAGTCCCGTTGCGCAACATCAAGCATTTGCCCAGCGTCCTTCGCCGACTTCAAGCGCTCCCGAAATTTGTCTACTTCTGCTGTCAGCATATCGCTGTCGGTCGAGGCCTCGACCCGCCAAGCGCGAAGCAAGTCCGATGCCTCTTGAGCCATCGTACTCATCAGTGCTTTCGATCGCTCCATGTCCGCCTCGGACTCGGCAAGGGACAGCTTCGCATCGTCCCAGTCCTTGGCCAGACGAATGAAGCGATCAAGCTCGGTGAGCGGCATCGCTGGGTCGAACCCAATCTCTTCTGCAAGCTGCGTCCGCTCGGTCTCTTTCTCACGCAAATCGTGTTGCGCTTTCTCCAGTTGCAATCGCAGCTTGCCGCCGCCCTCGGCGAGGCTTCGCTTCGCGATGAACTTGGCGAGTTCGGCTTCGAGTGGTTTGAGTGCTTCGCGAACTGCGTGTGTGTCCCAATTTGGCACGTTCAGGCCAGTTTGCTCGAAGCGTTTTTCTGCATCCTGCTGGCCGCTCGTGTCTTGCTTTGCGCCGAGTCGCCACCAAGCGATGCCAATGCCGACGAGCGAGACGCCGATGCCGACCATGCTGAGGATGGGATCCAATGCGCCGATGCCGAGCGATGCGAGCGCAGCGACAAACGCAAATGCCAATGGCCACTTTGCTTGGCTGCCAGAGGTTCTTGACTGCGTCGCATTGAGCCATTCGCGCAGCGCTTCGAACCCTTGTTCGTGCTGTGTGATGAGTTCTTCAGCCGGTGCTTCGCCAGCGAGTTCGATTTGGGTCGCGAGATCTTCCGCTTTAGTCTTGTGCTTCAGGAGCGAAACCGCGAAACCCTCTGCGAGATGCAAGCTCTCGCGGTTCAAACGTGGCATCTCGCCGCCGCCGAGTGCGTCGGAAGCCTTGCGTACACGAGCCGAGAGGCGAGCCGCTTTTGTCTCCTGTCGCGCTAGCTGCTCGCGCGCGGACTGCAGGTTGCTGAGTTTGGTGAGCGCCGCAGCGAGAAGTGTTTCTGCTTGGGCGATCTCGTCGCTCGAAAGACCGAGTGTTTCGAGTGTCGCGATTGCATCGTCGCGCGTCCGCTGCTTGACGCGAATTTCAGTCCGGGTCGCATCGATTTGATCGTTCAGCGTGTCGAGCGCGTTTGAGTCGATGCGGGCGATCTCTTCCATTCCCGGCGGAAACGCCTCAAGCGCCGCTTGATGGATGACGCGTTTCTTGACCGTCTCCGCAAGCTGCTGGGCGGTTCGAATGTGTTTACAAAGGTCTTCGGCGCGTCGAGCCTGTTCGATTGCACGCCCAATCTCAGGTAAACGAGCCTCTTCGCTGGCGAGTTGCAGCGCTTTGTTCTCAGCAACCTGAAGTTCTTTGTGCGCATTGTTCAGTTCGTGTGCTTCCTTTGCACCATATCGCTCGCCCAATTTGATGCGCGCCGCGCCAAGATCAAAGCCACCGCGAAGGTCGCGCATGAGTTCACTTGCGAGTTGCTTGTCTTGGTCGCTGGCGACGATGAGGTTCTCCATCGATAGCCAGTAGCGACCAAGCTCGTCAGCCGTGGGAAGTGCCGGTCGCACGGTGGTTTTCCCGTTTTGCCGCCATTCAATGTGACTGCCGGTGCGCGTGACACGCCACGCATCTTTGCCGTCAACGCCGTCGCTGAAGTCGGCGGCGAGCGAGACCGGCGGGTCGTTCTGTTGCGGGTCTCTCAGCAGGTAGCCAAGCGCGCGCACGATGCTCGACTTGCCGAAAGCGTTGGGCGCGGTGACGAGATTCACGCCTTCGGCGAGTCCTCGCAGGACAAAACTCTCCGAGAGCCCCGGCAATTGCTCTATGCGCAGGTGCTCAAGTTTCATCCGAGGGCGCCGTCCTGTTGCGCAAACAACTTGTGCAACGCGGCGGTTCCGGCGGCGCGCAACTGCTCGATGACGGCCTCTTCGGCGCATCTGTCGGCGTTTGATTCAAGCCCATTCCATCTTGCGTTTTGTAGCCGCTCCGTGAAGCGCTTTGATGCTGATTCAACGAGCGCTTGTCGATCAGGGTCGTCCGCTGGCCGATCAAGCAAAAGGAGGCGCGACGCGAGCAGGCCAAGCGGGTCTTTGCGCGTTGCAAGTTCTTCGAGACTCACTTCCGGCAGAAGCTCGGATTCGATATGCTCAACAAAATAGTGCCTGTCCCCGATGGGGAAATGCGCGCCCTTTCTGCAATTGGCGATTGCGCCTTCATGCGCCGGCTGGCCGACAAACTTGACTCTCAATCCGATGGCTTTCGGCGCGGGGCCGTGCGCGAACAAGGCGTGATCGAGCTGTTCGGCCTCGGCAATGAGGACTTGCTCAAGGTCGCCGGCGTCCTCAAGCGCATGAAGATCGACGCGCAGCGCCTGCCATCTCAGCGGCGCGATCGGCAACTGGCGAACTTCGCGAATGCGCCCTTCGCCGATGTCGATCAGCCACGGCCCGTGGGCGCCCGGTTCGCCCGGGTCCATGCCAGTCAGACAGCCGAGATAGCCAATGAGGTTGTCGGCGGTCAAGGCGTGCGGTGCGTGTATATGGCCGAGCAGCCAGCCATCGAGCCCGGATTGTGTCAATTCGGCGCGCGTGACCGGTGCGTAGTCGCTCTTCGTTTGCCCGAGGTCGCAGTGCAGCAGGCCAAGTTCGATGCCAGCGTCTCGATCAAATCGCACGCCGGCCAAAGGGGATGCGTTGACGGTGCGCTTCGGGAACGACCAGCCCCGGATTCGCATCTGTGAAGTGCCGTCCTCCAAGCTGTGGGATTGCCACACGCCGCCTTCGCCGAGCAGCGTGAAGCCCGACTCTCCGCCAAGGGCCTTTGCAAGCCTTGGAAGCACCTCAACATCGTGGTTGCCGGCAACGGCGACGACTTCAATACCTTCAGCGGTCAGCTTCTCGATGCCCGTCTTGAGTTCGCGAAAGCCCTCGAAGAAGTCCCTCTCGCTCTCCACGACATCGCCGGCGAGCAGCACCGCGCGCACCTGCTCACGGATGGCGAGGTCAACTGCGCTGCGCCATGCGGCGGCAGGTCCGAGTTCGGTCGGATTTAGGGCAAAGTCCTCGGGAATGCGCGTCGGCGAGCGACCCAAGTGAATGTCGCCGACCGCGAGCAGCTTCATAGCAGGTCGAACGCGCCCATTTCATCGAGCGATGCGAAGCTGCCGCCAATCAAGGTGCGAGCGAGCGCCTGTCCGCGATCATTGCCTAGGTCAAGCGTGCCAGCGATGATGACGGCGTAGTTCAAGAGGTAGAGGGCGGCGACCTTGTATCTTCGCTCAAAGGTCTCGCGTGGATAGTCGATGCCGTGGGCGCGAAGTTCTCGGTAGTACAATCCCTTGAGGTCGTGCTCAAGGACCATTTCGAGCGGCACGCTCTGCGTCAGGAAGTAGGCGAGGTCCTGCTCAGGGGCGGAGGTGCACACCGACTGCCAATCCACAAGCGCAATTTCGTCCTTACAGAAGAACACATTGTCGAGGCGCACGTCAGCATGGGCGAGGCTGACGGGCGGCGTGCACATTTCGTTCAGAAGCCACGGTGTGGCAGACGCCATCTTGTCGCCAGCACGCAGAGCGGCATCAGGAATGATCTCGCGAAACGAATCGACGACGGCCGGCCATCCCATCTTGAATCCGGCGATCATGCCATCGCGCTGCGCGGCGGAGGAAACTCATCCCCAAGCCTTTTCGGAACAGACTCGTCAAGCAGCAGCTTCATGGGAGTGGGATAGCAGCAGTTCCGCAGCCTCCATCAGCACGGCCACCGCTTGGTCGTGTGACACCGTCGGGTAGTCAACGAGAAAGTCCGCCAGACAATCTCCCGCCTGCATGTGGTCCATGAGTATTTGCACGGGTACCCTCGTTCCGAAGAAAACAGGGGTTCCTCCAAGAACTTCCGGGTTTCGCTGGACGGACGATGCTCTCATGGTTACTGCCTTCGGTGCTTTGGTCGGGTTGATCAGCACAATTGAATCATATTGTGAGCCGCCACTTTAGAACAAAGTAGGCACCTTAGTTCGCCAAGCCATCCACCGGGCGCCAGGCTTACCTCAACGATTTATCCAGAACCAGTTCGCTCAATACCGGTGCCTTCATGGATGCTGTCGATAAGTTCCGTAATCGAGACGCACTTCAACCGCGAGCTCCTGAAGGGCTACCGGCGCATCTTCTCACGGTTCGAGAAGCTTGACGTGATGTTCCTTGGCTTTCTCGTGTTCGTACTCATCGCAGATGGGCTACGTTAGTGTTAACACGCCCTGGTGTCCTGTCCCATAAATAAGTGTGGATTCAGCGCGCAGGAGAAGGGCTGTGGCAAGGCGCGTTCCGCAGGCAATACGGCGGGGTATTCCGTGCGCGACGCGCCTTGCACGGAACCAGCGCGCAGCCACTGACACGGCATTATTAGTTTGATGGAGCACTAGTACGGTGCCGTCCCCCCGTCCACGCTCAAAGTCCCGCCGGTGATGCCGGCGCCCGCTTCGGACGCAAGCAACACGGCCACCGCCGCGACTTCCTCAACAGTATTCGGTCGTTTGATGGCCGATTCCTGCGCGAATAGATCGACCATTTCGTCAAAGGTCATGCCCATGGCCTCGGCGGTGCGCGGTCCGTTGTCTCGGATGATGTCGGTGATGACGAGGCCGGGGCAAATCGCATTGACGGTCACGCCCGACATTGCTACTTCCTTGGCCATGGACTTCGTGAAGCCGTTGACGGCGTGCTTGGCGGCTGAGTAGGCGGTCAGCACCGGCTTGCCGAGCTTGCCTTCGGTCGAGGAGATGTTGATGATGCGTCCCCAGCCACGCTCAATCATAGGTTTGACGGCGCGGCGGCTCGCCCAGAACGTTGAGTAGAGATTCCACTTCATCACGAGGTCCCATGCATCGTCTGGCAAATCAGCGACAGGCTGCAGTTCGCCCGCTCCGCCGGCATTGTTGACGAGGATATCGACTTTGCCGAAGCGTTCCACGCTGCCATCGACGAAGCGTTCAACATCGCTTTGCAAGGTCGCGTCACCGGCGATATATGCGCAGCGGTCGCCCGCATCGATTTCAAGGAGCACTTGCGCGGCCTTGTCTTGATTGCGTGCCATGAGCGTGACGCTCGCGCCTTCGGCGAGAAAAGCCTCGGCAATTGCCCGTCCGATACCTGCAGTGCCGCCCGTGATGGCTGCGACTTGGTTGTCAAGTTTCACGCTTTGATCTCAGGGAGCGCCGAATTTGACAACCGCGATGATGCGCTGCCTCGAATGACGGTATCGTGTGGCATGAGGTCCTTCTTGAATTGTTTGGTTACGGTAGTGCTAATCGTGCGATTGGCACTTTTGCTTCAAGCTTCGCTTCTAGGGACTCCAACTTGGGTACGTGAGCTGCGCCGAGGATATCCGTCCAGCACGGCACTCCGCTCGAAGCCGGACGAGTAGGCCCGGAGTAGAGTTCATGCTTGTTGGAGAGATCGGAAACTACCATATTGACTTCACTCGGAATCCAGTCCGGGGAGCGGAGCTTTTCAAGAGGCAGCGCTGTCTGCTTGCCGATGTACTTGGCCAATTCGTCTTGCACGACCCAAATCGTACGGCCGCCCCACTCAAGCGCAGCTTGAGATTTTGCAATCATTTGAGATGCCATTCTCGCCCAAACTTGCCGCACGTTCACGCCCGGTGCCCTCGGTCTCTCAGAAATACTGCCGTGCGCGTAGAGCACCGCGTGCTTGAAAGCCGCTGTAATATCTGTGCCTTTACTCTTGTTCCCGCCGGAAGTGGAGCATGTCATCACTTCAACAATCACTGGTGGGGAATGCGCCCGTTGACTTCTCAGCACATAGTCCAGCCGGTAGTTGAAAGTCGCCCCTTGCTTGGAGCGCTCATTCAATGTGATTTCTGACCACACATCGACCGGTTCACTTTGTTGGAAACCGGCCAGCCGCAAGAGTTTGAGAACTAAGCTTCGATGCTCCGTTTCTAGCACCTGCTCATCGAACGTCAGGAGTCGCCTCGGACAGATTGCCCACAGCGCACCTTTTGCGACCTGTTCCACAGAGCACACTCCGCAGGGAAAATGCCCGTCAGCCTGTTGGCTCACGCTATAGGTGTACAAGGGCGCAAGTTGTTCGTCAGTTGATCGAATCCGCGCCATGTCTCGGTTTCCACCGCCATCGCAAAGTTTTTTGGAGAAGGGGCAGATCGCGTCAAGCGACTTCCCGGACATCTGCCCCTTTTTCGTTAGGCGTTGCCCGTACAGTTCCCCGACTAGGGTAGACACAAGGATGCCTTAATTTTGCTGGCGACCGATTGTGCCAAGGGTGGTGGAACCGCATTCGCTACTTGTCTGTGCTGGTCAAGATTCCTGACTGACCCAGTTCGTCCGCGGATTGGTCCTAGGAATAAGTGCTCGTCTGGAAATCCCTGAAGTCGTGCTGCTTCTCGCGGCGTAATGTAGCGGTCCAACGTGGGGTGATAAAACGGCTCGCCGCATCGAAGCGTGGGCGAAGGCAGGTTTCGGTGCAGTCGGCGGAATTTGGTTGTGTCTTTGCGCGTGAGCTTGCATATGATCTCTGGGGGCGCGTTTGGTGATTTCGAAAGCCACGAACCTTCTTCTACATAGGCAATACGTTCCTTGTCCCGAGGGGGAGTAATATCGATGTGGTTTGGCAATTCCGGCGGAATGTGCTTCGGCGTTGCTTGCGGTAGCCCATTGAAGGCTTCGCCCACGGTCCGCGATGGCCTGGTTCGAGCAAATTCAAAAGCAAATGAGCATCCTGAAGGGATGGCTGCGAGAAACGCCCGTCTGCGATTCTGCGCAAGGCCGACGCTCTGCGCCTCAAGTAGCTCCACATGTAATTCATAGCCGAGTGCGCCGAATCGTCGATGTAGTTCACCCACGACGTGCGTGGTTCCATCCATTGATGCTGCCAAGAAACTCGGCACTTGTTCGATCAGCACCGCCTTTGGGCGCAGTACTTCAGCAAACCCGACCATCTGAAAGATAAGCAATCCTCTGGGGTCGGCAATGCCTCGCCGCTTACCGATTTGACTGAATGGCTGACATGGTGGGCCGCCGTGCAGCAAGGAAATGTCTCCCGCTCGAAGCGAGAATCGCTCCATAATGCTTTGCGGCGAGACTGAACAAATATCGGCGTGAACGACTTCTCGCGCCGATGAGTTCGCATTCAGAGTCGAAACGCAATGGGCATCTTGCTCAATTGAAACGATATTCTCAAACCCGGCATTTTGTACTCCGATATCCATGCCGCCAGCGCCAGAGAACAGGCTCACCGCAAGATTTCCGTTGGCGCGTTTCACTGCGCGGGATAAAGTTGGAACATGGTCGTTACTCTACACGCTTTCGTAGATATCACAAATCAGCCTTCGGAAACGCTCAGTTCCTTTGCGGTGATGAATTCGAGCAGCGCTGGCTGTCCGTTCCGCGTCGCTTCGATGCCGCGTCGCAGGGCGCTCACAATCTCTTCCGAAGCGGTGATGCGTTCACCGTAGGCGCCGAAGGCCTTGGCCATGTCGGCATAGTTGCCGCCAAGCTGCGTTGAACCGAACTTCTCTTCGGAGACCTTCATCACCGGAATCTCAATGGCCATTGATGAGTTGTTGAAGAGAATGGAAAGAATAGGGATGCGTTCGCGCACGGCGGTCTCTATGTCCATGCCCGTGAAGCCGATTGCGGCGTCGCCCCAGACGTTGATGCACAGCGCTTCAGGCCGTGCGAGCTTGGCGCCGAGCGCGAGACCGAGGCCGTAGCCGAGTTGCGTGGTCTTGCCCCAGCCGAGGTATGAGAGCGGTGTGGTCGCCGTCCAAAACGGCGAGAGCTGATCGCGCGGGCTGCCAGCGTCGTGCGTGATGATGGTGTTCGACTTGTCCACCATGCGGTCGAGCTCGGCGACGACGCGGTAGGGGTTGATCGGCGCGTCGTTTGATTCGAGCTTGGCGCGCCACTCTTCTCGCCAAGCTACTTTGACATTGGCGATTTCGCCTGAGATGCCCGCTCGCCCTTCGCTCGCTGTGCGGTCGAGGCTGGACATGGCGCGCTGCAAAGCGTTCAACGTGAGCTTGGCGTCGCCGATCAGCCCATGCGCGGCGGGCACGTCCTTGTTGAGATCCATGGGATCGAGCGTCGCGTGAATAATGGTCTTGCCCTTCGGGATGCGCACGCCAAAAGGCGTCAAGGCGAAGCTGCAGCCAATACCAAGGATGACATCGGCTTCAGCCAAGAACTTGACAACCGCGCGCGGATTGGCGCGACCGCCGCTGCCGAGCGACAAAGGATGATCTTCAGGGAATGCGCTCTTGCCTTCAAGGCTCGTACACACCGAGATGTTCCAGTCTTCGGCAAGGCTGCAGAGCGCCTCCCATGCCTTCGCGTAATGCACGCCCTGTCCGGCGTAGATGACGGGATGCTTGGCGCCGGCAAGCACACGCGCGGCATCTCGAACAGCGTCCGGGTCCGGGCCGCTGCGAGCAGCGAAGCTTGGCGTGTGCGGCTTCGGATTTTCTACCTCTTCGTGGTAGAGATCGACGGGCATTTCGATGAGCACAGGTCCAGGGCGACCATTGCGCAATTGCGAGAACGCTCTGCGCAGCACATCGGGGGCGCTGCGCGTACTTGTGATGGGCTCGGCCCATTTGGTGATGGCGCGCATATTCTGCGTCGCGTTGTAATTCGGATAGTAGTGCGCGAGATGTCGTGGATAGCCGCCTGGCAGCACGAGAATCGGTACGGATTCAGAAAACGCCTGCGCGATGGCGCCGTAGGCGTTTTCCGTGCCCGGCCCATGCTGCATGCAAAAGGCGCCGATCTTTTCGCCCGATGAGAGCCTTGAATAGGCGTCGGCCATGTGAATGCCGGTGCGCTCTTGGCGCACGATGACGGTCCGTATATCAGCTTCGGCGGCGGCTTCAATGAGCGCGTTGCGCGGAAACGCGAAGAGCACGTCGATGCCCTCGGCTTTCATGGCGGCGGCGATCAATTGCACGAGAGTCATAGGATGGGATTCGCCGGCAATCAGGACTGACGATTGTAGTCGTATATCCCGCAAGGCACTGTGTTATTCTGGCGAATCGACAATGTTCGTTATGCAGACGAGACTCAGAAACATATGAAAGAAGTCGTTGTTGTAGATAGCGTCCGCACAGGACTCGCCAAGTCCTTTCGTGGCAGTTTTAATCTGACGCGCTCGGATGACATGCTCGCGCATCTCATTGATTCGCTGCTTGATCGCAACCCGCAAATCCAACCCGAAGAAGTGGAAGACGTCATCGTCGGCGCTGCCAATCATGTCGGCGAACAGGACGGCAATCTCGCGCGGCTCGCGGTTGTTCTGTCGCGGTTGCCGGTCAGCGCCGCAGGACTCACCATCAACCGCTTCTGTTCTTCCGGCCTGCAATCCATCGCTATCGCCGCCAATCAGATCGCCCATGGGCAGACCCAGGTCGCGATCGCGGGCGGGGTGGATTCAATCTCGATGCAACAGCGCCAGCAGCCGGCCAAGGCGGACATGAACAAGCAGCTTCTTGAAGAGAAGCCCGAGATCTTCATGGCGATGGGCAACACGGCGGAAGTGGTGGCTCGTCGCTATCAGGTTACCCGCGAAATGCAGGACGAATATGCCCTGCAAAGCCAGCAACGCTATGCCAAGGCGCAGCAGTCAGGCTATGCGGCGGAAGAAATTGTCCCAATGAACGCCACCATGAAGAAGGTTGACCGCGAGACGGGCGAAGAAAGCCTTGTTGATGTGGTGGTTGACCGTGATGAGTGCAATCGTCCGGACACGACCCTTGAAGGCTTGGCGACCTTGCGTCCGGCCTTTGAAGAAGATGGCTCGGTGACGGCGGGCAACGCCTCGCAGCTTTCCGACGGTGCCTCGATGACTTTGCTGATGAGCGCGGAACGGGCCGCCGCTTCTGGTCTAGAGCCAATGGGCATCTATCGCGGCTTCACGGTTGCTGGCTGCGAACCTGACGAGATGGGCATCGGACCGGTGTTCGCCATTCCGCGACTCTTGGAGAACTTCGGCCTGAAGCAGGATGATGTTGACCTGTGGGAATTGAATGAAGCCTTCGCGTCACAGTGCGTATACTGTCGGGACGCGCTCGGTATTGATAACGAGATCTACAACGTGAATGGCGGCAGCATCGCAATTGGGCATCCGTTCGGTATGACAGGCTCGCGCTTGACCGGCGGTATCCTCCGCGAACTCAAGCGCCGTGGTGGTCGCTATGGTGTCGTCACCATGTGTATCGGCGGCGGTCAAGGCGCGGCGGGGCTCTTTGAAGCGGCTTAGCAGTTTATGAATGCGTACCCGGCAAGACTGCCCACGACCCTCCTTGCGGGGTTGCTCGCCCTTGTCGTGTGTGTTGCCCAGCCGCTGCAAGCAGAAACTGATTCGCTGCAAGCAGAAACTGACTCGCTGCACGCCGCGACCGACTATCACACCTTCAACGATCGGCAGCTAACCGAGGTCCTGCAAAAATGGGGGACGCTTGACAGCGCTGACCGGCGCGGCCTGCTCGTCGAGCTTCGCAAGCGCATGCAGCGCGCCGAGTATTCAAACCGTGCGCCACATTCTGCAATGCCCAATGCAAGCAACCAGTCCCGGCTGCGTCCGGGAAGAATTACCATTCAAATTCGAGTCCGGCAGACTATGCGTTTTGGTGCAGGCATCGGCTCGGAGGGTGTGCTAGTGGTGCGTTCCGAGAACATGCCAAATGTCTCACATATCAAAGACGCGCGGCACCTGCTGGCGCAAATGCGAGCGCGCATGGCGAGAGCCGAGCCTTTGCCAGGCCCTGGCTTTGGCGATGGTTTCGAGCGCCGTCAGGACTATATAAAAGCGTCCCTTTTGGGAGACGAGACCCCAAAATAGTCAAACCTTGTCAGGCGATGACTGAGGTGGGGGATCACGAAAGAGAGAGTAATGCCTCATCTCTTGGTGGTGGATGACGATTCGGAAGTGCGCGAACTCACGGGTGAGTATTTGCGCCGCCAAGGCTTTGAGGTCAGCCTTGCTGAAGACGGCAAGGCAATGGATCAAGCGCTCGAAAAGTCGCCGCCCGACATACTCGTGCTTGACGTGATGCTGCCGGGCGAGGATGGCCTGTCCATCGCGCGGCGCCTCAAGGCGTCGAGCAAATTGCCCATCATCATGCTGTCCGCGCATGGCGAGCCAGTTGATCGCATCATCGGGCTTGAGGTTGGTGCCGATGACTACATCGCAAAGCCGTTCAATCCGCGCGAACTGCTCGCGAGGGTGCGCGCGATCTTGCGCCGACTTGAGCCAGTGAGCAAGGTCTCTGACGCATCGCCCTTGCGATTCGCCGAATTCGAAGTGAACCTCAAATCGAGAAGCTTGCACAAGGCGGGCGAGCCCATTCGATTGACGCGCAGCGAGTTCGATCTGCTTGAGGTGTTCATCACCAATCCTGATCGCACGCTGAAAAGGGATCAGATCATCGAAGCGCTCGGCGGCGTTGAAATGACGCCATTCGACCGCTCGGTCGATGTGCGTGTCGCGCGGCTCAGAGCCAAGATCGAACGCAACCCGGCCGAGCCGCGGTATCTGAAAACAGTGTGGGGCAAGGGCTACATGTTTACCACGGATTCGGGTTCAAACGCGCACGGCGAATGACCTCGCTCTCTTTGCTCACGCGCACCAACCTCTTGCTGGGTTTAGGTTCGCTCTTGATCGTTGTTGTCACGCTTGTCGCACTTGTGGAAATGGTCGTGCGGCCAATTGGTGAGCGTTGGGCGCGCGACCAAGCCGCGCTCATCGAACTGACCGCCAAAACCTGGGTGGAATTGCCGCCAGTGGCACGGCCTTTCTTTGAACTCGAACTCGCTGCCAATCACGCCATCATCGTCACCGAGGATGTGCGCATGCTAGACCCCTTGGCACCCGACTTCACCTATGCGGACCTGCTGCAAACAGCGCTGAGCGAGCGACTTAACCGGCCGGTCACGCTGATGGAAGGCGAAGAGATGATCTGGGTGACGGTCAACATGGGCGATCATCAGCTTCAGTTCGGCTTTGACGAATCGTCGATCGATGCCAACGTGATGCTTGCGGTGCTCGTCATTGTGGCGCTGATGGCCGGTATCGTGTTCTTAACGTCGTTCGTGCTTGTGCGCCGCATTGCGCGCCCGTTGGTGCAGGTGTCCGAGGCTGTCTCGGATTTTCGCGGCCGCGGCGGCTTTGAACCCCTGCCGGAAAAAGGACCGCGCGAGCTTCTTCGCCTCGTGCGCAGCTTCAATATCATGGCCGCAGAAGTGAGCGAGCTTCTGTCAAGCCGGGATGCCTTGCTTGCAGGCATCTCGCACGACCTGCGCACGCCGCTTACGCGCATGAGGCTGGCCTTGGAACTACTGCCGGACTCGGTGGACAGCGAGGTGAAGCAGAGATTCGAGCGCAATATGGCGAGGATGGACGAACTGCTTGGCGATGCCCTGCTGCTCGCGAGGGGCATACGCGAGGATGCGAGTCGCATTGATGTGTGCGAAACCCTTGAAGGGATTGTCCAGGACTTTGACGCCCGTGTTGTGTGGCCTGACGACATTGATATGCGCCTGCAAGTGCGCGTCGCACGCGCGGCCTTTCGTCGGGTACTGCAAAACCTTTTGGAGAACGCCAGACGGCACGGCGGTGGCGGGACAGAGGTACTTGTCCGGCAGCGCGGCAGCGGCGAGGCCAGGAGCGTTGAAATTCATGTACAAGATCGAGGCCCAGGCATCCCGTCGCAAGATCGGAGCCGCGTGTTTATGCCGTTCGTTCGCCTTGGCGACAGTTGGGGAAGTGGTCTCGGCCTCTCCATTGTGCGCCAGCTCTGCGACATGTACGGTTGGGAAGTGGCGCTGCTTGATCGGCAAGGTGGCGGGACGGACGCTTGCATCCGACTGGGGAGAAATAATTTGATACAAATTGATACGGGTGAGACACACTCTGGCAATACGGAGTCGGCACAATAGGTACCCGTTGACTAGGTTCAGTCCTTTGTCCTTGAACGAGGGACAAAGTTGAAAAGACAAGGTCCGCGGAAGTGCTAGCGGACTGACGGATTGAATCTGGTACGGACTTCCCCCCTTGAGTCCGTGCCAATGGAGCCAACGCGAGCCGCCGGTCCCCTCTCCAGTCCGGCGGCTCTTTTTTTGGACGCTGCGTGGGAATCTGCTTAGAGATCCTTAGGTAGGGTCTGAACAAGTCCATCCTTGGACTTGTTCAGACTCGCAAAGCGTCAATTGCGATTGAAGATTTGCTCGCGAATTCAATGCCTTACGGCACTGAATTCAGTGGGTACATCCGTGTACCCACCCCTGCGGGCGGCTCCGCCGTGCATTCCCGCTCCTGCGGGAATGTCAGCGGGCACTTCCTTGTGCCCGACCCTGCGGGCGGCTGAGCCTTGCATCTTTGCTCCTGCAAAGATGTCGGCGGCACATCCATGTGCCGCTAAGGAAACTCTGTTATTCAGAGTTTCCTTAGAGCGAAACTGCCTCAGCATCCATCTAGCTGGAGAACGCCATCGCAGTTATGAAGTCTGCGAATTTCGAGCGAACCGCCTTGGTAATCGGCATCAACGGGGTTCATACTGAAAAGACAGATCCACCTGGAGCTTGTGCATAGCTCTTGGCACTTCGCACGAATTTCGCATTCCCCGGTGTTCTCCACTTCGGTCACGCTCTTTAAGTTGCAGGATTGAGCCGCCGAACTGCCCATCCAAGCGAACTCACAGTCTCTTGCCAGATTTTCATATGGTTCAGACGATTCGTTACCCAACGTTTCCGTGCCGGGAGGGGGAGGGTTTGATCCAAATGGCGTAGAGTTGTCTAGCTCTTCCGCGTGGACCGTCAATTGCGCCAGTCCAAGCAGCGCCAGCGCACTGAGAATCGTAGTGAGGGATTTCGCGTTTTTCATTTGGTGTCGTCCTTGCCTGTTGCGCCTAATGGCATGGCGACCGCTAACGTCTCGGATCGCCTAACAACCTGATTACACTATGATTACTGCAGGTTTGTCAAATGCTTTGTCAGTGTGAGCGGTGTTCGCACAACGCCGTCATTGAGGGACTTCACACGTTCAAGATATGATGCCCGACCTTTTATCCGGGAGAAAGCATGTCCACACTGGAGAAAATCGATGTCGCCGGACTGCGGGTTGACAAGGCGCTTTTTGAAGCCGTGCGCGACGAGTTCGCGCCGGAGACCGGCATTGATGCCGAGACGGTGTGGACGACGCTTGCCCACATCGTTCGAGATTTCGGTCCGAAGCTGACGAGCCTCTTGCAAAAGCGCGACCGCTTGCAGGCTGACATAGATAATTGGCTCGCATCCAAGGACACGCCGCCAACGCCCTCCGAGTGGCGTGATTTCCTCACGCGAATTGGCTATCTTGACAAGCGCCCGGGCGATTTCCAAGTTTCGACCGAGCATGTTCATGAAGAAATCGCGCAGCTCGCAGGGCCGCAGCTTGTCGTGCCCGTGGACAACGCGAGATACGCGCTCAACGCTGCCAATGCGCGCTGGGGCAGCCTCTATGACGCCCTTTATGGGACCGACTTGATTGCGGAGGCGCCGGGGTATGAGCGCGGCAATAGCTACAACCCGAAGCGCGGCGACCTCGTGATCGCCGAAGGCCGGCGCATTCTCGATCAGCATTTTCCGCTGGCAGAAGGTAGTCATGCCGATGTGATTCATTACTCGATTGATCGGACGGGGACGCTCGCGAAGATGACCGCTGAGCGAGAGAGCGGCGCAGCGACGGCACTTGCACAAGGCGATCAGTTTGCTGGCTTCCGTGAACATGAAGGCGGGCTCACCAACATTTTGCTCAAGAAAAACGGCTTGCATGTGGACCTGTGTTTTGATGGGACCACGCCAGCAGGAGCGGCGGACAAGGCGAGCGTAAGCGACATCATGGTCGAGTCCGCGCTCACAACCATCATGGACTGCGAGGATTCGGTGGCTTCGGTGAACGCGGCAGACAAGCTCCTCGTCTACCGCAACTGGCTCGGACTGATGCGCGGCGACCTGGTCGAAACGTTCGTGAAAGGCGGTGAAACGATCAAGCGCGCGCTTCTTCCCAACCGAACGTATCTCGCGCCAGATGGCAACGAGCTTCAACTCAACGCCTTGAGCAGGATGTTGGTGCGTCATGTTGGCGCGCACATCACCACCGATGCGGTGCTCGATGCGAGTGGCGCCGAGATTGCCGAGACCTTTCTCGATGCCGTGATCACCGTGCTCGCGGCGGTGCATAAAATCCGCCGCGAAGGCGATGAGGCGAGCGTCTACATCGTCAAGCCGAAGCAGCACGGTGCTGAGGAAGTGCGCTTGGCGGTGCAAGTATTCGAGTTGATTGAACAGCGCTATGGATTGGCCAGGAACTGCCTCAAGATTGGCATCATGGACGAAGAGCGTCGCACCACGCTCAACTTGGCGGCGTGCATTCATGCGGCGCGCGAGCGGCTGATCTTTATCAACACCGGTTTTCTTGATCGCACGGGCGATGAGATCCACACGTCCATGGAAGCCGGCCCGATGTTGCCGAAGCCCGAGATCAAGAGCGCGCGCTGGATGCTTGGCTACGAAGACTGGAACGTGGACACCGGGCTTGCATCGGGCATGTCAGGACGCGCCCAGATTGGCAAAGGCATGTGGGCCATGCCGGACGAGATGCGGGCGATGGTCGAGACCAAGGTGGCCCATCCCAAGTCCGGTGCGAGCTGCGCGTGGGTGCCTTCGCCGACCGCGGCGACGCTGCACGCCTTGCATTACCTTGAAGTCGATGTCGCGGCGCGTCAGGCAGAACTGGCATCACGGACGCAGGTGGACATTGACGAGCTGTTGTATCCGCCATTGCTCGGCGACCGAACGCTGACTTCCGAAGAGATTCAGCGCGAGCTCGACAATAACGCGCAAGGCATACTCGGGTATGTCGTGCGCTGGGTGGAGCAGGGCGTCGGCTGCTCGAAGGTGCCGGATATCGACAATGTCGGTCTCATGGAAGATCGGGCGACCTTGAGGATTTCTTCGCAGCATATCGCCAACTGGCTGCATCATGGCCTCGTGAACGACCAGCAGGTCATTGAAACCATGCAGCGCATGGCCGAAGTCGTGGACGGCCAGAATCAAAGCGACGCCAACTACCGAAACATGGCGCCCGACTTCGAGTCGAGCATCGCCTTCCAGGCCGCACTTGAACTTGTGTTTGCAGGCCGCAAACAGCCGAACGGCTACACCGAGCACATCTTGATTAAGAGACGCCGCGAGTTTTTGGCGCGGGAAACCTGAGGGAGCGCTTCACCGCGGCGCTGGCGCCAAGCCAAGCGCGAGCAGCATGAATGCCTGCTCGTCCGCCTTTTCGCGCAGACGTTCGAAGCGCCCGGATTTGCCGCCGTGTCCGGCGCCCATGTTGGTCTTGAGAAGCAATATGTTGTCGTCAGTCTTTGAGTGCCGCAGCTTGGCAACCCATTTGGCAGGCTCCCAGTAGGTCACGCGCGGGTCGCTGAGGCCAGCGGTGACGAGCATCGGTGGATAGTCCTTGGCACTCGTTTGCGTATAGGGGCAGTAGGATGCGATGAGGTCATAGGCCTCCTTGTCTTGGATGGGATTGCCCCATTCGTCCCATTCGGGCGGCGTCAGCGGCAGCGTGGCGTCGAGCATGGTGTTTAGCACATCAACGAATGGTACATGCGCCACCACTGCACCCCAGAGTTCAGGGGCTTGATTGATCACGGCGCCCATGAGCTCGCCGCCGGCGCTGCCGCCCGAGATGGCGATTCGACCTGCCTCGGCCTGCCCGGTGGCGATCAGATGCCGCGCCGCATCGACAAAGTCGTTGAAGGTATTGGCGCGATGCGTGCGCTTGCCTTGCAAGTACCAGTTGCGGCCAAGCTCGTCGCCGCCGCGAATATGTGCGATGGCAAAGGCGACGCCGCGATCAAGCATTGAAATGCGTGCCAGATTGAAGCTCGGCGTCATGCCGATACCATAGGCGCCGTAGCCGTAGAGATGCAGGGCATGTGGTTTTTTCTCGGCTTTGCACGACACGAGTGAGATCGGAATACGCTTGCCGTCGCGTGCTTCTGCCCAGATGCGTCGCGTCCGATAGCGCGTCGCATCATAGCCAGGCACATCTTGCACTTTGCGGGTGACGAGCTCGCGAGATTCGGGAAGATAATCAAAAGTCGTTTCCGGCGTCACCAGCGACTCGTAGTGAATGCGGATGCTGCTTGTATTGAACTCGGGCGTATTGCCGAGGCTCGCTGCGTACACGCTTTCTGGAAACACAGCGCGATGCTCGTTACCTGAATAGTCGCGAATGCGCACGTGATCGAGCGCGTCCATCTTTTCGGACACCACAAGCCACTTGTCGAACGCGTTGATGTCGCGGAGGTAGACCGCATCGCTCGGCGCAATTTCTTCGCGCCAGTGGGCATGGTCGAACGCGGACTCTGGCATGGAGACGAGCCGGAAGTTCTCGTGCGTGTCGTTGATGCGGACATAGAAGCGCCCGTGCGCATGATGGAGGTCATATTGGCACCCATGCTTCCTTGGAATGACGACCCGGGGCGTACTTCGGGGAAGGCCCGCGGACAGCACGAGGCATTCGCTGGTGGTGTGGTCGCCCGTGGTGATAACCAGAAACGTCTTGCAGCGCGTCAAGTGAACGCCCACGCGAAAACGCTCGTCGGATTCTTCGAAGATGCATCTGTCCGGCGTGTTTTGATCAAGCGCGTGCACCCAGACTTGCCAAGGTCGCCATTGATCGTTGACAACGACGTAGACGAGGCTTTGTCCGTCCATGGCGAAGATCGGCGCACCGATCATGTCGGGCAGGTCGAGTCCGCGCACATCCTCGTCATGGATGGATTTCAGATGCGCTCGGTAGCGCTCGGCGCCGCTAGTATCAACCGCCCAAGCGATGAGGGACTCGTCGGGGCTGATGTCGAAACCGCCAAGGGAGAAGTACTCGTGTCCGTCGGCGAGTTCGGGCTCGTTCAAGAAGCAAGCCCACGCGCCGCGTTCGGTTTCTGCGGGTTTGCGCCACCAAGTGCGGTACTCCGCGCCCTTCTCGAATCGCCATTGATACAGATAGGTGCCTTGCTGCACCGGCACCGATGCGTCGTCTTCGATATGTCGAGCCTTGGCCTCAAAGTAGAGCGTCTCGCGGAGCGCCTGGTGCGGCGACATGACCTCGCTGAAATATTCGTTCTCGGCTTCAAGATAGGCGAGAATCTCTGTGTCTTCGACCTTGGGATACCTGGGGTCGCGCAGCCAATGCCACGGGTCGTCACGCTCACGACCATGGTGGCGAGTCTGATGAGACTGTTGGGGAGCGAGCGGCGGGCTTCGTATCGCCCGCAGAGTTGCCTGTGGTGTTACCCGTAATTGGGAGGCGGTATCGCCGTTCAATACATGCGCTCGAAACGCCGCGCTTCGCGCTGGAGCTTTTTCTGATGACGCTTGACCGCGGCAGCCGCTGCTCGCTTGCGCGCCGTCGTGGGTTTCTCATAGGCTTCGCGCCGGCGAGCCTCGGAGAGAATGCCCGCCTTCTCGCAGGCGCGCTTGAAGCGCCGGAGGGCGATGTCAAAGGGTTCGTTTTCTCTGACTTTGACGGAGGGCATGGTGCGTGCGGATACTCGTGACCGAAACCAGCGCGGCACTATACTGCAACGTGCGGGTAGATGCAAAAGCCGTTGAATCTTGTACGCGCACACTCTACAATTAGGTTTGGTACCACCAAAAGGGCTAACCCTGTGAAATCCAAGCACATTGCCCCCTCGTTCGTTTTCTGCGCATTATCTGCGATGCTCGTGCCACTGCAATCGGCGATTGCCGCATGGCAGCCTGTGGAGCGTCCAGAAGTCGGCAGCACTATCATCACCGGTGCTCTGACCTTCGAAACGACGCCCGACGAGCTAGGACAAGATTCCGAAAACGTTCTTGGCGGGAAGGTTTCTGCGACTTGGGTGCGAGATAACAGCTACTTTTGGGAAGTGATGGTGTCCCGAGTTGAGAACCGTGTGAGTACGGAGCTGGGCAAGCAGGATACTGAGCAATTGCATGGCAGCGTGAACGCTGGCTATTTGTTCCCGCAGCGCGACAACTGGCGGCCATACGTGAGCATTGGACTCGGCATGGGCCGGTTTGACAATGCCGCCGACTTCAAGTCTGATGAAACCGAGTTCAATGCCGCACTCGGTGGGTTCTACGAAATTTCTGAGCGCATGTTCCTGCGCGGTGATGTGCGCCTAATCGGGCGCGCTGAGGTCGATTGGGGGCCGGTGGCGAGTCTTGGGCTGAGCTTTCAGTTGGGCGACATTTCGGCTGACCCGCCACGAGACGACGACGAAGACGGCGTTCCCAATGCTCAAGATGATTGCGCGAACACGCCAATGGGGAGCGCAGTGAATGCGAGCGGCTGCCCGGACAGCGATGGCGACGGTGTATACGATGATTCGGACGAGTGCCCGAACACGTCGCGAGGTGCGCAGGTTGATCGGCGCGGCTGCCCACCGCCGCAGCCAGAAGCCGTTGATCCGGAAGAAGTCCTGAGCGAAGCCATCAACGGGGCAGGCGTCACTGTGTATTTTGGGTACGACATGGACTCTGTTGCGGATGAATACAACGATGATCTGCGCGACCTCGCCGCGCTCCTTGAGAACTATTCCGACCTGAACGTGACGATTGAAGGGCATACCGACAACGTAGGGTCTGAGCGCTACAACTTGGCGTTGTCCGAGCGGCGTGCTAACTCGGTGGTAGATCGCCTCGCGTCATTTGGTGTGCCTTCCGAGCGAATCAATGTCGTTCCCAAGGGCGAGTCCGAACCCGAGGCGAGCAACGACACAGCGGAAGGTCGCGCCCAGAACCGCCGTGCGGTTAGCGTATTCCCGACTATCGACTGATTCAACATGCGCCGTCTCGCGTTGGCATTCGCTGCGGTTGCGAGCCTCGCGCCTGTGCCGCTCCACGCGCAAGATACGTCGGCGTTGATCTCGCCCTCACCCGAGGGCGCGGCTGCGTACTTCATCTCGCCGCGAGACGGTGAAGTTGTGGCGAAGACGTTTACGGTACGATTTGGCCTCGCCAACATGGGCGTGGCGCCAGCCGGCGTCGATTTCCCGAACGCTGGCCATCATCACTTGCTGATCAATGTTGGCGAGTTGCCAGATTTGACCCTGCCAGTCCCTGCGGACGACAACCACGTCCACTTTGGACTCGGCCAAACGGAAGCCGAAGTGACGCTTCCCGCCGGCGAGCACCGCTTGCAGCTATTGCTCGGCAATCACCTGCACATTCCGCACGACCCGCCGGTGATGTCCGAGGTCATTACGGTGACGGTGGAGTAGCACCTACCCACTTCGATAATAGTCGCGCACCACCTCGGCAACGTCATCCTTCGCGTAGCGCTTCTGCGCCATGGTGTCGCGGTCGCGCAAGGTGACGCTGCCATCGCCCTCGATGGTCTCGAAATCCACTGTGATGACGAGCGGCGTGCCCACTTCGTCGTGGCGTCGGTAGCCCTTGCCGATGTTGCCGGTGTCTTCGAGAAATATGCGACCCACACCTGTGGCCATGAGCTCTCGGCGCAATGTTCGCGCCGTCTGCATGATGCCTTCGTGATTGCGCTTCAATGGCAGCACGGCCACTTTGATGGGCGCAAGATGCGGCTTCAGGCGCAGCACGGTTCGCGAGTTGCCATTGCCAAGATCTTCGCTGTCGAGCGATTCGACGAGAATCGCCAGCACACCGCGCTCGACTCCCATTGACGGCTCGATCACGTAAGGCACCGCCCACTTGTTCTCGGCTTCGATGCGCACCCGCAGTTGCGCGTTGCTTTTGGTGTTGGCGCGCACATGCGCGTCGAGTTCTAGGTCCGTGTTCCGCTTGCTGTGCGAGCCAAGGTCGAAGTCGGTGCGATTGGCGATGCCTTCAAGTTCTTCATCGCCGTGCGGGAACCGGTAGAGAATATCGAAGGTGCGCTTGGAGTAATGCGACAAGTCCGATTTCGGCACATCGAGCACCGTCAAATGATCTCGGTCAAGCCCTTGTGCCCGCCACCAGTCGAGGCGAAGATCAAGCCATTGCTGATGCCAGTCTTCATCCGTGCCCTTGGCGACAAAGTATTCGAGTTCCATCTGTTCGAACTCGCGCACACGAAAAATGAAGTTCCGCGGCGTCACCTCGTTGCGAAACGCCTTGCCGATCTGCGCGATTCCAAAGGGCAGGCGCCGCGAAGTCGAGTCGAGCACGTTCTTGAAGTTGGTGAAGATGCCTTGTGCGGTTTCCGGCCTCAAGTACGCAAAGGACGAGGCATCCTCCACGGGTCCCATGTTGGTCTTGAACATGAGATTGAAAGGTCTTGGCGGCGTGAGTTCGGTCGAGCCGCAGTTCGGACAGATGCCGTCTTCAATATGGTCTGCGCGGAAGCGGCTCTTGCAGGCGCGGCAATCGACCAAGGGGTCGGTGAATGTTTCCTCATGCCCTGAGTGGCGCAGCACCTCGCGATGTGTGAGAATCGACGCGTCAAGCCCCTCAATGTCATCGCGTTCATGCACCAGGCTTCGCCACCAAGCAGCTTTGAGATTGTTTTTCAGCTCGACCCCAAGGGGCCCGAAATCATAGGCACCCTGAATGCCGCCGTATATTTCGCCGCTTTGAAACACAAACCCTCGCCGCTTGCACAGCGACACAATTTGATCCATGGAATGCACGATAATTGCCTTGCGTGATGACTGAACTGTGAGTGGGCTATTGACAGGATGACGAAGGGAACGCCACTGCACTGCAACGCGAGCCGCGAACAAGTCCGACACCTTATACCATGACGATGCCGATCAACAAAGAGACACAGGAGCACGAGAAGTGACAGAAGCACATTCGAAGTTCAATAACGTGGCGAAGGCGTCACTCGTGTGTGGTCTGCTTGGCGTGCTGTTCCCTATCGTGGCTGGGCTTGGCGCCAGAATCGGGGTCTGGAGTTACATGGTGGGCGCGCTATTGGTGCCGGTCGGCTTGCTATCGGCGCTGAGTGCTGTGATTCTCGGCGTGGTCGCCATGCTTCGACTACGCAAAGTTGGCGGCCGTCTGGTGGTGAGCGCGCATGGCGCAGGCGTGGGTCTGCTGATGTGCCTCTATCTTGGCAGCCAAGCGCTGGCCATGCAGCTTGCGCCGCGGATACACAACATCAGCACCGATATCGAAGACCCGCCAGCGTTCACGCTCGCACCGACATTGCGCCCCGAATCCTCGAACCCGCTTGCCTACGACAGCGAGCGCATCGGCCCGATACAGCGCGAAGCCTATCCCGACCTCGGGCCGCTCGTGGTCTCCGTCGTGCGCAACGAACTGCACGGACGGGTGAAACGGGTGCTCGAAGAGATGGGGATGACCGTCACCCGCGACGACCCGGCAGCGGGCGAAATCGAAGCCGTTGCGACGACATTCTGGTTCGGCTTCAAAGATGACCTCGTGGTCAGGTTGCGAGCGGTGGAAGACGGCACGCGAATGGATGTGCGATCTGTGTCTCGGGTGGGTATCGGAGACGTGAATGCGAACGCGAACCGTATTCGGGAAGTGATCAAGCGCGTGCAAGCTGCCTAATCGCGACGATGCCCTATCGCTTCCGTCCTACACGACGAAAGGCCGATGACCTATACGGATTGTAGCTAATCTCCCAACACGCTTCTCTCGCAAAGCCCTTAGGGAAACTCTGAACAACAGAGTTTCCCTAGCGGCACATGGATGTGCCGCCGACATCTTTGCAGGAGCAAAGATGCACGGCTCAGCCGCCCGCAGGGGTGGGTACACGGATGTACCCACTGAATTCAGTGCCGTAAGGCATTGAATTCGCGAGCATAGCTTCAATCGCAATTGAAGCTTTGCGAGTCTGAACAAGTCCAAGGATGGACTTGTTCAGAACATACTTAGATTATGGGCATGAGCAATGACGAGTCCGCACTCTTTCGAAGCGAAGCGCTGAAGTCCGCCCGGCAGCGGCTGCGGGGCGAACGATCACGGTGGAGTAGCGGCTAACCGCCTCGGCAATAGTCGCGCACCACGTCGGCAATTTCCTCTTTCGCGCAGCGCGTCTGCGCCATGGTGTCCCTATCGCGCAAGGTGACGCTGCCGTCGCCCTCAATGGTTTCGAAATCCACTGTGATGACGAGCGGCGTGCCCACTTCGTCGTGGCGGCGTGAGTCTGGTCGAGCCGCAGTTCGGACAGATGCCGTCTTCAATATGGTCCGCGCGGAAGCGGCTCTTGCAGGCGCGGCAATCGACCAAGGGGTCGGTGAATGTTTCCTCATGCCCTGAGTGGCGCAGCACCTCGCGATGTGTGAGAATCGACGCGTCAAGCCCCTCAATGTCATCGCGTTCATGCACCAGGCTTCGCCACCAAGCAGCTTTGAGATTGTTTTTCAGCTCGACCCCAAGGGGCCCGAAATCATAGGCACCCTGAATGCCGCCGTATATTTCGCCGCTTTGAAACACAAACCCTCGCCGCTTGCACAGCGACACAATTTGATCCATGGAATGCACGATAATTGCCTTGCGTGATGACTGAACTGTGAGTGGGCTATTGACAGGATGACGAAGGGAACGCCACTGCACTGCAACGCGAGCCGCGAACAAGTCCGACACCTTATACCATGACGATGCCGATCAACAAAGAGACACAGGAGCACGAGAAGTGACAGAAGCACATTCGAAGTTCAATA
>JAPOTJ010000100.1 GCA_026709225.1 Gammaproteobacteria bacterium | reverse complement strand
CACAGCCCTTCTCCTGCGCGCTGAATCCACACTTATTTATGGGACAGGACACTAGGTTGGGGTTGGCTTGGGGTGGCGGCGGTGGCGAAGAGGAGCGCGAGGCGGTCAGGCGGCTCGGAGTAGTCCTTGACGCCTATCCCGATCATCTAAGGTCGTCCGAGCACCGGCGGGTGTACGCCGAGGGGTTTCTCGAAGGCGCCGCACGGATCGACGCGCTGCGCGAGGTGGCAGCGATCGACCCGGGAAACGTCGCGGCGCGCTGCGGGCTGGCGCGATCACTTGAGAAGGATTCCCCGGACGAGGCGTGGTCGGTCTATGCGAACTTGGCGTCAGCGTTCGACGCGCGTTCGATCCAATGCGACCCGCACGAGTCGATGCAGCGCATCGAAGAGTGGGCTGAGCATGGCACGAAGCTGCAGTGCTGTGACATTGATGTGATCATTCATAGTCCGTAGCGTTTCCGACTGCCAATCCACGCCCGATGCTATCTTGCTTGGGGCGAACCGCGTGCCACCGTGCGGGGAAGTCCCCGGATCTCCGTCGCAGCCGGCATGTTTCGGACAGAATGCGCTTGGCAAGATCGTTCGCGCAGTGGTAAGGTTGCACCGTCTGCTCTCCGTTCCATCCATGTGTGACATGTAGGTTCCGAAGTTCCGCGAGAGACCCGCCGCGAAAGTCGTGTTCGCCGCTTTGCTGGCTTGGTCGGCCCTGCAGGTCGGGGAGGGTTTCGCGCAGGTCGGCGCTGCGCAGCCTCCGAAGGTTGACTTTTCTGCGGCGGTGTCGGCACCGCTGCCTTCGTCGTCGCTCGCGAACCCGACCTGCCCGCCCGGGGCGAAGCTGGTGAAGCACAACGGAAGCGCCAAGTGCGCTTGGGAATCGGACCTGAGGCAGGTGCCTGACGCGCTGGCCGGTGCCTTGGGCGCGCTGAAGCCGGAGGTGTGGCTATGCTTCATCATTGGTCGCGTGCCCGTGTTCGACTACTACGGCGGGTTCGTGATCATCTATTGCATCAACCTCACTGAACTGTTCGAGCCCTGCGGCACATGTGCGGACGGCATGCAGTGCCAGGCATCCAACGGCAAGGCGGAATGCGGCTACCAGTGCGGTGCGGACGAGGTTGGCGGCGGTCGTCAGCCGTGCCGGGCCTGCGGCGAAGGTGAAGTGCCGAATGCTGGTGGCACCGCCTGCGAGGCGTGCGAGCGCGGCGAGTCGTCAACGCCGGGTGAATGCAACCGGGACCCCTGCGAAGGCGTCTCGTGCCCGCAGAACGGGCGCTGCGTGGGTGGCGAATGCCGGTGCAACCACGGATATCGTATGACTAGGCGAGTCATCGGTAGATTTGCCGATCCGGATGTCGTGCGCGAGTGTGTTCGCGACCCCTGTGCGGGCGTGGTCTGCGGCGCGAAGAGTGCCTGCTTGAACGGCGCGTGCCGCTGCCTGGACGGGTACGAGGACCCGGACGGCGACGGCAACTGCGCGAAGCCGTGCACGCAGAAGGCGGCGTACGACGCGGCCGCGAAGGCAAGCCTGCTGACGATACCGAAGGAGCCATGGGAGCAGGGCGAGTCGTACGATTGCGTGAACGGTGTGGTGACGGTCCAGAGTCCAAGGATTTCGAACGGGTCGAGGTATCTCTGCACGAACTATCCGACCAATTCCGTGGAGAACGCGAAAAAGGGCGATGTCTGTATCCTGATGCTGGCGGCGGGTGTCGGCGGCGGCGGACACTCGCATCCACATTTTGTCTGGGAGCGGGACGAGGGCGTGCAGTGTGGCCCCAAGTCTAAGCATAAAATCATGAGTGAAATGCAAGTCAATGACCTGAACAAGGCGGGTGTGAACTTCAGCCCGACCGACGCGTACTGGGCGATAGGTAACAGGCGTCCGCTTTACTTGGTCGTGCCGCAGCGGAACTGCGTCAAGGTCTACAGGGAGAACAATTACGGTCGCTGGTGGCAATCGGGGTGCCTGAAATGAATATCCAAATAATTCGCGTGAAACGCCATACGCAGCTTGGCTCTGCTGAGTCGTGTCGGGCGTCATCTTGCTTGCTCGCCCTCCTGCTGTGCGCGCCGCTTTGCGCCGACCTTTCCACCGACTACTATCGAGAGTGTAGAGATGCTCCCTACGAGTATGCGGCGTCAGTGCCGAACCTGCTCAGCAACGCGGAGTTTGATGCGCGGTTGGCGGAAGGCTATCGCCGCGCGGAGGATGCTTGCGAGAGGCTGGGCAAGATGCTTGCCCAACTGCCGGACCCCACTGTGGAGGAACGCCTCGCGCTTATGCAGACCATATCCGACGAGGACAGAGACTACTGCAGCGAGGCGTTGCCGCTCGCGGAGTCGTTGCCAGAGGACAGCGCGCGCGCGTTGCAGATTCGATCTGTCTGCACGCAAGACAGGGACGAGTCCAATGCTCTGCTGTTGCGGTCCTTGGAGTTGGAGCCTCAGAACCGCAACGGGCTACAGCTCTTGTACTGGCGGTTCTGGTTCGGTATCACCCAAGTGGGCAGCGAGACGCTACTGCGCCACTGGAATACGAGCTACCGAATAGCTAGGTACCCCGGCGCGAAAGTAAGCGCCGCCGCGCTGATCTACACCACCGCATTGGACGCGGGGGAGCGCGAGGCGGCCGAGGCGATTCGCGTGCGGGTGCGCCATGATCTCGGGCTCGACAGTCTCGACTTCGAGCGCCGAGAGGCGGCGCTGGATCTGCTCTGCGACGAGGCGATGCTAGCCCTCAACCTTGAGTCGCTGTGTACGAATGCGTTCGAGCGGCTCGCGGCGGAGTCCGCAGACGTAGGCGCGCCCTTGCCGGGCGACATTCTGCGTCCGCTGGAGAGGACCATACGCCTGATCTCTGACCGGCCCTTCATGTTGGGTGGGTGGGGTGGCGGCGGTGGCGAAGAGGAGCGCGAGGCGGCCAGGCGGCTCGGGGCCGTCCTAGAAGCCTATCCCGATCATCTAAGGTCGCCGGAGCACCGGCGGGTGTACGCCGAGGGGTTTCTCGAAGGCGCCGCACGGATCGACGCGCTGCGCGAGGTGGCAGCGATCGACCCGGGAAACGTCGCGGCGCGCTGCGGGCTGGCGCGATCACTTGAGAAGGATTCCCCGGACGAGGCGTGGTCGGTCTATGCGAACTTGGCGTCAGCGTTCGACGCGCGTTCGATCCAATGCGACCCGCACGAGTCGATGCGACGCATCGAAGCGCGGCCTGACTACGGCACCAAGCTGCCGAGCCGCTGAGATGATCATTCATAGTCCCTATTTCGTCTGGGAGCGGGACAAGGGCGTCCAGTGTGGGTACGGTTCCAAAAACATAATCTCGGAGGAAATGCAAGTCCGCGACCTGAACAAGGCGGGTGTGAACTTCAGCGCGACCGACGCGTACTGGGCGATAGGTAACAGGCGTCCGCTTTACTTGGTCGTGCCGCAGCGGAACTGCGTCAAGGTCTACAGGGAGAACAATTACGGTCGCTGGTGGCGATCGGGGTGCCTGAAATGAATATCCAAACGAATCACCTGAAACGCTCTGCGCAACGTGGCTCGGCTGAGCCGTGTCGCCAGCCATTTTGCTTGCTAGCCCTCTTGCTGTATGCACCGCTTTGCGCCGACCTTTCCACCGACTATTATCGAGAGTGTAGAGATGCTCCCCTAGAGTATGCCGTATCAGCGCCGCACCTCCTCAGCAACGCGGAGTTTAACGCGCGGTTGGCGGAAGGCTATCGCCGTGCGGAAGATGCTTGCGAGAGGATAGGCGAGATGCTTGCCCAGCTGCCGGCCCCCACTGTGGAGGAACGCCTCGCGCTTAGGGAGACCATATCTGACGAGGGCGGAGACTATTGTAGCGAGGCGTTGCCGCTCGCGGAGGCGCTGCCCGAGGACAGCGCACGCGCGTTGCAGATTCGATCTGTCTGCACGCAAGACAGGGACGAGTCCAATGCTCTGCTGTTGCGGTCCTTGGAGTTGGAGCCTCAGAACCGCAACGGGCTACAGCTCTTGTACTGGCGGTTCTGGTTCGGTATCACCCAAGTGGGCAGCGAGACGCTACTGCGCCACTGGAATACGAGCTACCGAATAGCTAGGTACCCCGGCGCGAAAGTAAGCGCCGCCGCGCTGATCTACACCACCGCATTGGACGCGGGGGAGCGCGAGGCGGCCGAGGCGATTCGCGTGCGGGTGCGCCATGATCTCGGGCTCGACAGTCTCGACTTCGAGCATCGCGAGGCGGCGCTGGAGCTGGTTTGCGACGAGGCGATGCTGGTCCTCAACTTTGAGTCGCTGTGTACCGGAGCGTTCGAGCGGCTCGCAGCGGAGTCCGCAGACGTGGGCTCCCCCTTGCCGGGCGACATTCTGCGACCGCTGGAGAGGACCATACACCTGATCTCCGAGCGACAAACCCCTAGGTTGGGGTTGGCTTGGGGTGGCGGCGGTGGCGAAGAGGAGCGCGAGGCGGTCAGGCGGCTCGGAGTAGTCCTTGACGCCTATCCCGATCATCTAAGGTCGTCCGAGCACCGGCGGGTGTACGCCGAGGGGTTTCTCGAAGGCGCCGCACGGATCGACGCGCTGCGCGAGGTGGCAGCGATCGACCCGGGAAACGTCGCGGCGCGCTGCGGGCTGGCGCGATCACTTGAGAAGGATTCCCCGGACGAGGCGTGGTCGGTCTATGCGAACTTGGCGTCAGCGTTCGACGCGCGTTCGATCCAATGCGACCCGCACGAGTCGATGCGGCGCATCGAAACGCGGGCTGATTACGGTGCCAAGCTGCCGAGCCGCGACGCTGAGATGATCATTCTCAGCCCCTAAAGTGACGGGCTGCTTGAAGACTGCTCCCCCTTCGCTGATCGAGCTGTTTACATGTTCTCTTAGGTCGTACTTGCAGCATTGCGCCTGTGCCCAGTCGGCCATTGATGGGATGGCGATTTCAAAGCCAGAATTCGTTTTTACGACAACGCCGCTTTCAACAAGCCTCTCGGCAAATGGCAGCCCTTGCTGCGGGTCGAACGGAAAATCGCCGCTCATCCCGTGGCGCTCGATCACCCGTTTGCACACACTCCCTAATTCGCGAATTTTCTGAACCGAACCGATCTCTCGCAGGGCATTGATCATCCGAATGGTCATCTCTTCATCTTGCGCGAGTAACGAATCTTCGATGCGCGACAAATAGTAGTTCGTGCGGCTTTGCTCGGATTGCTGCGTAATGCGTGCGAAGTCAGCTTGACTGAGGTCGCCATCTACAGAGTCACGGAGCAATTCATCACGCAGCGCCTTCTGCGCGCGGTTCAAATGTCGCGGCCAGCCGAACGCGAGCGTGGCGATCCGACTCGCGGCATCCTCGTGATCGCCCGCTGCGCCAACTCTGCCGAGCATGTTCAAGGTCGATTCGATGCACTCTTCGCGTTCCATTGCGCCCATGTTGACGACCGCTTCTTCGGATAGCCTCGACATGCCCTTGATCTCTCTGATGCGCCCGGCAGTTTGGCCGAGGCCGGTGAACACAGCGACGCAAGGGCACCCAACGCCATGTGCATGAAGCACCTTGATGAAGTCATTGAATTGGTCGCCCATGGAATGCGCTTCGTCAATGTGAATGACAATCTCGATTGATCGGGGCATTCTCCTGACTCGCTCCTTCTTGAGCATGTCGGCCACTCGACTTCTGCCCATCAGCGAGAGTGCGAATTCTGTCACTTCCTTGGCGATCTCAGCTGGCTTGTTCGCGGTGACGAGCGCGTCGCGAATTGCTACGGCCAAGCCTTCCTTGCTAAAGTCGTCGGATTCCGAGAACCTTACAAATATCGCGTTCTCTGCGGTATCTTTCGCAAGCTCAGTCGCAAAGTGATTGGCGAGCGAAGTCTTGCCGCATCCTGGCGCACCCTGATAGATGCGAAACACGGCCTGCGGTTTTTCTCGCGCTGCTGCAAGTGCATTTTGAAAGGACTCAATCTCAGCATGACGCCCCGCGAAGAAGGGTGCGACATCACGGTCGTCGAACTTGAGCGCCTCGGCAAGTTCGCGGTTGAATGTCATGGTGCTCTTCAAGCAGATTGAGTTGTCACAGTATATCCGCACGCGAAAGAACGAGGGTGCGATAAATAGTCGTGCAACGGACGCATTGCTTCTTTTCTCGATCACACAACGAGAGTGGCTATTGCCGATGAAATGCAAATTCGTGCAAAATGCCTCTATGCCTCGACTCACTCAGCGCAGCCGGATGCTCAAGTTCGCATTGGTCCTATTCTTGATGGGTCAGGCGTTCTCCGCTCTGCACGCGAGTGAGTTCGGTCACGCACCGCATGAGCACGATGGCGTTCAATGCACCGCGATCATCAGCAACGATGAACAAGAGGGACTTCTCACCTTTGCGAGTCTCGCCGCGCCAGAATGGACGCCCTTGTCGGTTGCTGCGCCTCACGCTGCGAAACAAGCACAGCAAGTGCGAGTGCGCTCAATGAGGCCGCCGGCGACCGGTCCGCCCTCGATCTAAATCCTCTGCTTCTCCCCCTTTCCGAACGCCGCGAAGAGCGCCTTCGCGGTGTCCCATTCAATTTATGATCGAGGACTATGAACACACTCACATCCACGCGAGCGGTGCGTGTACTTTCCGCCGCACTCACTTTTTCCTTCGCCCTGCCTGCCGCAGCGCAAACGCCTTCAACCGATGATGGCGCAAGTACCATTGAGGAGATGTTTGTCATCGGCAAGCGACGCGCGTATCAGGGAAACTTTGACGATCTCGAAAAGCCATCGGCGGATCAGTTGATGACCGAAGCGCTCCTTCAGGAGGCTGGTGCGCTCAGCCTTGATGACGCCTTGGACCTGTCAGCAGCCGTGGCACGCCAGAATAACTTTGGCGGTCTGTGGAACGCCTTTTCGGTTCGCGGCCTTGCAGGCGATATTAACTTGCCGAGCGGATTTCTCGTCAACGGATTCAACGCGGGTCGAGGATTCGCGGGGCCACGGGACATGGCGGGCATTGAGGCCGTGGAGGTGCTCAAAGGGCCGCGCTCAGCGCTGTTCGGACGCGGCGAGCCGGGCGGCACGGTCAATCTGATAACCAAACGCCCGCAGTTTGAGACGACAGGGGACTTCCGGGCCACCTATGGCCGCTGGAGTCAAATGCGTTTTGAAGGGGATGTCCAAACCACCGCAGGCGCGAGCGACGAACTGGGCGTGCGCGTGGTTGGATTCTACGAAGATGCGGAGAGCTTCAGAGAAACTGTCGAGACCAATCGCGTGGGCTTGTATCCATCAGTCACGTGGGATGTCTCCGATTCAACCAGCGTGACATACGAGATGGAGTACACAGAGCAAGAAATACCCTTTGATCGGGGTGTTGCCTATTCCGAATCCTATGGATTTACGCCGCGCGAAACCTTTGTAGGCGAGCCCGGCGACGGGCCGATCGAAACTGAAGTGTTTGGTCATCAGCTCGAACTCCAACACAACTTCTCCGAAAGCTGGAGTGTGCTCGCTGGTCTTGGACTGAGAGAAACCACCTTCGAGGGCAACGCATCCGAAACCAACTTCGGTGGACGCCAGACCTACTTTTTGGACGGCCAGACCCTGTCGCGATTTTTCCGCTATCGGAAGTTTGATTCGGACTACTTCGTGGCACGTGCGGAGGTTGCGGGCGAGTTCGAGACAGGCTCGCTTCGCCATCGTCTCCTTGTCGGTGCCGACTACGACCGTTTCGAACTCAGTTGGTTCATCTTGCGCTATCGGCCCGGAGGGATTCCATCAGGGACAGATGTCAATACGCTCGATTCCGCGGCATATCTGCTCTTGGACGTGTTCAATCCAGTCTATGGTCAATCTCCACAACCGATGCCCGGGCCAAACACCAATCGAGATGAAGATTTGAAAGGACTCGGCGTCTACATCCAAGACCAGATCGACATCACTGCTCAGTTGCAAGTTCGCGTGGGGCTCCGCATGGATGACTTTGAGCAGGACCTGACCAACCTACGCGCCGTCCCCGCGACGACGACCGCCACATCGGATACGCGCATCTCGCCGCAGTTTGGTGTGGTGTATCTGCTGAATGAGGGCATCAGTCTCTACGCTTCCTACGGCGAGGGCTTCCGTCAACAAGCCGGGTCTGATTATCTCGGCGATCAGTTTGAACCGAACATCACCGAGTCTGCGGAGATCGGATTGAAGCTGGATTTGGCGCAGTTTTCTGAACGCGTGTCTGGTGCCCTCACGTTTTCGCTGTTCCAAGTGGATATGAGCAATATTCTGGTGAACGATGATCGGCCGGAGGCCGTCGCGGTCGGGTGGTTTTCCCGCGATGCGGGCAAAGCGCGCAGCCGCGGACTTGAAGTTGATGCCGACCTCGCCTTCGACACTGGCTTCAATCTATGGCTTTCCTATGCGTACACCGACGCCGAATTCACGACCAGCAATCTTGAAGCCGACTGGGGCGTGCTGATCGAAAAGGGTGACCCGCTCATCAATTCGCCAGAGCATCAGGTGAACTTGCAGTTGAGCCAAGGCTTCGAGGTGGTTGGCATGCCCGCACAGGTAGGCGCTGGTCTGCAATATACGGATGATCGGCTCGGATTCACTGCGTTTGACTTCTACTTGCCGAGCTACACCACCGCACGGTTCTTCTGTGAAGTCCGGCCGTCCGAGCGTCTCTCGGTTCGCTTTGACCTCGACAACGCCTTTGACGAGGAGTTCTACACCAACTCCTATGCGGACGTATGGGTGCAGCCCGGCGCGCCGCGTCGCTACCGCGTGACGGCATCCTATTCGTTCTAGCCTCCTTCGGGCTTCAACCATGAGTAACGACCACGCCGCCGCAGGCAGGATCGCATCGATCGACATCCTGCGCGGCGTGGTCATCCTGCTGATGATGCTCGACCACGTTCGTGAACGCTTCTACATGCACACGCGAACAGGCGACCCGATGTTCGACACCATCGATGCAGATCTCTACTTCACGCGCTACCTGACTCACCTATGTGCCGCGGTGTTCATCTTCCTTGCGGGGCTTTCGGCATGGCTCTATGCGCATCCACGCGACGATCGCTACCGCTCGCCGTCTGAGTTCTTGTTCAAGCGAGGATTGGTCATTATTCTGATCGAGATCGTGTTCTACTATCTCGTTTGGGCGGATAGCTTCCCTTCGTTCATGTTCCTACAGGTGCTCTTTGCCATCGGCGTGTGCATGATCGGGCTTTCCTTGGCGTGCCGACTTCCCTTGTGGCTGATAGGCGCGCTCGGTTTCTCAATTGTATTTGGCCACCACGCCCTCGTGTCCGTCGACTTTGCAGCAGGTGGGCTCGGCCATGTGCTGTGGACGATATTGAGCGAACCCGGCGACCTCGGGCAAGTCGGCGGATTGACCATCAACGTTTCGTATCCGGTACTGCCATGGTTTGGCGTCATTCTCCTTGGCTATGTCGCCGGTCCTCTATTTGCGCAGTCGATGCCAATACTGAGCAGACGCAATGCGCTGATCGGCGCTGGCGTCGCCTGTCTGGCGCTCATGCTCGTACTTCGAGGCTTCAACCTCTATGGCGAGACGTTGCCATGGTCTTCGCAAGAGACGGCTTCCGAGACCATCATGGCATTCCTGAACTTTACAAAGTACCCGCCTTCGCCCAACTATCTGCTGATCACACTCGGGTTCGGCCTGCTGCTGCTCGCAGGGCTCGATTCAGTCCGTGGTCACAGCAAGCTTGTTCGCGCGGTTCAAGATTTCGGTTCGGTGCCCATGTTCATGTACGTCTTGCATTTGTACGTGCTGCTAGTGGCCTATTGGCTCTTATTCCTTATATTCGGCGCAACGCACGGGGAACGTTTCGGCTTAAGCGGCGTTGCGTGGATTTGGGTCGGAGCGGCCCTGCTTGCGCTCGCGCACTACCCAATCGCGCACGCATTCGCATCCTACAAGCATCGCGAGAAGCGTGCTAGAGCGTGGCTGAGCTACTTTTAACTCGCGCTTGACTCGGAGATTCATATGACGACGATACTTTCCGCACAGGCGCTCAGCGTGGCACGCTCCGGCCAGCAAGTGCTCAGAGATGTCTCTTTCGACATCGAGCAAGGCGAAGTTCATGCCTTGCTTGGCGGCAATGGCGCGGGCAAGTCAACTACCTTGCTGACCTTTCTCGGCTTCCTCTCGCCGGCCTCGGGCAGTGCGCAGGTGCAAGGCCGAGAGGCGTGCGACAACATCGCCGCCGCGAGGCAGGCGATTGCCTACCTACCCGAGTCAGCATCACTCTACGGGCACCTCAACGCCTACGAGAATCTCCGCTATTTCCTGTCTCTCGCCAAGGCCGAGGCGCACCAGCCAGCACTCGATACCGCCTTGGAGCGCGTGGCCTTGCAGGCCGACGCTCGTGAAATGCGCATGCAGACCTATTCAAAGGGCATGCGTCAGAAAGTGGCGATTGCTCTTGCGATCCTGCGTGAGGCACCCATTTTGCTGCTCGACGAACCGACCTCCGGCCTTGACCCGGCGGCGATCGACGAGTTCAATCGTCTGGTGCGGGATCTTGCTGAGAATGGTCGCACCATCCTGCTAGTGACGCACGATGTCTATGGTGCCTGCCATGTCGCCGACAGAATCCACTTGTTGCACAAGGGCGAACTCGTCGGCACCTTTGACCGGCCAGCGGGCATGAACCGAATCGACACCGAGGCGGTGCATGCCGCCTTCGCCACGCACTCGTCGGCATGATGAGCGGGCTACTCAGCATCGCTCGGGCGGAGTGGCAATTCTGGCTGCGGTCGCGGCTTGCTGTGGGCGCGTTGCTCATTTTCGCGCTGCTGCTGGTCGCAACGAGCCTTGTCACCGCGCTCAGGATGAGCAATGCGCAGCACGAACGTGCGCATCAGCAAACCGCTGCCGAAGAGACGTTTCTATCGCAGCCTGATCGCCACCCGCATCGCATGGTGCATTACGGGCATTATGTGTTCCGTATCCCGCCGCCGCTGTCGATCATCGACCCCGGAGTGGACTCGGTCACCGGGCAGTCGATGTTTCTTGAAGGCCACCGGCAAAATACAGCCATGTTCGCCGATGCAAGGGCGAGCGCTGAGCTCGGTGGATTCGAGACGTTGACGGCCGCGCTCGCCTATCAGTTGTTCCTGCCGTTGCTGCTGATCGCGATCGGCCATGGCTTGATTATTCGCGAGCGCGAAGAGAACACCTTGGCGCCGCTGCTCGCGCATGGTGTCACTGGCATTCAGCTCTACTTTGCGAAGTGGATGGCGCTTGCGGGCGCATCCCTTGCGATGCTGCTGCCGCTTGCCGTCATGTGTGCCTATGCTTTTTTCCAAGACTCGGCGCCGCTTGCCAGCGCTGGCGTCATTGGCATCTACGCGCTCTATCTGCTCGTCTGGTGCAGTCTCATCCTGCTGGTATCGAGCGTGGTCCGCTCTCGCAGTCTGTCCCTTGGCATATTGGCCTTGGTGTGGCTGAGCGCTGCCTTGATTGTGCCGCGCATTGCGGTTGAATCCGCGAGCAGCGCCGTGCCCGCGCCGGGTAAGCTAGAGACCGACTACAACATGCAGGCCGAGCTGCGTGAAGTCGGCGATGGGCACGATGCCGGTACACCGCGCTTCTTGCAGCTTCAAGCGGACCTGCTGGCCGAGTACGATGCGACTCGCTTGGAAGACCTGCCAGTCAATTTCCGAGGCGTCGTCGCACAAGTCGCGGAAGCAGATCTGACGGAAGTGATGAACAGGCATGCCGATGCGCGCATGGCGCTTGAAGCAGATCAGGCACGTATCGCCGCCTCTTTTGGCTGGCTATCGCCGGTCGTAGCGGTATCCGCAGGCTCGCGGGCGCTTGCTGGCACCGACCTCGCCACCCATCATCAGTTTCTGCGCAAAGCTGAGGCCGTGCGTTTCGACTTCGTGCAAGGCCTCAATCGTGTTCATACCGAGCAACTCGCGTATAGCGATGACATCAACCGCAGCACTGACGCCGAAGCTGAGCGGCGCGCGCGCATGTCGGCCGACAACTGGAACGTGCTCGATCAATTCGTCTTCAAACCCGATGCCGGCGGTGAGCGCCTTGCTCGCGCATATCAGCCATTCGCCATGCTCATCGCTTGGCTCTTGGTGCTGTCAGCCATTGGCATTCGTATTGCACGAAGGGTGCAGCCATGACCGGGACGATGCGCGAACTGCAATTTCTAGCGAAAGACCGGGCGGTGCTGCTCTGGCTAGGCATCGCATTACTTGTCACGGGATTATCGGTGCTGCTTGGCCTGGGCGAGGTTGCCTCCGAGCGTGCCATCATCAGCGAATTGATCGACATCGACCGCGCAGAACGCGAAGCGCAGCGAGAACTCCACCGCGACTGGGGCAGTACCGCCTACTACACCTTCCACCTGACCTACGATGCGCCATCGGATTTTGCGTTTGCCGCACTCGGCATGCGCGACACCTCGCCTTGGAAGCACAGCATCCGTGCGCTTGCCTTGGAAGGGCAGATCTACGAAACCGATGCGGACAATCCAGACTTTGCGCTGATTGGTCGCTTCGACTTCGCGTTTGTGGCGGCGATGCTGGCGCCGTTGCTGCTGATCCTCCTGCTGCATGACGTGCGCTCAAGGGAGCGCGCTGCCGGACGCTACGAGCTCTTGAGCGCAGTGGCCGCGAGCCCGGGCAGTCCATGGCTCGTGCGAGCGGCCTTGCGGGCTGTCGCACTCGCCTTGTGCCTGATCGTTCCGCTGGTGGCTGGCGGCATGCTGGCCGACGCGGGTGCATCAGAACTCGTGCTCGCAAGCCTTATTGTGGCCTTGCACATCGGATTCTGGTGGGGCGTTTGCGCACTTGTCGATCGCTTCTGCTGGAGCAGTCCGGTGAACCTGACTGCGCTGATCGGCGCGTGGCTAGCCCTTGCTGTCATCGCTCCCGCAGTGATGAGAAGCGCGGTGGAATCCGCCACACGCTTACCAGACGGCGGTGAACTCATGCTTGTTCAACGGGAGGCCGTGAACGATGCATGGGATTTACCCAAGTCAGCGACCATGGAGGCGTTTGTCGAGCGCCATCCGCAGTGGGCAGCGTACACGGAAGTCAGCCAGCCGTTCGAGTGGAAATGGTATTACGCTTTTCAGCAAGTCGGCGATCAGACAGTGGAGCCGCTCTCGCACGCCTATCGCGAAGGGCGCATCAGGCGCGATGAGCTGGCCGCGAAGCTCGCTTGGTTTTCGCCTCCCACGCTCGTGACGCGCATCCTGCAAGACATCGCGGGCACGAGCATGAAGGACTCGCTCGACTATGAACAGCGGGTGCGAGACTTTCATGCGGTGCTGCGCGACTACTACTACCCGAGGCTGTTTCGCGATGAAGCCTTTACCGACGAGAGCCTCGGCGAGCGGCCCGAATGGTCGACGTTACCGTCACCGGGGCGCTGACACGCCTCGAGCTACAGCCGCCCCAAAGCCCTCAGCGTTAGCACCCGCAGCAAATGCGCGCGATAGGTGGCGGACGCATATATGTCGTTGTTGAACGTTGATTGATCGAGGCCCACGTTCGAGAGGTTCTTGATGCCGCGGCCATGGTCCTCGGCCTCCATCCAGCGAAACGCCGAGTGCGCGGCACCGGTCACACCGATTCGCGTCGATTGGTCGAAATTCGCTGCGAACACGCCGACAATGGCGTAGCGCGATGCCGGATTCGGAAATTTTTCATACGCCGAGGTCGTTGGGATTTGGAATTCGATCTTGGTGATCAGTTCGCCGCTCTTCAGCGCATTCTTGAAAAGCCCCAAGAAAAATCTTTCAGCTAGAATCTTGCGTGCGTTGGTGTGCACAATGGCGGACAGAGCCAACAGCGCAGCTGGATAGTCGGCCGCTGGGTCGCTGTTTGCGACCGAACCACCAATGGTGCCGCGATTTCGCACCTGCGCATCGCCAATCTGCGCGGCGAGGTCGGCGAGTCCGGGAATGGCCTCACGCACTTGCTCGGATGCCGCCACGTCGGCGTGGCGCGTCATGGCACCGATGGTGATCGTCTTGCGCCCGACATCAATGCCTTCGAGTCCGGCGCCAGACAGATCGATGAGTCTCTCCGGAGCATCAAGGAGTTGCTTGATCGCGGGCAGTAGTGTTTGTCCGCCAGCGAGGTACTTGGCCTTCGTCGACTTGCCATGCGAGCGAACGGCATCGCGCGGCGATGTGGCTTTTGAGTACACAAATCTGTTCATGCTGCTCTCCTTTTCCGCTGCAGGGATCGCCACACCTTCTCAGAGTGAAGCGGCATCGAGATGTCCTTTGTGCCAGTGGCATGCGTGACCGCGTTGACGACCGCGGCTGGCGCGCCGATCGCACCCGCCTCGCCGCAGCCTTTGACGCCTAGGGGATTGTGCGTGCATGGGGTCACGGTTGTGTCGACGACATAGCTCGGCAAGTCATCGGCGCGCGGCATGCAGTAGTCCATGTAGCTGCCAGTGACAAGTTGACCGCTCTCATCGTAGACGCCGTGTTCAAAAAGCGCTTGACCGATGCCTTGCGTGAGCCCGCCGTGTACCTGTCCCTCAACGATCATCGGATTGATGACTTCGCCGAAATCATCAACGGCGATGAACTGAACAATATCGATTTTGCCGGTCTCAGGGTCCACCTCCACTTCGCAAATGTGCGTGCCCGCAGGATAGGTGAAGTTCTCTGGGTCATAGAAGGCTTTTTCAGCAAGCCCCGGCTCCACCTCGTCAGTCGGCACGTTGTTGGGGATGTAGGCGGCGAAGGCGACTTCGGCGAAGGTCGCGGACTGGTTGCTCGCCTGCACCGAGAACACGCCATCGGAAAAGTCAATCTCGTCAACGCTCGCATTGAGAAGATGGGCGGCGATGCGCTTGCCTTTGGCGATGATTTTTTCGCTCGCACGGATCAGTGCCGAGCCGCCGACGGCGATTGACCGCGAGCCATAGGTGCCGAGACCGAAGTCGAGTCGTCCCGTATCGCCATGCACGACCTCAACTTGATCGAACGGCACGCCAAGCGTATTGGAGACGACTTGCGCGAACGTGGTCTCGTGTCCTTGTCCGTGGCTGTGCGAGCCGGTGAACACCGCCACCGAACCAGTGGGGTTGACGCGAATCTCAGCGCTTTCCCAGAGGCCGACGCCAGCACCGAGATTCATCGCGAGCTGCGAAGGCGCGAGTCCACAGGCTTCAATGTAGCAAGAAAAGCCAATACCACGAAGTTTGCCGCGATGTGCAGCTTCCTCTTTGCGCACTTTGAAACCCTCATAGTCCGCATGACGCAAAGCCTTGCCCAGGCTCGCCTCGTAGTTGCCGGTGTCGTAGACGAGGGCAACCGGCGTTTCATAGGGAAACTGCTCTGGCTTGATGAAATTCAGGCGCCGCAATTCGGCTGGGTCAGCGCGCAACTGATGCGCCGCCACCTCGACCAAACGCTCAACGACAAAGGTCGCCTCCGGCCTGCCCGCACCGCGGTAGGCATCGACAGGACAGGTGTTGGTGAAGATGCCTTGCACTTCGACGTAAATGGCGGGCGTTGCGTACTGGCCTGCCATGAGCGTGCCGTACAGATATGTTGGTACGGACGATGCGAAGGTCGAGAGATACGCGCCGAGATTGGCTTTTGTCGCTACATGCATGGCGAGAAACTTGCCTTTTGAATCGAGCGCGAGCCTTGCCTTGGTGAGATGGTCGCGCCCGTGGGCATCGGTCAAGAAGGCTTCGGAGCGCGTTGCCGTCCAGCGTACCGGACGGCGGAGTTTCTTAGCGGCCCACGCGACCGACACCTCTTCTGAGTAGACAAAGATCTTCGAGCCGAAGCCGCCGCCCACATCCGGTGCGATGACGCGCAGCTTGTGCTCGGGCGCAAGTTGCACGAAGGCGGCCAGAATCAGGCGAACAAGGTGTGGATTCTGCGAAGTTGTGTAGATGGTGATGTCGTCTGTGCCGGTCGAATACTCGGCGATGGCCGCGCGCGGCTCCATAGCGTTGGGGATCAGGCGATTGTTGGAAAGCTCGACTTCAATCACATGATCTGCGATAGCGAAGCCCGCCTGAGTCGCCGCCTTGTCGCCTATTTCCCAGTCGTAGCAGACGTTGCTGGAGAGCGCCTCGTGAATCGGCGCACTGTCCGCCGCGCCCTCAAGCGACACGATGGGTGTCAGTTCAGTGACTTCAATGCTCTGCTCAAGCGCACGGGCGGCATTCTGAGCTTGTTTTTCGGTGTCCGCGATGACGATGGCGAACGCATCGCCAACGAAGTTCAACTGCGCATGGGCAAGCGGCGGGTGCTCAGGCTGCTGCATGTCCGAGCCGTCCTTCGATTTGACCAGCCAGCCGCAGGGAAGGCCGCCAAGTCCGTCGGCGGCCATATCAGTGCCTGTAAGCACGCCGATAACGCCGGGCATCGCGGCGGCTGCCTGCGTGTCAAGCTTCTCGATGCGGGCGCGCGCCCACAGGGAACGGGCGAACGCCGCATAGGTCTGCCCGCTGATCTGAATATCGTCGGTGTAACGGCCGACACCCGTGATGAAGCGGCGGTCTTCCTTGCGAAGGACGGAAGCGCCGATGCCTGTATGTTCTTCTGTCGCCATCTGTGCGGTACTCCGGTGTTCTATGATGCGGCGGGGGCGTTCATGCCCGAGGCACCCTCAAGGACTGCCTTGACAATGTTCTGATAGCCTGTGCAACGGCAGATGTTGCCTTCCAAGCCTTTGCGCACCTCAGCTTCGGTTAGGCCGGGTGAACGCTGCACGAGTTCAACTGCGCTCATGATCATGCCCGGCGTACAGAATCCGCATTGCAATCCGTGGCAGTTTCTGAAGGCGTCCTGCATCGGGTGCAGCGCCTCGCCGGCCGCGAGCCCTTCAATGGTGATGACTTCTTGGCCGTCCGCTTGCGCCGCCAGCATCGTGCAGGATTTGACCGACCGTCCATCGACATGCACGACGCAGGCGCCGCATTGGCTGGTGTCGCAACCGATGTGCGTGCCGGTGAGTCCGAGTTGGCCGCGAAGCACTTCCACGAGCAGCGCGCTGTCTGGCACGTCGAGTCGATGAACGGTGTTGTTGACGGTGAGCTGTATCTGCATGGGGTGGTGCCTCCTCGGTACGGATGCTAGAAGAATGCGAGCACGGAAAGTATGAGCGCGGTCAAAACTACAGCCGCAGCGCCCCAAGGCAGCCATGCACGTGGCGCTGTACTTGTACGTTTAGGCGTCGCTTTACCAGTGAGCGTGGCCTCAAGCTCGCTGAAGAAGGCGCTCGCCATGGCACCGGCGGCGGCATCAATAAGGCGTGCACCGACCTGCGCCAGTTTGCCGCCAACCACCGCGTTGATCTCATAGGTGAGCAATGTCGCCTGACCTGGCTCGTCGGTGAGCGTGACCTCGGCTTCGCCCTTGCCGAATCCGGCGCTGGCGCGTTCGAGTTCCACCTGCAAGCGGAAGCGCTGCGCATTCGGGCTGCTTGATGGCTCTTCTGCGAGTGTCACGTCTGCGGCGAACATGGCGTTCACCGGGCCGATGCGCGCGCGCACCTTCGCTTTGAAGCGGCCGGGTGCGGTCTGTTCGAAGGACTCGCAGCCATCAATACAGTGGCGAAGCACACTCGTGTCATTGAGCGCCTGCCAGACCGCATTGCGCGGCGCATGAATACGTTGGCGGCCGGATTGCTTCATTATCGAGACATCCTCCGAGTTGAGTGATTATTCCACAAGACGTAAGCTGCTTCAAAGTTTGACGATGGTCACCGCGACTTCTACGATGCAATTTCATGAATTTGGCAGCCGCTCGGAGGCGTCCTTGGCGCTGGCCGGAATGATCGCGGGTGCGCTTGGCGATGCCCTACGGGCGCGTAGCAGGGCGACTTTTGTTGCGAGCGGCGGCGGCTCACCGCAGGAGACCTACGAGCACCTCGGTCGCAACGCGATTGACTGGCGAAGCATTTCGGTGCTTCCGAGCGATGAGCGCTTCGTGCCGAAGGACTCGCCGAGGCACAATCTCGGCATGATCCGAAAGACGCTCAAGGTGCCCGCAACGTATAGTGAACTCAACTCGGAAACGGACATCGATTCGCTATGTCCTTTCGATGTGGCGCTGTTTGGCATGGGCGACGATGGCCACACGGCGTCGCTCTTTCCCGACGACCCAGACATCGACGCCGCGCTAGGCAGCAAAGCGAATACGCACCAAGCGCACGTGCCAAGCCTGCCGGAAGCGCGCATCAGCTTGACGCCAGGAGCACTTCATGGCGCAGGCGTGCTCTGCCTGCTCATGTTCGGTGCGCACAAGCGCATGGTGTTTGAAGCAGCTTGCGAGCCTGGTGCGGCGCGCGAGTATCCTGTGCGAATCCTCTTGCGCGAACTTGCGGCGCGCCTGCATGTGTTCTGGGCGGCGTGAGGGCATGAGCGTGTACGGCAATGCCCCGCTTGGCTTTTGCGGCGGGGCATTCCCCGCGCGACACGCCGTGCACGGAACCTGCCTGTAGGCAAACAGGCCGCCGAGCGTCATTGGGAGCGGCTCTACGCCCTTTTTGAGCGTAATTTTCCCGCTTGAGTTGGCTTCATTCGTATGAAGCAATCCCAAGCAAGACAAAGTCTCAGGCGCGCTCGCCTGAAAAGGTCGCGTTGCCGAATGCGCCGAGCTTGACGCTGCCGGAAATGCTGTCGCCATCAACCGTGCCGCTGAACTCAAGCGTCATGGGCATGGGCGATGTGATCTTGGCGTGCCAGCTCACGGAATCGCCATCGACTTGCCCGTTCTCAAGCTCGATGGTGCCTTGCTGTCCGCTCATAGTGCCGGTCAGCGAGTTGCCGTCAACAGCGAGTTCAAGCGTGCCCTTTTGGGCGCCCATAGGAGTGTTGGTGGTGAGGTTCCAAGTGCCAGCGGCGCTCATAAAAATCTCCTGAGATAGTTGGAAAGAAAAATTGGCGAGCAAGTATGCCAGATTGAACGCTAGAAGTCAGAACTTGAAGCGCGCCGCGTACTGATAGCGCCGAGTGTGTGGAGATGCGTGTCACCATGCAGCCTGTCATACGCATCGAACCAGTGCTCTTGGGCACCCGGGCCAAAGAGATCGACATCATTGAGATGCACGGACATTCCATAGTGAAAGACAGTTACCTTGCTCGCCGCATCTCCACAACAACCGCGTCTTGACACGCACGGTCCAAATCCTGAGGGAGCGGCTTGCCATTCGCATCGAGTCGGATGTCGTGGTAATCCGTATCTCGCGGAAACATCTCGAAATAGGCGACCAAGCGCGCTCGGATGGTGTCCGGCTCTCCAACAATCACTTCGGCGAGATGCGCCTCGACGCTTCCCGCAATCCTCAAGGACACGTCTTGCTCGTCCTGAAGGTTCCTCCACCAGCTCGTGTCGCGCGAGGTAAAGCAGCGGATGACATCGCCGTCGCGCATGTAGCGAAGCGGCGTCGTGTAACGCCGACCCGACCGGCGGCCTGTGTAGGTGATCGACAGCAGGCTCTTGCTGGCAAGCCCGTGCAGGGGCGACGCGAGCAGCAGACGCACAGCGGGATTGACAATGACAAAGAGGGGTTCTGGGATTTTCATCACTGGGGACTCACGACTGATGCGCCTCTCTCAAGTGAACGCCGAGATCAAGCGTCTTGACGGCCTTCACCTCGTCAAGCCTCGAGACAGGTGTCGTGTGCGGTGCGTTTGTCAAAATGGTCGGGTCTTTCGCGGCTTCCCCGCGAATCGCGATCATCGCCTCGACGAACGCATCGAGTTCCTCCAAGCTCTCGGTCTCGGTTGGTTCAATCAAGAAGCACTCCGGCACCAGCAGCGGGAAGTAGTTGGTGGGCGGATGAAACCCATAATCGAGCAGGCGCTTGGAGAAATCGAGCGCGGTGACGCCGTAGTCTTTGTATTCCTTCTTCAGACTGATGACGAACTCATGCGTGGCGCGGCGGTCAGGCCAAGCAAGCTCGAACCCGGCATCGGCGAGGCGCTTGGCGACATAGGCTGCTGCCAGCACCGCATGGCTGCTGACCCGACGCAAGCCTTCGCCGCCCAGCAGCCGAATGTAGGCGAGCGCTCGGATGAGCACGCCCGCATTGCCGCCGAAGGCCGACAGGCGGCCAATCGAGCTCGGGTGGGCGTTTGTCGTCTGCTCGAAGCGCCCTTCAAGCTCGATTGAACCATCGTCCATGTATCTTGCATATGGCATCGGCAGGAACGCTTTGAGCCGCTCCACGACACCAATCGGCCCAGCGCCCGGACCGCCGCCGCCATGCGGCGTCGCGAAGGTCTTGTGCAAGTTCATGTGAATGACATCGAAGCCCATGTCGGCCGGCCGCACTCTGCCGACAATCGCGTTGAGATTCGCGCCGTCGTAGTAGAGCAAGCCACCGGCTTCGTGCACGGCGCGCGCGATCTCGACAATGCGCTGCTCGAACAGGCCGCAGGTGGACGGATTGGTGAGCATGAGCCCTGCGGTTCGCTCCGAGAGCGCTGCCTTGAGCGCTTCCTCGTCGATGTCGCCGGATGCCGCGAGCGGTATTTCGCGCACCTTGAAGCCGCACATGGCGGCCGATGCCGGATTGGTGCCGTGCGCCGCTTCTGGCACGAGAATCTCGTCACGCTCGGTTTGCCCTTCGCTCAGGAGGTAGGCGCGCATAATGGAGAGTCCCGCGAACTCGCCTTGCGCGCCTGCCATCGGCGTCAGCGACACCGCCGCCATGCCGGTGAGTCGCTTCAAATGCGCTTCAAGCTCCATGCGCACTTGCAGGAAGCCTTGGTCAAACTCGTCTGGCGCGAGCGGATGGCGTCCAAGGAAGCCGGGGTCGAGCGCGACTTTATGCGCCGCCCGCGGGTTGTATTTCATGGTGCACGATCCAAGCGGGTAGAAGCGCGTGTCGATCGAGAAGTTCTTTTGCGAGATGCTCGTGTAGTGGCGAACAGCGGTGAGTTCAGCGACCTCCGGCAAATCCGGCGAGGAGGCGCGCAAGAGCGCTTTGGGAATGTCCAACTGATGATCGCGCGCACGCGCCTGCGCCGAGGCCTCGCGCGCGCCCTTGCTCTTGTCATAGATAGTTCGCGTCATGCGCCGAGCACCTCGCGAAGGGCGTGGCGGTAGTGTTCGATCTCGCTGTCGGTGCGTTTTTCGGTGGCGCACACCAGCAGGCAGTCGTCGAGTTCGGGATACCACGAGCCAAGCGGTATGCCTGCGAAAATGCCCCAATCGCGCGCGAGCGCCGCCGAGACATCGCTTGCCGGGCGCGGCAGCCGAATCACGTCTTCGTGGAAGACCGGCCCCGCAAAGCGCCGCTCGACGTCGCCCAAGCCGCACAGGGCGCGCGTCAATTGCCGCGTGTTCTCATGGCAGCGCGCGGCGATTTCCCGAATGCCGCTCGCGCCCATGATCGAGAGATAGAGGGTCGATGCCGTGACCAAGAGCCCCTGATTGGTGCAGATGTTCGATGTCGCCTTGGCGCGCCTGATATGCTGCTCGCGCGCCTGCAGGGTCAACACAAACCCGGTTCGACCTTGATGATCTTCAGTACGTCCGACGATGCGCCCCGGCAACTGCCGCACGAGCGACTTGCGACAGGTGATGAATCCGTGCGTCGGCCCGCCGGAGGCCATGGGCACGCCGAAGGGCTGACCATCGCCGCAGACGATATCGGCGCCTCCATCGCCCCAGTCCGCGGGGGTCTTCAGGAGCGCGAGCGACATCGGATTGACGACTGCGATGAGCATGACGCCGTGCGCCTTCGCCCAGCGGCTCAAGGCGTCCACGTCTTCCAATCGCCCGAATACATTCGGCTGCTGAACGATCAGCGCGATTGGAGGCTCGCCATCGGGCAGATCTTGGCGCGTGACACCATCGTCGTTCATTGCAAGTGAGCGTAGGGTGATGCCCTGTCCCGATACGCAGGTGTTCACAGCGGCGAGATAATGCGGATGAACGCCGCTCGCCGCGAGCACTTCAAAGCGCTTCGCTCGGCGCGCGCGCGGACTCGAACGGATTGCCATGAGCACGGCTTCGGCGAGTGCGGTGCCGCCATCGTAGACTGAAGCGTTGGACACATCCTGGCCGGTCAGCGCGCACATCATGCTCTGGTATTCGTAGAGAAGCTGCAGCGTGCCTTGGCTCGCTTCACCCTGATAGGGCGTGTAGGAGGTCATGAATTCGCCGCGTCCGGTGACGTCCCAGACGGCGGCAGGGATGTGATGATCGTAGCTGCCAGCGCCCGCAAAGCAGATCAGCTTCGGGTCGCGATTGGCGATCTCGGCAAAATCGCGCAGGACATCGAGCTCGTCCTGGCCTTCAGGCAAGCCCTCAATATGGCTTAGCTGAAGCGTTGGCGGGATTTCGTCGAAGAGGGCATCGATCTCTTGCTCGCCAATGTTGGCGAGCATGGTTTCGACGCAGGTCTTGGTATGCGGGATGTAGGGCATTATCGGTTTGAAGGAGCTCTATTCGTCCTCGGTCATGTCTTCATAGGCCGCGGCGTCGAGCAGGTCGCTTGCCTGCAGCGCGTGCTCGGGCATCAAGCGATAGAACCAGCCTGCGCCGTAGGGGTCTTCGTTGACAAGTTCAGGTTTCGATTCAAGCGCCTCGTTGACTTCGGTGATGGCGCCAGTGATTGGCGCATAGACTTCGGATGCCGCCTTGACTGATTCGACGACACAGGCCTCTTCGCCCGCGACGAATTCGGCTTCGAGTTCGGGCAGCTCGACGTGCACGACATCGCCGAGGGCATCCTGCGCATAGTCGCTAATGCCGACCGTCACGCTGCCGTCGGGTTCTTCGCGCACCCATTCATGCGTTTCGGTGTAGTAGAGATTGTCTGGTACGTCACTCATAGTCGTGCCTCATACATTTACTTGTTTTGCGCGAGAAATCGCGGCGAAACAATGCTTGCTTGCTTTGGTGAGCCGCGAATTATGACATGTACCGAACCTTTTGCTGCGGCCGGCACGCGCGCGAGACCGATGCTGCATCCCAGTGTCGGCGAGAAGCTTCCGCTCGTTACCACGCCGGCGCCCGTCGCCGTCTGTACTTCGGCGCCGGGTCGCATCACGCCCTTGCCATCAAGGCGAATGCCCTTGAGTTCGCGCATCCCGTCCGCAGCGGCAATCGCCTGCAAGCGCGCCTTACCGATGAAGTCGCGGTTCGCCGGCTGCCAAGCGATCGTCCAGCCGAGCCGAGACTCGAGCGGATGATTGGACTCGTCCATGTCCTGTCCATAGAGGTTGAGGCCCGCCTCAAGCCGCAAGGTGTCGCGCGCGCCCAAGCCGCAGGCGTGCACATCAAGGTTGCGTAGGCGCTGCCACAATGCCAGCGAATCCTCCGCGAGCAGCATGAATTCAAGGCCGTCCTCGCCGGTGTAGCCGGTGCGGGCAACGAGCGCATCGCCAGCGCGCATGACAGCGAATTTGTCAAGACTCGAAAGGTCATGGCCGAAGGCGGTTTGCGCGATCCGCATGGCATCCGGCCCTTGCACTGCGAGCATCGCCAAGTCGTCTCGGAACTCGACCTTGACGGAAAAGCCGGACTGCTGCGCCGCCAGCCACTGCGCCATTTTTTCGCGCGTCGAGGCATTGAAGACAACGCGAAAGGTCTCGCCGAGAGAATAGACCATCAAATCATCGAGAATGCCCGCCTTGTCGTTGAGCGCAAGGCTGTAGAGCGCGCGTCCCCGATCGAGCGCCGCGACATCGCCGACGAGCAGGCGGCGAAGGTATGCGCCTGCGTCATGTCCGCTGACATCGACCTGCGTCATGTGAGAAACATCGAAGACGCCGGCGTTCTTGCGCACCGCCTGATGCTCGGCAATCTGAGATCCGAAATTGATCGGCATCTCCCAACCGGCGAAAGGCACGAACTTGGCGCCCATCGCGGACTGAAGCGCAAAGAGCGGCGTTCTCTTCAGGCTGGCCATTTGACTTTCTCCGCCGTCCGTAGCGCCAAGCCGTCGCCAAGCGCCTCTTTGAGCAGGAACTGCTTGACCGGGCCGAATTGATCAACGAGTCGCACGCCGAGGTTCCGCAGCCAAGAAAACGTCGGGTCATCGATGGCGTAGACATGCCGAAAGAACGACATCGCGGCGACCATGGACTTCGAGCGTAGGCCGCGCAAGCGACTAAAGTCACGCCAAAGACGATTTGCGCCTGGGTCGCTCGGCCTGTGTTGCAGCACTTCGAGCAATGCTTCGACATCTTCAAGGCCGAGGTTCGCGCCTTGGCCTGCGAGCGGGTGCAGCACGCGCGCCGAGTCGCCGAGCAGCAGTGTTCTTGAAGATGGCGTAAAGCTCTCGCTGACCTGTTGCTCAAGCGGCAGGCAAAAGCGCTCATCGGCGGTGCGCACCTCGCCGAGGCACCCTTCGCTGGCGTCGGTCAATTCCTCGCAGAATGCTCGTTCATCGAGCGCCGCCCGTCGCTGTGCTTGCGCGTCAGATTGCGACCAGACAATCGATACGACGTGGCGGTCATCTTGCGTATCGAGCGGCAGCAGCGCGAGCGGGCCATCGTGCAGGAATCGCTGGCGAGCGGTGTTGGCGTGATGTTCGCTCACTTCGACGACGGTGACAATGGCCGATTGCCCGGTCGGGCGCAGCGTTCGATCAAGATTCAAAAGATCGCGCACACGCGAGCTCGCGCCGTCCGCGCCAATCAAGAGCGAACCTTGCACTTCGACGCCTGTGCCAATCGTCACATGTTCCACGCCGACATCAATGTCTTCAATGTGCTCGCCAAGAAACACCTCGATACTAGATGCTTCGACCTGTGTCCACAGGCGTGTCTGCAGGTCGCTCATCGACGCCATGAATCCAAGCTGCGCAGCGCCGACATCGGCCGCATCAAACGATACTTGCGCGGTACCGAGTTCTTCCCACGCGAGCAGGCGCTCGAACTGCCCGTGATGATGCCAAGCGCCGTCGCCAAAGACTTCAAGAAAATCCTTCCATTTGGGGGCGAGCGCGATCATGCGTGCATCAAATCCCAAGCGACCGCGAGTTTCGCGCGGCGCGGCGCGCTCGAAAAGGGCGACCGAATAGCCGATTCGTTCGATTCCGAGCGCTGCCGCCGCGCCGACGAGGCCGCCGCCGACAACGAGCACCTGAAAACGCTTAGCCACTCATGCCACCCATGAGCGCCTCTATGTCGGTGATCGTTTTGACCGCATCTTCGGTCAGCACTTCGTGCCCGGACTCGGTGATCAGCACATCGTCCTCGATGCGGATGCCAATGCCGCGGTACTGCTCGGGCACTGATTCTTTAACCATGTAGATGCCGGGCTCGACGGTGAGCACCATGCCGGGTTCAAGCGTGCGCCAGTCCTTCGCCTGCTTGCGCGCGCCGACATCGTGGACATCAAGGCCGAGAAAGTGCGAGGTGCCGTGCATGAAGTAAGGCTGATGGGCGTCTTCTTTGATGAGCATGTCCAAATCGCCTTCGAGCAACCCAAGGTCAACGAGCCCTTTGATAACTTCGCGAATGGCTGCCTGATGCGGCGCGTCGAGCAGGTTCCCCGGCTTGCATGCGTCGATGGCCGCAAGCTGCGCGCGAAGGACAATCTCATAGACGTTGCGCTGGGCTTCCGTGAAGCGACCGCTGACTGGAAAGGTGCGCGTGATGTCGGCGGCATAGTGCTTGTACTCGCAGCCGGCATCGATCAAGACGAGGTCGCCGTCCTGCATGACTGCCGAGTTCTCGACATAGTGCAGCACGCAGGCATTGGCGCCGCTGCCGACAATCGACGTGTAGGCAGGCGCGCGGGCGCCGCGGCGCATGAATTCATAGACGATCTCGGCTTCGAGCTGCCATTCGCCCATGCCGGGCTGCGCCGTTCGCATGGCGCGGTGATGGGCATCGCTGCTGATGCGCGCCGCCTCGCGCATGAGTTCAATCTCGTCGCCGCGTTTGATGGCGCGCATTTCATGCAGAAGCGGACCGAGTAGATCAACATGCTTCGGCGCTCGGTGCGCCTCGCGGCTCATGCGAATCTCGCCGAGAAACCCAAGCACCTGCTGTTCCGCCGCCGCTTCGCCTATCTCCATGAACAGGCGCTCCTTGTCCATCAGCAGCTTGGGCAGGCGGCGGCTGATCTGGCTCGATGGATATGCGGCGTCCACGCCAAGTCGCTTAGGTGCGGACTTCGGCCCAAGCCGCTCGCCTTCCCAACGCTCTCGCAATTCATCTTTGGCGCGGCAAAAAAGCAGGCTTTTTTGCGCCCGCGCACCGCGCACAAGCACGAGCAGCGCTTCGGGCTCATCGAATCCGGTGAGGTAATGGAAGTCGCTGTTCTGCCGATAGACAAAATCGGTGTCGCGACTGCGTATTCGCATGGGTGACGCGAACACCACAGCGAGGCTGTTCGGAGGCATCTTCGCAAGCAGGGCGTTGCGTCGGTCGGTGTAGGGGGCCACTCGATCAGTGCGGTGCAAAAAACGCAGTATACTTGCGATTCAGCGGTTTCTAGTTGCTCGAAAAATTCAATCAAAATAATCACGTCTCACGCGATCGCGACACACCTTTTCGGAAAAGCGTTCTTAATTGCTTTGGTGAGATCGGGAACTGAATAGACGGCACCAAAGCGGACATACTAGGGAAGGTCTGATTAAGTCTGCAAAGCTCAGAGGTCATGTGGGGTGCGCTGGCAAGGAATGACGAAGAAGCGTGGCAGGCCCCACGTGATGAGGAATGACGCAGGCAGCGCGCCCCACATGACCTCCCGAAGGGCGCTTCGCGTGGTGGTAGAGACGATTTCGTTGATTTTTTCGGTCACGGTAGTGTAGACGAGTCGATTTCGATGAGCCAACAAGGGAAGCGCTGAGCGAAGTAGACTTGATCAGACCTTCCCTAGAGGTAGCGTGTGTGCTCGCTCTAGGGGTTGCAAAGCGCATGACCAAAACCGAATTGCTTGAATTGATTGCGAACGGCGAGAACTCAGGAATAGCGTTCAAACTTGACGACATACGTGCCGAACAGCTTGCGAGAGAGGTCGTCGCTCTGGCGAACTTTAATGGCGGGCGGATTCTACTGGGTGATGGACACAGTTTTTGGGCGCAAGGTGCATCCTCAGATTCTGCCCTACTACGAAGAAGTGCGATTCGACGACGGGCGCCGTGTCGCCGTTATCACGTTGACCCAAGGGACAGCTAAACCCTATGTCGTTCGGCACAATGATCGTGAAGAAATTTATGTGCGTGTTGGCAGCACATCTAGTGTCCTGTCCCATAAATAAGTGTGGATTCAGCGCGCAGGAGAAGGGCTGTG
>JAPOTJ010000080.1 GCA_026709225.1 Gammaproteobacteria bacterium | reverse complement strand
GATTGCATCGAGCCGTCAACCGAGCCCGAAGTGGTTCGGTCGATCAGAACGTCCGTGCGTCCGTGCGTCCGTCGGAGTCGAAGTCGCCGGACCTTGCCGTGAACTTGTACTTCGCCTGATCCTTTAGGGAGTCGGGTTTGACCGCCTTCGCGCTGCCGCCCCCCACTACGACAACATGCGTATCCTGAGTCAAGCACGTCAAGCCAGCGAAGGGGGCTGGCACGCAGAGAACCTCTCGGAAGGTGTGTCGTCCTGCCGTGCGCGTGAGACTGGCGCTGCCACCCCACCAGAAGTTCAGCACCTTGCCGGTCTTGGTGTCGATCTCGTGAAGCAGCGTTCCCGTGCCGTTCCAGGTCAGAGTAAAGCTCCCGTCCGGGCCCGTGTCGGGGCCGGAAATCTCCGCGAACGCGGAGAGTGGCAGCAGCACCAGCGCGAGACTCAGCTTGCGAAACATGATTCTAGCCCTCTTGCCCGAGTGACCGGCGCGCCAGCGCCTTGTGCACCGCTGCCAAGACCAGCGTTGACAGCTGCTCCCGCGCTGGCGCTGCAACCGTTGACAGATAAGCGTTGAGCTTCGGCTGGCATGCATCGAGCGCTGACCGTTCGCTCCTTGACTTGTCGAAGACGGAAATCACGCATTGCTCGTATGATTCCGCCAGTGCGGTCCGCGTCTTCTCTCCAGAAGACGATCCGGAACCGGAAGACCTAGTTTCTTCGGATGACGAGCCAGACCTGATCGCATCGGCCAGCAGATCAGGCGTGCTGTCGTCGGCTGGCTGCAGCGACTCAATGTACGCCTTCATCTCCGCTTCGCAGTCCTCGGCGACATCGGCGACGTCCGTGGACTTCTTGAAGACCTTGACCGCGCATTTTTTGAAGTCCGTGGGTAGGATGACCGTAGGTGATTCCTTTTCCGAATCCTTATCGCCATTTGCAAGCGCTAGCGGCGTGGAGAGCAGGAAGAGCAGCGGAATCGCGAGTCGTGGGAGTGTTTTGTTCATCATGCTTTGAACGCGCCGAGCTTACGCACCGCTATGGTGCATGAAGTTTAATGGGTTCTGGCGAGCGCCGCCGCTACACCTGATCAACCAACGCCTCAAGCGGCCATCTCGGCCGCGTTTTGATGCCCAAGGGTTCAGTGAACCCTTGGGCAAGACGATGATGCCCAGCGAAGGCGATCATGGCGCCATTGTCGGTGCAAAGATGCGGCGCGGGGAAATGCACCTTCGCATCGAGCTTTGTCTCGAATTGATGGCGAAGGCGGCGGTTGGCGCTGACGCCGCCCGCCACCACGAGTTCCTTCATGCGAGTTTCTTTGAGCGCCCGCGAGACTTTGATGTGAAGCGTATCGACAATCGCTTGCTCGAAGCTCGCAGCGATGTCGGCGGCGGTGCGGTCGTCAAGCGGCGAACTTTCGGCGACGAGCTGGCGGACCGCCGTCTTGAGTCCACTAAAACTCAGATCAAGGCCGGGCCGGTCGGTCATGGGCCGCGGTAGCTTGAAGGTGTCAGCATTGCCATTGATCGCCAGTCTTGAGATGGCCGGGCCACCGGGAAAGCCGAGGCCGAGCATTCGCGCCACCTTGTCGAATGCTTCGCCGACGGCATCGTCGAGCGTATCGCCAAGTATCTTGTAGCGGCCAATGGATTGCACGTGAACGATTTGCGTGTGGCCACCGGAAACGAGCAGGGCCAAAAACGGAAACTGTGGCTGCGCGTCGGAAAGAAAGGGCGCGAGCAGGTGCCCCTCCATGTGATGCACGCCGATGCTTGGGATATGAAGCGCTTGCGCGAGGCTGCGCCCGAAAGCCGCGCCGACCATGAGCGCGCCTGGAAGCCCGGGACCCGCTGTATAGGCGATACCGGTCAAGTCTTCGAGCGTCATGTCGGCATCGTCAAGCACGCTTTGCAGCAGCGGGGCGAGCTTTCGAATGTGATCGCGCGAAGCGAGTTCCGGCACCACGCCGCCGAACGGCTGGTGAATGTCGGTTTGGGACGCAAGCGCTTCTGCGACGATGCCGCGCGCCTCATCATAGATAGCAACGCCGGAGTCGTCGCAGGATGTCTCGATGCCGAGGGTGGGCATGTATCATTCGCCTTAGAGTGAGAAACGGACTCCGCCTCATTGCAATGCAGATGAAACGCAGAATTGAGCGCGCACTCATTAGTGTATCGGACAAGACGGGGCTAGAAGGCTTGGCGCGTGGGCTGCACGCCGCTGGAATCGAAATTCTTGCGTCTGGCGGCACCGGCAAAGCCATCGCGGGCTTCGGCGTGCCGGCGCGTGAAGTCTCTGACTACACAGGCTTTCCCGAGCTGATGGAAGGTCGCGTCAAGACCCTGCATCCGAAAGTCCATGGCGGCATCCTTGCGCGTCGCGACCTTGACGCTGAAGTCATGCAAGCGCATGGCATTGACGCTATCGACTTGGTGGTGGTGAATCTCTATCCGTTTGAGTCCGTGGTTGAACGTTCCGGCATCACGTACGCTGAAGCCATCGAGAACATCGACATTGGTGGCCCCTCGATGATTCGCAGCGCCGCCAAGAATCATGAGTTCGTGACGGTGGTGATCGACCCGGCGGACTACGCAAGCGTGCTCGCGGAAGTTGCCGCCGGAGGCACCAGTGCCGAGCTTCGGCGCGAACTCTCGGCAAAAGCCTTCGCACGCACGAGTCGCTACGATCAAGCCATCAACGCCTATCTCTCTGCAACGCAGGCTCCCGACACAGACCTCGAGTTTGTCAGCGAGCTTCGCTACGGCGAAAACCCGCATCAACGCGCCGATCTGTATCGCGACAAGCGTGTGTCGCTCGAAGGCTCACTCGTGGCCGCCAATCAGTTGCAGGGCAAGGCACTCTCCTACAACAACATCATGGACGCTGACGCCGCGCTCGACTGTGTTCGCCAATTCGAGGCGCCTTGCTGCGTCATCGTCAAACACGCCAATCCTTGCGGCGTTGCGTGTGCAGAAGACATCGGCGAGGCTTGGCGGAGAGCCTTCGAGTGCGACCCGGTGTCCGCCTTCGGCGGCATCATCGCTGTCAACCGGCCTTTGGATGCGGCAACCGCCGCGCAGATTCTCGATGCGCAGTTTGTCGAAGTGCTGGTTGCGCCAACAGTCGCAGATGCCGCGCGGGAGGTGCTCGAACGCTCGAAGAATCTTCGCGTGCTTGAGGTGGGGGATCAGGCGCGCGAAGGGCGCGGACGCGAATACAGGCGTGTGAGTGGCGGCATGCTTATTCAAGATGCGGACAGCGTGCATCTTATAGAGGATGCTTTGGAAATCACGACGAAACGCGCACCGTCACATGCGGAGCTTCGTGACCTAGTGTTCGCATTCAAAGTAGTGGCTTCGGTGAAATCCAACGCCATTGTCTTGGCGCGGTCTGCGCGCACGGTGGGCATTGGCGGCGGACAGCCCAATCGTGTGACGAGCGCACGCATTGCTGAAATGCGCGCCGAGGAACTCGGGCTTGAAACACGCGGGAGTGTGCTTGCGTCGGATGCCTTCTTTCCTTTTCGCGATACAGTTGACGCCGCTGCCAAGATGGGTGTGACGGCCATCATTCAGCCCGGCGGCTCGATGCGCGACAAGGAATCGATTGAAGCTGCCAATGAACACGGCATGGCGATGGTGTTCACTGGGCGTCGTCACTTTCGGCATTAGGGCAAGCCGACGAAATGAAAGTACTCATCGTCGGCGGCGGAGGACGCGAGCACGCGCTTGCGTGGTGCGCCGCGAAATCGAAGCGCGTCAGCGAAGTGCTCGTTGCGCCCGGCAACGCCGGCACCCACCTCGAACCCGGTGTGCGCAACGTCCAGGTGCGAGACGACGACATTGCAGGCTTGCTTGATCTTGCCGCGCGCGAAGCGGTTAACCTAACCATCGTCGGCCCGGAAGCGCCGCTCGTAGCTGGTGTTCGCGATGCGTTCGATGCGAACGGCCTTGCCTGCTTCGGGCCGAGCGCGCAAGCCGCGGCGCTCGAAGGCAGCAAGTCGTTCACCAAGGAATTTTTGCGTAGTCAGGGCATTCCGACGGCTGATTTTTCAATCGTCGAAACAGTGGAGGAAGGCCGCGCCGTGATTGCGCAGAGAGGAGTGCCGCTTGTTGTCAAAGCCGACGGCCTCGCGGCAGGCAAGGGTGTCACCATCTGTGGCGATGAGGATTCGGCCGAGCAGGCGGTCATCGAAGCGCTTCAAGATCTCAAATTCGGCGAGGCCGGGCGCCAGCTCGTGATCGAAGAGTTTCTTGACGGGGAAGAAGCAAGCTTTATCTGTCTCTGCGATGGTCAAACTGCCCTGCCGCTTGCAACCTCTCAAGATCACAAGGCGCGTTTCGACGGCGACCAAGGTCCCAACACGGGCGGTATGGGTGCGTATTCACCGGCGCCGGTGGTGACGAGGGCGGTGCATGATCGAATCATGCACGAAGTGATCAATCCGACCTTGGCTGGCATGGCCGCACGCGGTGCGCCATATCAAGGCTTCTTGTATGCGGGCCTGATGATCACTCCGCAGGGCGCGCCGAAGGTGATTGAGTTCAATGTGCGTCTCGGCGACCCGGAAGCGCAGCCGCTTGTCATGCGGCTTCAGGGCGATTTGATCGAAGCATGCCTCGCCGCGCTCGATGGCAAGCTCGATAGGTTCACGCTTGCTTGGGACGAACGCCATGCGCTCGGTGTCGTCATGGTGTCGGATGGCTATCCTGGCAGCTACGCCAAGGGCGAACGGATAACGATGCAGGATGCGGAAGCGCAGGACGTCAAGGTATTTCACGCGGGCACCAGCCTTAAACAAGGCGTGCTTGTGACCAACGGTGGGCGTGTCCTGTGTGTCACTGCGCTTGGTGACACGATTGCCAGCGCGCAGGCGCGCGCCTACGAATCCGCGCAGCGCATCGACTGGCCCGGAGCGCGCTATCGCATGGATATCGGCCACCGCGCAGTCGCTCGCGACAGCGCTATAAATTAAGCGAATACATTGGTTGCTGCCGCGCGTCTGGGGCGTTTATCTCACATGTATTGACTGAAAGGTCTTACAAGGCTACAGGGGTCGAATCGTGCAGGATATTGGTCCTTATGCACCTTGGAAACCACCCCTCATGAAAGCCTTTGAACTCAGGCGTCTTGAGCCGTACAGCCGTTTGACCGGCCAGCAGCTCATGGATCTTGCCAATTCTTGCCGGGAACTGACCATCGCAGCGGGGCGTCATTTTGAAGTGCGCAACGAAACCATGCGCGGCCAGTGCTTTCTGCTTGAAGGCAGCGTCCAGATTTGCGCGGTGGGCGCGCGGCAAACGCGTGTGCTTGAGACCGTCACACATCCGAGCGCGCGGGCGCGATTACCATTGCTCGGCGTCACTGCGCTTGGGCAGGATGCGAAGGATGTGCATATCCGCATGCGCTACAGGTCTCGCCTTCTCGTGGTTGATCGTGAGGTCGAGCGAATGCCCGGCAGCGTCTACGTCACGCCGATCAGTTCAATCGATGAGAACAAATGGATGCGACGATTTCTTGGCAGCGCATTCGCCTCGGACCTGCCACCTTCCGAATTGAGAGACCTGTTTCGAGCCTTCACCAGCGAGCAGGTCGAGGCCGGGCAAGTGATCGGCAGGAAAGGTGATCCGCCTTCGCGATTCCATATTGTCAAGACAGGGCAAGCGCGCGTTCTCGACCGTGTGACGCTCGCGGTGCTCGGTCCGGGTGATTTTTTCGGCGAGGACAGTCTCGTTCGCAACGCGCCGCGCAACGCCACCATCAGCATGCTCACCGATGGCGAACTGCTTTCAATTGACGAGCAAGCCTTCCGCAGCCTGCTGCGCGAGAGGTTCGTGCGCAATTTGGAGCCAGGCCGCGTTGCCGTTCATCTCAATCTCGTAAGCGCGGGCAATTCGGAGCAGGAGTCCGCGCACTTGAACGTGAAGACTGAAGGGATCAGGCAAGCCTTGCCGTTACTCGACCGCGACATCAAATATCTCTTGCTTGGTGATCAGCCGGATATCGAGCTCGCGGCGTTTATACTGACGCACCATGGTTATCAAGCCTTTACGGGGCAAGATGCTTGACAAAGCCATCATCTCGGCCGACCGGGCGCTGCGCACGCTTCTAGGCGTGCCGCTGCCCGGTGCTCGTCCTACGCCATCGGTTGACGGCGATGCGAGTTCTTCCATACTCAATGAGCGGGAGCGGCGCCACGCCGCGAGCTTGATGCGCGTCAATCACACCGGCGAGGTATGCGCTCAAGCACTCTACCAGGGGCAGGCGATGACGAGTCGCTCGAAGGCGTTGAAAGCGCATTTGCGGCAAGCCGCGTCGGAAGAACAGGATCACCTGTCCTGGTGCGCCGAGCGACTGGCAGCACTCGGCGGCCGGGCGAGCTTGTTGAATCCGGCGTTCCATGCGGTGTCCTTCTGCTTGGGCGCAGCTGTTGGACTCCACAAAGAAGAGACGGGGCTCGGATTCGTTTCAGCGACCGAGGATGAGGTGTGCGAGCACTTGGACCGGCATCTTCAGTCATTGCCGGAGGGCGACCATGCAAGCCGTGCGGTGCTTGAGGCGATGCGTGAAGAAGAAGCCGGGCACGGCAGTGACGCGATGCGCGCTGGCGGCAAGACGTTCCCGGAGGCCATCAAGGGGCTGATGCGCCTGACCTCGAAGGTGATGACGGCGAGCACGTATCGGGTCTGAGCCATGTTCGTGATTGCGTTGCGTGACTTATCGATCATGCTTGGATGACGTGAATCAAGCCGAGAAGTGACGAAAGCCTGTCGCAAACTCGGACACTGGCTCATCGCCAAGCCATACACCTATCTCTCGGCACGTTTCTCCGATGCGCGTCACTCGCTCGCGCAGCGATTCAATTCGCGCTCGCATCTCGCGCGGCGCCGTGAACAGCAGTTCGTAGTCGTCGCTCGACGCGATTTCTCCAATCTTTGGCAGACGGCTTGGATTAAAGCTGATCCCCGTCCCGCTCGCCTTGGCGATGTGCCAAGCATCGGCGAGCAGTCCGTCTGAGATGTCGATCGCCGCGGACGCCAAGCCAATGAGGCTGCGACCGAGCGCGAGCCTTGGCTCGGGCAGCCAATAGCGAACAAGAGGATGATCGGAAGATGTCTCGGCGAGTGCGCAAACAGCATCGCGGTCGGCGGGCCGAAGCTCTGCGAGGCCCCGCGCCGCGCCACCGAGAACGCCGCTCACGTATACATCCTCGTCCGCTCGTGCACCAGTTCTCGTCAGTGCCTGTCCCATTGGCACTTCGCCGTGCACGCTGAAGGTCAGATTCATCGCGCCCGTCGAGAGATTGCCGCCAGCAATAGGGCATGCAAACTTCGCAGCGGTGTCTCGAATGCCCTCTGTGAAGGCTTGAATCCACGCTTGGTCGGACGTTTGACAGGTGAGCGCGAGCAATGCGAACTTCGGCGTCGCGCCCATGGCGGCGAGATCTGAGAGCGCGGCGCGAAAGCAGCGACTTGCAATGAGCCAGGCATCGGCATCGTGCGGAAAATGGCGATCCGGCACAAAGCTGTCAATCGAGCTCGCAAGCACATGCCCCGCGCGAAAGTCCGTCAACGCGCAGTCATCCCCGGGACCAAGCAAGAGGCCCTCGGGTGTGCCAAGGCCCGCCACAATATGCTCAATCAGTTCGAACTCGTGTGGCACGCTTCACTCGCTTCCTTAAATTCCTCTCGCCGCACCTGACGGGCAATCTGATCAAGCACAGCGTTGACATAGGTATGGCTGCCAGTTGCGCCGAATTGCTTGGCGAGCCGAATGCCTTGATCAATCACTACCCGTGCCGGCACGCCAGGCAGAAAAAAGAGTTCGAAGGTGCCCATGCGCAGCAAGGCGTGTTCGATTGGGTCGAGCGACTCAAGTGCTCGATCAATCAGCGGTTTGATGTGCGCATCAAGGTTCGCGGCTTCGCGAATCGCCCCGCGAACGAGCTGCATGAAGTAGAGCTTGTCGCATTCCCCGTAACCGAGCGCACTGCGAAACTCGCGGATGACGGCCTCGGCGCTCAAAGGATCAAAGTGGTGCTTGTAGAGCGCCTGCGTCGCCAGCCGCCTCGAATGCTCGCGCTTGACGCGAACAGACGCGGACACGCGCCCACTGTCCGAGTCCGACATTTCTATGCACCTGTGCCTTGCATGTGGTCATTATCCGTCAATGCGGCCTGCGGCAAGGCAAACTGTCAACGCCAGCCTTGCTGCCAAGCCCGGTATTCGGCGGGGCGCACGGAAAATCGTGCGATATTGCCCTCGTGGAGGTGCATGAGATCGGTCTCCACGATTTTCACGAATCGAGCCTGATGTGATGACGGCACCTGCGCTTCCGCACGCTGCCGCACCAGCGCAATCGCGGCCTTTTTATCCAACGTTGCGCGGACCACGAATGACACGATCTCATCGATCAGTACCCGGTAGCGTAGGCGTAGCGGATCAGGTTCCCCAAAGGACTGGCGCACAGCAGAATATCGCGCACTTGATCGCTCATAGGCCCAGACAAATAGGTCGCGCAATAATTCAACGCGATTGAGTTCATAGACAGCTAACACACCGTCAAGATACGCTCGCTCAGGCACATCAACGAACGAAAGAGGGCAAAGATTGCCATGGATCAGCGGGATGTTGACGGCGAGCCTGGCCACCCGCTTGTTGACATCCTGGAAACCTTGCAAGTAGGCGAGGTGTACGAGCGCGAAAAAGGCTTGTTCGAAAGGGTCACTGATCGCAGCCGCAGTATCGAGAATGGACCCGAAGCACTCTTCAATGAGCTGCGGAACTTCTAGTGGATGGTAGACCGTGCCCTTGATGCCCACTGGCATGTTCCGCAAACGACCGCTTGCCTGCGGGTCAGCGAGCAGGTTGTCCGACAAGAGCGCATGTAGATTGAGAATCGTGTACCTGTTGAAGCCGATTTCATCTGCTTGCCCGACGAGCAACTCAATCGCCGCCTTGTGATTCAGGATCATCTGTGCCTCGAGCGCGTCCTTGCCGTCGGCAGCATCGCCGAGCTCAATCAGGCGTTCGGTTTCGAGCAGGGAGTAGGTATTGCCTTCCAAACGGCTCGAGTTCCAAGACAAATCGATCAGCAGTCGATCATAAATCGTCCGCGCGAAGGTCCCGGCCGGTTGGTCATCGCCAGGCAGGCAACCTATCTCAAGCAAATGTTGACGAACTTGCGCTGGCAAGTAGTGGATGATGTTCGGCTGGTAGGCGTCAAGAAACGTGCGCTGGTAGCCGACCGGCGTTCGTTGCTGAATCGGCGCCCGCACCGTCTCCCTGATTGCTTTGGCCTCCGAAGAGAGATCTGGATAGATTTCTTTTTCGGATGGGGTGACGGCGTCATGTGATGGCACGCGATAGCGGCGGCCCTTCGCCCGCCCCTCAGCGACGAGCCGTTTCCGCTTTACCAAGAGCGCGAGACGACGCTGCAACATGCGCACCGGCATCTCGTGTGGCAGCTGATCGCGAATGGCGCTGACCCGCACGCTATGAGGATATGCCGCCACGACCTTGACGATGGCGTCTAGCTCTTCTTCGGGGACCCGCTTCGGCATGCGGCGGATTATATGTCGTTAAACGCTCTTATGCGACGAAAAAGCCTTTTATATGACGCAAAAAGAGGTTTGCGTCGCATAAGTGCTCGTCGCTTCGCGGAGTTTAGGCATAGGTCCAAAACGGGACCGCGAAGGGTGCAAATTCCCCAAAACCCTTAGCCGCCAAGCTCGCAGGGAAGTTGAGGCCGCGAGAATAGACACGAACATTGCTTCGGAAATTACGCACTCTCTACAAAAACCATATAGCCTTGCTATATACGGCCAGACAACATAACATGACGGCGTATCGCATCTAGGAGTTACCGATGGCAATTGGTTCAGTTTTTGAAAACAATCGCACCCAAGCTGTTCGGTTGCCAGTTGGAACACGTTTTCCGGCGGAGGTGAAAAGGGTCAGAGTAAGGGTGCGCGGGTGTGACCGTGTGCTATCTCCCATGGGTCAGGCATGGGACAGTTTCTTCCTAGTCGATGACGACGAGGGCGCTCATATCGAGCGCGGCGATCAAGGCACGGAGCAGCAGCGGGAACCGATTGAATGATCGAGTACATGCTCGATACGGATATATCGATTTATGTCATCAATCGAAGACCTTTCAGCATCTTGCATAGATTCAATGAACATGCAGACTCGCTTTGCATCAGCGCTATAAGTTTGGCCGAACTGTGCCGTGGTGCGAAAAAGAGCAACAACCCAACAGCGGCGGCAAGTCGGGTTGAAGATTTTGTATCTCGACTGACGGTGCTCGAGTATGGAACGAGGGCTGCAGAACATTACGGTGATGTCAAGACAAAACTAGAACGCGAAGGCATGATAATTGGCCCGAATGACCTACATATTGCAGGCCATGCGCGCAGCGAGAGTCTGGTGCTCGTCACCAACAGTACACGGGAATTCGGGCGCGTTGAGGGTCTGCGCGTCGAAAACTGGCGGCATTGATTGCTAGACCATCGCGTGGGGTTATGGGCCGTGGTGCCCGGCAAGGTAGATCATATGCGCCACGCCGTGGGCAACATCGATGCCCTTGCGCTCAACGGGTCCTTGGATTCGAGCGACGGCTTGCTCACGCGTGTCCGTGGTCAGAACGCCGAACATGATTGGAACGTTGGTTTCTAGGGACACTTGCACCAAGCCTTGCGTCGCGCCTTGGCAGACATATTCGAAGTGTGGGGTTTCGCCGCGAACCACGACGCCGAGCGCGATGATGCCGTCATAGTTTTGAGCGCGAGTGACCCACTTGGCGGCGATCGGCAGTTCAAGACTTCCCGGCACGCGAACCACCTTGATATTCTTCTCATCCATGCCGAGCGTGACAAGCGTATGAATCGCGTCTTGCGCCATTTGATCGACCAATTCGCGATGAAAGAGCGCCGCGAGGATGGCGACCTTCGTGGATGTGCCAACGCCGTTCTTCAAGTCTGGGTCGCGGGATAGATCTTCTTCTGCCGAGCGCACGCTGTTCGCCTTGAAAAGCCAATGGCGCATCATATCAATTGCGCTATCGCCCGCAGACTCCTTACTATGCGTCGATTGCAGAGATGAACGACACCGACATGCATAGGCACCTTCCGATACTTGCCTGCCTCGCGCCGCTGATCTGTCAAGCAGCCGAAGCCACCTGCCCCGACAGCGACCTTGATCGCCGCGCCTTCTTCGGTGACTTGCACGTCCACACGAGCTTCTCTTTCGATGCCGCCGCCAACACCACCGGCGCGACACCCGAAGACGCCAATCGATTCGCCAAGGGTGAGCCAATCGCCTTCTGGCCACTCAGCGACTCGGGTGAACCTGTCGGCGCCATTCAAATAGACCGGCCGCTCGACTTTCTGGCGGTCACCGATCACGGAGAGTTCTTGGGCGAACGCTCCATATGCCGGACGCCTGACTCGCCCGCCTATGACACCGAGTTCTGCACCACCTTTCGAAGCGATGAGCGTATCGGCATGCTCATGCTTGGCGCAGTCATCACCACCGAAACGCCGGAGCGCGTCGCTGAGATTTGCGGCGAGGACGGCTCGCAATGTCTCGAATACGCCGAAACGCCTTGGCAGCAAGTGCAGGCTGCTGCAAACGAAGCCAACGAGCCCTGCGCATTCACGAGCTTCATCGCCTACGAATACACAGGCACGCCGATGACCTCGAACTATCATCGCAATGTGATTTTTCGCGGGGCGAGCGTGCCCGACTTGCCAGTGAGCTACATAGACGCGCCGACCGATACTGAGCTATGGGCGCGGCTCGACGCGGCCTGCGGTGAATCGAACGCGTGCGACTACCTCACCATTCCGCACAACACCAATCTCGCCAATGGTCGCATGGCGCCCTATCGAGGGACTGATGCAAGCATGGCGGCGAAGCGCGGCTATGCGGCCACGCGCCTCGCGCGCGAACCTATCATGGAGATCTTTCAGCATAAGGGTGGATCAGAGTGCATCAACGGCCTCACAAGCGTGCTTGGCGCGCCGGACGAATTGTGCGCAGTGGAAGCGGTGCGGCATATGGGCGAGACGGTTGATCTCGCCGAACTCGGCGTGGACGTATCAACGCTGCCAGCAGGCTTGCCGCAAACGGCGACTACTGAAGAATGCGCGGCTGGTGAAGTCGGCGTGGGCGGCATGCTCGGCGCAGGCTGCGTCGATGCCACCGACTTTCAGCGTTCCGCGTTGCTCGTCGGACTGCGAGAAGAGCAGGCGATCAGCCAGAATCCCATCAAGCTCGGCGTCATCGCTGCCACAGACACACATACGGCGACGCCGGGCGCGGTGTCCGAGAGCGATTGGCGGGGTGCGGTGAGTCAAGAGGCGACATCCGCCGAGCGCCTTGAGCCTGGGCTGCTGACGAGCGGCATCGACGGCAATCCAGGCGGGCTCGCTGGCATCTGGGCGGAAGAAAACACGCGCGAGGCACTATTCGACGCCATGCTCAGGCGCGAGGTGTTTGGCACTTCGGGTCCGCGAATCCGCATGCGGCTGTTCGCGGGTTGGGATATCGATGAAGACCTGTGCGAACGCGCGGACATGGTCGCGGCGGCCTACAGGCAAGGCGTACCGATGGGCGGCGATCTTGCGTCAGGAGACGGCAAGCCTCGCATACTCGCTTACGCTGTCAAGGATCCGATGAGTGAGGACCTCACCGACTTGCAGCTCATCAAGGGCTGGGTGGGCGATGACGGCGGTCTCCATAGCCAAGTGCTCAGTTTGGTGTCCGCACCGGAGGGCGAGGCGAGCCTCTGCGCGGTCTATACCGATGAAGACTTCAATCCCCGGCATTCGACGTATTACTACCTGCGCGCCGTCGAGCCGCCGCTTAAGCGTTGGCATACCTATGATTGCGAGCGGCTGAGTGGAGACGAACGCCCTGCTGTATGCGACGATGGTCGCTATCCCGAGGAGATTCGTGAAATGGCATGGTCTTCGCCAATCTGGTACAAGGCGCAGTAGTCAAAGGCGTTTCATCGTGCGAGTCAGTCAATTTCCACTCTTCACACTGCGTGGCGTGCCAGCGGATGCGGAAACCGTCAGTCATCGCCTGATGCTGCGCGCAGGACTCATCAGGCAGCTGACGGCGGGCGTCTATTCGTGGCTGCCGCTCGGTGTGCGCGTGCTACGCAAGGTCGAGACGATCTTGCGCGAGGAACTCGACAAGGCAGGGTCTGTCGAGATTTCGATGCCGACGGTTCAGCCACGCGAGCTGTGGGATGAGTCGGGCCGCTGGGAGGATATGGGACCGGAACTCTTGCGCTTCAAAGACCGGCACGAGCGCGATTCGTGCCTCGGCCCGACGCACGAGGAAGTCATCACCGATATTTTTCGCCGCGAGATTCGCAGCTACCGACAGCTTCCGTGTAACTTCTATCAGATCCAGACCAAGTTTCGCGATGAGATTCGCCCGCGATATGGCGTCATGCGCGCGCGCGAGTTCGTCATGAAGGATGCCTATTCGTTCCACGCGAGCCAAGCGTGTTTTGACAGAACCTATCGGGCGATGTTCGATGCCTACAGTCGGATTCTTGATCGTGCGGGGCTTGAATATCGCGCCGTCGAAGCAGATTCGGGTGCCATGGGCGGCGCGGTCTCGCATGAGTTCCATGTGCTCGCGGAGTCAGGCGAGGACAGCATTGTCTTCAGCACCGAATCCGACTACGCCGCCAATGTCGAAAAGGCGGAAGCGCTCGCGCCGCAAGGTGCGCGTCCGGCGGGAACTGAGACGCGGCAGTTGATTGATACGCCGGGCGTTCACACCATCGACGAACTTGTCGAGATGACGCAGATTCCCGCGAATCGCATGGTCAAGACCCTTATTGCCGCGGGCGAGGAAGGTCCCGTCGCGCTCATTCTGCGTGGCGATCACCAACTCAATGAGATCAAGGCCGCGAAACTCGATGGCGTCTCGGCGCCGCTCAGGCTGCTGACTCCCGATGAAGTCAAGGACGCTTTAGGCGTCGGCGTCGGGTCGCTTGGTCCGGTCGGGCTCAAAGTGCCCTTGTACATCGACCGCAGTGCTTGGCACCTCGCTGACTTCTCGTGCGGCGCCAATATCGAAGAGAAGCACTTTCTCGGTGTCAATTGGGATGTGGACATGCCGCAGATGCGCGATGACCGGGTGGCCGACATACGCCGCGTGGCGGAAGGCGACCCTTCGCCCGACGGCTGCGGCGAGCTGAAAATGCTACGTGGCATCGAGGCCGGGCATGTGTTTCAACTCGGCGTCAAGTACAGCAAGTCGATGAACGCGAGCGTGCAGGACGAAACGGGCGGGCATCTCTATCCGCTCATGGGTTGCTATGGATTTGGTGTGACGAGGATTGTCGCGGCGGCGATCGAGCAGTGCCATGACGATGAGGGAATCGTTTGGCCGCCGAGTCTTGCGCCTTTTCAGGCGCAGGTCGTGACGCTCGGCGCATCACGGTCCGAGGCGGTGGCGGAGGCGGGCGAACGCATCTACTCGGCGCTCAAAGACGCTGGTGTCGAAGTCTTGATCGATGATCGCGACGAGCGCCCGGGTGTCAAGCTCGCCGATGCCGACCTTGTTGGCATCCCGTGGCGGATTGTCGTCGGGCAGCGAAACCTTGCCGAAGGCAAGGTCGAATGCGTCCAGCGCACAGGCCGCGAAGTTCAGCTTATGAGCGAGCAGGATGCAATTGCTGAAGTGCTTCGAGCAGTGAAGCCTTCGTCTGCGGTCCAACGAGCGTCAGCTTGACTTCGCCGCCGCGCGCGATGATGACTGTGGTTGGCAGCACGCGCGGGGTCTCATAGCCCCAAATCTCGGTGGGATTGCGCGTCAAGACCGGAAACTCGATGTCCATCTCGGCAATATCATCCAAGAGTTCTTGACCAGTCGCGAAATCTTCGTTGAAGCCAAGCACGCGAAAATGCTGAGTTTCTGAGGATTCAGCAAGTTCGTTGAGTTCCGGGATTTCCACGCGGCAAGGCGCGCACCAGGTCGCCCAGTGGTTAATGATGAGGTCCGAGCGATCAAGTTCGGCGCGGGAAAGGTTCTCGCCGCTCGCAAATTCGATCTGAGGCCCCGCACAGCCCCCGAGCGCGACAAGCACGAGCGCCCATAGATATGCAAACCGCTCCCGCCACCTGCCACTTGACCAACTCACTCTGGTCACCTTCCTCGCCAAAGTCACGTCCGCGCCTCAAGACACTCAGCGACGGTGTCCCCAAGAGTTTCCTCGCCTTGCATCAAAAAGCGCTTGAGCGGCGCGACGACTTCCGCGCAGCCTTGGTATGCCGGCAACGATTCCAAGCTCAGTCCGACAGGAAAGCGACGGTAGAGTTCGCTGAGCGGTAGCGAGGTCACCGAGTCGCCGAGCACGAGAACGCCTTGAGTTTCGCTGACGAGTTCGCGTTGCCTGAGCGCATCCATGGTCTCATTCCATTCGCTGCGCGTGAAGTCCGCTTGCCGTGCGAGTTCTCGTGGTGCGTAGCCCGTTTCGCGCACCTTGGCGAGAAGTTCGAGCATCCACAAAATCTTCAGCAGCACCGGCGAGTGCGTGGCGCGCTTTCACGCGGCAATTCGGCACTGCGTAGAAGAGCAGCGAGAAGGCGGCAAAACTGAAGGCTTCGGGCAGATAGGCGACGAACTGTGATCGCATCGGCACAACCCCCGCTTCGCGCAAGATCGGCAGGGTGGCGACATACGAACTTGCGAGAAATCCCAAGCCGACAAGCAGCGGTCCCAGAGTGACGACGCTCCAGCAGCCGACTAGGGCGTGTTAACACTATGCACGTTGACGCTGCCGGCCCGAAGGGTTGTCGCCTGAGCAAGAGCCGGAGCGAACACTTTGGGGCATGCGAATGGGCTTTTTCGGCTCTTGCACAGGCGACAACAGCGTCGGCGGGCATAGTGTTAACACGCCCTAATCGAACAGCGCCGCGCCGTGCTTCCGTGACGCCCCAGACATGGTTGAAGGCGTGTTCGACCGACATCAAGAGCATGATGATCGAAACGATGAGCAGCAGCACGCCGAGAAAAGTCAGGTTCCGTGCCTGCGCAGTGAATTCGACGAGCGCACCTTCAATGCGCCCCGCGCTTTCCGGCACGAAGTTCTCGAAAACGAATCCGCGCAGCACCGTCGTCAAGCCATCAAATCCTGGCAGCGCCGAGAGCACGATGTAGACGACCGCGGTGAACGGCACCGCCGCAAACAGCGTCGTGAACGTGAGCGAGGCGGCGTGGGAGAAACACTGACGATGCTTGAACGCGTGCGCAATCCCCTCCATCCAACGCAAGGAACGGCGCAGAACTTTGCTAAGGGAGACTAGGCTCATCGACCTATAATGAATGCCACTCGCACGCATTATAGGAGTCAATTTGTCCATGGTCGTGCTGTATCACAATCCTCGTTGCTCCAAGTCGTGCGCTGCGCTTGCGCTGCTTGAGGAACGCGGTGTGGCATTCGAGCTGGTGCGCTATCTCGAAACGCCGCTCGACGAAAACGAAATCGGCGAACTTCTGCATCTGCTCGGTATGAAGCCGCTTGAACTGATGCGCAGAGGCGAAGCCGCGTTCAAGGAGCTCGCACTTGGCGAAGATGGCGTGACTGATCAAGCGATGGTTGAAGCCATGACCGCGCATCCGATTCTCATGGAGCGCCCGGTATTTGTGCGCGACGGCCGCGCGGTGGTCGGGCGGCCGCCTGAGCGGGTGCTCGAATTGCTTGAGTAGGACAGTGCAGGCGTCTAGACATTCGGACACAATAAGTTTACGAAAACAACTTATCGCAGCGAAAAACACACGGACATGCCGATCCTCAAACAAGGTGGCGGCAATCTTGTAGGGGTGATCATGTCTGCGTTGGAATGCGTTCCAAAGGCGGACATCATGTCGGCTGCGCCGAAGGCCGTGATCGAGATGCTTGTGCGGGGTGTCGCCAAGGAGTCAGGCAAGCATGGCATCCGCGCCAATTGCGCCGCACCCGGCTGGTTCGATGCTGGCCTCGGCAAATGCTCGCAGCAAGCGGCCTTCGTCACTGGCTAGACCTTGGCGGTGGACGGCGGGGCGCAGATATGACTTGCCGTCCGCGATATATACTGACTTGCAGGCACATCCAGCGAGCGAAAGACCGCATGAGTGAATCAGCTCTCCTGCAGGACGCGAAGGACGGCATTCTCGTCATCACGTTCAACCGTCCTGAGAAGTACAATGCCATCACTTTTGCCATGCTGAAGGCGTTGTCGCAGGCCGTCGACCGTTTCCGTGACGATGATGCGCTTGGTGTTCTGCTGCTTCGTGCGACTGGTCGCTATTATTCGGCCGGACTCGATTTGGGCGAAGGGCTGGCGCCGAAGACGACAAGCGGCGTCAGTTTTCGAAACTGGTATCGGCGCGACATACACCTTCTGTTTGACGAGATTGAAGCGATTGAAAAGCCGATTGTCTCCGCCATTCAAGGCCCCTGCCTTGGCGGCGCTTTGGAGATGGCCTTGTCTTGTGATTTTCGTCTGGCGGCGGCAAGCGCGCGGTTCGGTCTGCCGGAAACGAGCATCGGTGTACTGCCCGGCAGCGGCGGCATGAGCAGGCTGACCAGACTCGTCGGTTCGGCGGAAACCAAATGGCTGGTGATGGCCGGTCAAACGATTAGTGCCGAACGCGCCCTACGGGTTGGGTTGGTGCACGAGGTGTATGCGGATGATGCGTTCGAGCAGGCTTGCACGGCGTTTGCGCAGAAGCTGCTGGCAATGCCCCGGGAAGCGCTCGGCGCTGGCAAAGTCGCCATTGATGCCATTGAAGATGTTGACCGAACCACCGCGAGGCAGATTGAACGTCTTAGCAATACGCCTCTCTCGCAGTCTGAAGAGCATCGCCGCTTGATTGAGGCGTTTCTCGACCGCAAGAAGTAGAGGAGTTGCCGGGCGGACACCATCACCAGCGCCCGCACATGGCGCTCGATGGCTGGCATTGGCGACGGGGTGGAGACCAGCTCGCCGGCGCTGATTGATCGGCTATTCTATTGAAAGCGCAGGCCCATATGCGTCAACCGAACCATGTCTTGACGAGCTCGATGCGTGCGGCGCGCAGCAGGCGGCCGTACTCGCGCCCCTGAGTCGGCTTGCTTTGTGCACTCAGCCGCAGCGCCCCAAGCGCTTGGGTGCGTGCGTTCAATACCGCTTGGTCGATCTCGGCGACTCGGGCGATGACCTGTAGCATTTCGTCGCGCACTAGCGCTGGCTTGAGGTTTGCGAATGCCACCAAGGCATCGCAGATGGATTCAGCATCGTCCGCTCGCCAGCGACGAACAGTTTGGGCATGACGAGCGACGAGGCTGACAGCACGGCTGTGCTGCTTCGGTTGCCCGAGTCGCGTCACCAATGCTTGACAAGCGTCCTCGCCTAGCAGGGCGCCGAGCACCGCAAACCGCGCCACGCCCGACGGGAGATCTCTTTGCCAAGTGCCGAGTTTGGCGTAGTCCGCGCTCGTGAACTGCTGGCACTCGACGAACCAGGGCGCAAGGCAGCCTGTGCGATCAAGCACGCTCAGGAACACATCAAGCCAGCGCGTTTCGAGCACTCTGGCAAGTTCGCCGAAGACGCGCTCGCTCGGCAAGTGGTCTAGCTCGCCAGCGTCTGCAATCTCCCGCATCAGCGCGAGGGTGTCGTCGGCGACTGAGAAGCCAAAATCTCGCAGCTCAGCGGAGAATCGCGCTACGCGCAGCACGCGCAAGGGGTCTTCCACAAAGGCATCGGAAACATGTCTCAACACGCGGCGCTCAAGGTCAATTCTGCCGCCATAAGGGTCGATGATCTTGCCGTCTTCGTCCTTCGCCATGGCGTTGACGGTAAGGTCTCGGCGCTTCAAGTCGGTGACAAGATCAACGCCCTTTGAAGCGTCAAACTCGAACCCTGTGTGTCCCGGCGCGACTTTCGATTCTTTGCGCGCAAGGGCGTGCTCTTCGCCGGTCTCCGGGTGTAGGAACACCGGGAAGGCGTGTCCGACGCGCGTGAAGCCGCGCTTCACCATCTCTTGCTCGCTCGCGCCCACCACCACATGGTCGCGCTCCCGCACCTCGCGGCCAAGCAATTGGTCGCGCACCGCGCCGCCGACGAGATAGGTTTTCATGCGGCGGTGTTCCGTTGGCGCAGTCGAGACGGCACAGAGAATCGCCGCCCGTCTTCGAGGCGCAGTGCGATGAGCTCCGCGCCCCAAGCGCAGCCGCCGTCCAGCGCTTCGATGTCACGGCGGCCAGTGCATGCGCGTAGCGCGGCCCAATGGCCGAAGAGAATGCGCGTCTCGCTTGGCGGCCGAAAGTCGAACCACGGCTTGAACCCGCTCGGACGCGTCGCTGCGGGTCCCTTGAAGTCGAAGTCGCAGCGACCCGCCTGATTGATGATGCGCATTCTGGTGAGGTAGTTGATGATGGCGCGAAGCCTCGGCACGCCGGTCGGGCCGCCAGACGGGGTTCCGGGACCTTGCCAAAGGCGCGGACAGTCGCCATAGACAACGCGCAGCAGATTGCGGAAATGTTCGCCCTGAAGGGCGCACTCTACTTCGCGGGCGAACCCTTCTGCTTGCGTCACCGACCACACGTGCGGGATGCCTGCGTGTACCAGCAAGTCCGTACCAGTGCGATGCAGCAAGGGGCGGTGGCGCAGCCAATCGAGCAGCTCGGCACAGTCGGGCGCCGAGAGCAGCGCATCAAAGGTGTCGGATTCGTTTTTCGGCTGCTCGGCGTAGTACACCGCGAGCAGGTGAATGTCGTGATTGCCAAGCACGCTCACAGCGTTTCTGCCCAGCGAGCGCACAAAGCGAAGCGTCTCTAAGCTTTGCGCACCGCGATTGACGAGATCCCCCGTCAGCCAAAGCTGGTCTGTGGCCGCGGAGAAGCCGACCAGTGCTAGTAAGTCCTGCAATTCGGCCGAGCAGCCTTGGACATCGCCTACGACGTAAGTGGCCATAAGGCTAGTGTTCCATCAAGCTGATAATGCCGTCTCAGTGTATCGCCGCCGGGTCGTGCAGCGAGAAGCGCGGAATAGGCACTCGGAAAATGGCGCCGGAGTCGAGCTGGAATTCGTAGCTACCTTCCATGCTGCCGATTGACGTCGGCAAGAGGGCATTGCTTGTGTAGGTAAATGCGGTGCCTGGTTCGATGCGCGGCTGCTTGCCAACGACCCCAGCGCCCTCAACGTGCTGCTCATTATGCAAGCCGTCTTTGACAATCCACGAGCGGTTCAAGAGAGTGGCTGCGACGCCGCCGTTGTTGCTGATGGTGATGGTATAAGCAAATACATAGCGCTGAGCAAGCGCGTTCGAACTATCCGCGACGAACTCGCTGCTCGTGGTCACTTCGATGCTTGAAGCAGCCAGCATTCTCATGGCTTGACGTTTCCCAGTCTCATAGATGTTTTGATGGATGTTTTATTGATTGGCTTGCGATGTGATTGGCGATCTCGATATAGGCGTCAACGCCGATTTGGTCAGGTCGCTTGTGCGGATTCACGGTTGTCTGCCTCCAATCGATAGAAAATTGTCGCAAGGCATTTGCAAGCGTTTTGCGCCTTTGCGAGAAAGCGCCTTTCAAGATGTCTTCAAAGGTCGGCAGTGAAATGATACTCCGGTCGCGTGGCTTTGATACGAGATGCACGAGACTCGATGTCACTTTTGGCGGCGGGTGAAAGCTTGATGCGTCCACGGTCATTCGAATCTCTGCACGAAACCGCAGCCGAACCATCACGCTCAAGCGGCTCCAGTCGCGTGTTCCGGGCTCGGCCACGAGCCTGTCCGCGACCTCGGTTTGCAGCATGAACCAAGCGTCGCGGACATGGCTGGCAAGCGCGCAGACGCGCGCGAGCAAAGGGGTTGATATGTTGTACGGCAGGTTGCCCACGAGGCGCCAGTCTGCTCGCGCCATCAGCAGTTGCTCGAATGTGTGGGTGAGCACATCACCTTCAACGAGGTCGAGTTGCGGGAACCTCGCTCGCAGATGGCGGCAGAGGTCACGATCGATCTCCATCGCGCGCATCGTCGGGCAGGTGGCGATCAAGTGTTCGGTCAGCGCGCCTTGTCCGGGACCAATCTCTAGCAGCGCATCGCCGGGCTGCGCAGCAATGAATTCGGCGATTTCTTCGAGCGCGAATGGGTCGCGCAGGAAGTGCTGCCCGAATCGCTTGCGCGGCTTCCCGCGGCTCAGGTTACTAGCCATCGTGAGTGAGCTTGCAGGCAAGATCGACCGCTGCTTTGAAGCTGCCGATATCGATCTTGCCTGTGCCAGCAAGGTCGAGCGCGGTGCCGTGATCGACCGATGTGCGCACAAACGGCAGGCCGAGCGTGACGTTCACCGATGCGCCGAACGCAAGCGCCTTGAATGGCGCGAGTCCTTGATCATGGTACATGGCGAGCAGCGCATCGGCGCGAGCGCGCATCGCTTGCGTGAAGAGGGTGTCCGCCGGAAAAGGCCCCTCAATGGACAGGCCCTGATCTCGAAGCCGTTCGATGACTGGCCTGATGACATCGATCTCTTCTCGACCAAGATGACCGTCTTCGCCTGCGTGCGGATTCAAGCCGGCGACAAGAATCCTTGGGTTCCGGAGCGCGAATGACTGGCGCAACCCTTGATCGAGGACGCGAAGCGTCTGCGTGAGTTGCGTGTCTGTCAGCGCCTGCGGCACATCGCGAAGCGCGAGATGGCGCGTCGCCAAGGCGAGCCTGAGGTCGCCGGAGACGAGCAGCATGGCCACATGTGGCACTCGACAGAGGTCAGCGAGCAATTCCGTGTGGCCCGAAAACGGTATGCCCGATTCTGCGATGACGGACTTGTGGACGGGGCCCGTCACCAAAGCCGAGGCTTCGCCGTCAAGCGCAGCGCGGGCGGCGAGGCGAATCGATTGAAGAACAGCGCTCGCAGTCTCCGAGCGAGCGTTTCCGGGTTCGATAGGGGTGCCGAAAGGCACCGGACGGATGGTCAGCGTGCCAGCAGATTGGGTTGGCGCTTGGTCGCTAAGCTCGTCAATGTGAAGGCGAAGGCCAAGTAGCTTGGCGCGCGCCATTAAGAGCGTCGGATCTGCAAATGCGACTAGGGGCGCACGCCGTGCCGATTGTGCGAACGTGACAAGCAGGTCCGGCCCGATGCCAGCGGGCTCCCCGGGTGTCACCGCGATATAGCTCAAACCGCAGGCTCAATTGCGGATATCGACATACGCCTCGTTGCGTATCTCCTGATACCAGGACTGAAGTTCCTCTTCAAAGCGTCTGTTTCGTAGGATGTTGAGCGCCGTGTTGCGCCTCGCTTCCTCGCTCAAGTCCTGTTCGCGGCGCTCGAGCACTTCGAGCACATGCCAACCGTGCGTCGAGCGAAACGGCTCGCTCAGTTCGCCAATTTCGACCTCGCGCGTCTTATCGCGAAAGCTCTCCACATAGAGGTCCGGCTCGGCCCATCCAAGCTCGCCACCGGCAAGCGCACTGCCTGGGTCATCCGAGTAGACGCGCGCGAGGTCAGCAAACGCCTCGCCTGACATCAAGCGTTCGTGAATCTCTTCGATGAGCTCGCGCGCCTGGTCGTCGCTGCGAATCTCGGACGGCTGAATCAGGATGTGACGCACGTTGACCTGTTCGACCAGCTCGACGCCGACTCCGCGCTTGTCAAGGAGTTGAATGATATGAAACCCGCTTTCACTGCGTATTGCATCGGCGGTCTCACCGACTTGCAAGGCAACCGCCGCTTCAGCGAACAGGCTCGGCAGAGCGCCTGCTTTGCGCCAGCCCATATCGCCGCCCTCAAGTGCGCTGGCGCTCGCTGATCGCTCAATCGCAAGTTCGCGAAAATCGCTGCCCGATCTCAGCAGGCCGACAATCTCGTCGGCCTCTTCCTCTGCGGCCCGCCTGGCCGCAGGCGTCGCATCGCGGGCGATTTCGAGCAGAATATGACCGACGCGATATTCGTCGGACAATGCGCGTTGACCGAGCGGCGACTCAAGGAATGATTCGACTTCCTGCTCGGTGAGGCTGATGCGCCTGTTGACCTGTCCGCCTTGCACACGCGAGATGACCATGTCGCGGCGAACTTCCTCGCGAAACCTCGGATACGGGAACCCTTCCGACTCGACCTGCGCGATAAAGCTATCGATGGTCATGCCGTTGCGCTCGGCGATGCCGGTGATCGCACGCGTTAGCGTTTCGTCATCAATGCGCACCCCGGCGCGTTCGCCCATCTGCAACTGGATCGACTCGAGGATGAGCCGCTCAAGCACCTGGTTGACGAGAATGTCCGCAGGCGGCATTTGCTGGCCGCCCGCCATCAGTTGATCGCGAACGGCTCGCACGCGGTAATCGAGTTCGGAAGCGAGCACCACATCATCATCGACGACGGCGACAATGCCATCAAGGAGCTTGATTTCAGCGCGGAGCGCAAAGCTCGCCAGACAAGCGGCCGCAATCATCACGCCGCGGACAAGACGCTTGAGAGCCAAATGCTCACCAACCATTTCTTTGGCCACCTATTTGAGAAAGCAGTGGCGCGATGCTGTCACCGACACCGGTGAATCCTCTAAATATGACATTCAGATACACGGCGTTACTATGGTAGGCGCCTTCGACGAGGGCGTTATTCGGCCGCCTCAGGATTCTGCGCACGCCGAGGTCCGCAGCCCAGCAGCAGTGCGTGTAGGAGGCGCCAAACACGGCGGTCAAGAGTTCGCTTTGCGAGAAATCATGCGAATACAAGCCGAAGAGTCGCAGTCGCTCGGACACTGGCACGCTAAAAGCCGCCTCGCCTTGATCGAACACTTCGCTGTAGCGCCGCATTCGATACCCAATGCGCAAGACCAGCGCATTTGCTGACCGGTAACTCGCCCAGAAGCCGCGCTCGAACCAGCGATCTCCGTCCGGGTGCCAGATAAGGGAACTCTCCACCCGCACCTGCTCGCTCAGCCAGGAACGTGCACGCACGGCGAGCGGCGTCACGTCTTCCTCCGAATCAAGCCGCGCATAGGTATTGTCTTCGTCTTCCAATGATCGGATCACACCCGCTTCGATTTCAAAGATGCGCCGGCCGGTGTCTTGGTTCCACATGCGCGAACGCACGCCGACAGCGACTTGGTGGATATCCGCATAGCGATCTGTGCCAGCGAAGCGGCGACTCGAAAAGAGCTGTGTCAGCGAGTATTCGTTGATCACAGAGTCGAGCAGCGGCACACCCGGCAGTTCGTCGCTGCGACGGTAGGTGTAGAGCGCGCGCGGCTCCAAGCTCACGCGGGTGTGTTCGCCGCGCCGCTCGAAGTTGAGGCTGCCGTCGAGCTCAAAGAAGCCTGATTGCAGCTCGGAATCTTCTTCGTCGGTCCATGTGGTTTGGCCGGGTCGTTCTTCATGCAACTCGAAGGCAACATGCGCGCCGCCGAAACTGGCCGTCACGCCGCCCCAGGCGCGACGCATGGGCAGGTCGAAGCGAAGGTCGTTGCTCCAGCGGGACACCTCGCCGAATTCACGCTCGGTGATGTCGTTGGTGAATCGGCTCCAGCTCGTATGGAAACTCGCAAGCAGTCCACCGACAAAGCGCCTCTCGCCGTCAAAGAAGACTCTCGGCACAGTGCGGTAGGCATCTGGATTCGGATTCCAGTCGATGCGGTAGTTCTCCATTTCAACGCCAACTCGCCAGTTGGGTTGCTGATAGACGATGCTGCCCTCGTTGGTCACCGATGGCCCGCCCCACCTCGTATGGGAAACGCCGAGCTCCTCGTAGCGCTCACGGTGCATGCGGCGGTCACTCAGGAACGTGAGATTGGCGCTCGTCAAGATGTTGCCGAAGCGACCGCTGTGCCTTGCGCGTACCAAGTAGCGACTGCCATCTTCGCCGGGGTGATCGTCGACAAACTCCTCGTCGTCTGGGAAGTAATGACCGATGAGACGGTTGGTGGTGTGCTTGGTGGCGTGCCGGTATTCGAGTCCGAGGCTGCCGCCGCGCCGCCCTTCAAAACCGGGCATGATCACGAGGTCTCGGTTGGGCGCCAGATTCCAATAGAACGGCAGTCGCACGACGCCGCCGCGCTCGCCTTCATAGCGCAGATCCGGATAGAGCCATCCCGTCTGGCGCTCCGAGGTGATCGGGAACTTCATCCACGGTACGAACAGCACCGGCAGATCGGCCACGGCGAGCCGCGCGTTGGTGACAGTAGCGAACGCATCTTCGCTGCTCATTGCGAGGCTCTTTGAAGACACTTCCCAGCCCGCGGACTTTGGTTCGCAGCGCGTGAACCAAGCGTCTTCGATCAGGACTTCACCCTCGGACAGCGCAATGCGCTCGGCTTCGCCGCGAATGGCGGGCAGGGTGCTCGTCACCTGCGGCGAAAAGACGCGATCTTCAAGCAGGAACTGCAGCGATTCAAGTGTGACCGTTTCGCTTTGCGCCTCATAGCTCGCGCGCTCGCCCCAAATGGCGGCACCTGGCTCGAAGTAGCGCACATTGCCTTCAAACTGGATTGGATTCATGCCTTGCGGCGCGCTCGCCGTGTCGGCCTCGAACACTCGCGGGCCGAACTGAACGCGCACACCGCCGGAGACTTCCGCGCCTTCTTCAGGTTCGTACTCAAGCTCCGTGCCGGACAGCGTCATCCAGACCGCATCGCCGCCCGCTTCTGGCGCGGGTATAAGATAGCTGCCTCGGCAGAGGGCATTGGAGTCACTCGATTCGTTCCAGTAGGCGCTCCACGGCGTGTCACCCTCGGCAAGCGCCACGCACGACATGCCTAAAGCGAATGTCAAACCAGTGAAGATTCGCATTTGTCTATTGATCGCCATCAAGATTCCACCCTCGCCCTCAATGCTGAGAGCGCCTGCTCTGACCCAATGTCCGCCCAGTCGCCAGTGTGTATCTCACCAGTGACTTCATTGTCACCGAGTCGATGGAACAGGAGGTCGCGGGTCATCGAAAAAGGCACTTTTGGACAGCCATCAAAGAGCGCCGGATGCAGCAGCGCCACACCCGTGAAAATGAACGGCCGGTGGGAATTGCGAAGCACTTGTCCTTGCACAAGATCAAAGTCCCCATAGTGACGCTTACCAAGCATGGGGCAGAGTATCAAATGTGCGAGCGAAGTGCGAGGCAGCGCCATCGGAAAGCGCATGTCCGGACACCAAATATCGCCGAGCATCCATATGAAGGGCGATGTGCCCAAGAGCGGTAGCGCCTTGGCGATGCCACCGCCCGAATCGAGCAGCGTGTCTTCGCGGCTGTAAGTGACTTGAACGCCGAAGCGCTCACCATTGCCAATATGGGCTTCAATCATCTCGCCGAGGTAGTGCAGGTTGATGACGACTTCATTGACGCCGGCGCGCCTGAGCCACACAAGCTGGTGCTCAAGGAGCGGCCGTCCAGCCACTTCGACCAACGGCTTTGGGCAGGTCTTAGTGACTGGCAGCAAGCGAGTGCCCAAGCCGGCGGCGAGTATCATGGCTTTCATGCGGGCTGCATTATAGGTTCAATGCATGATCGAAGAAATTGAAATTGATGGCTACCGGCTGCTGCATGGCTTCAAGGCTGACCTGAAGGCGCTGAATGTCACCGTGGGTGCCAATGCGACTGGCAAGAGCAGTTTGATCGATTGTTTGCAGTTGATCTCGTATTGCTGTCGTCTTCCGATTTCCGCAGCGTTTGGCCAGTTCGACCATCCTGCGGAGGTGAAAGCTCTCATGCAGCATTTGGGGCTGAAAGAGATCGATAAGTCGAAATGTCCAGTGGACTTCAATAAACCGGTACGATATCCAACGCTTGCTGAGAAGAAGCGTCGTGTCGAGCGTGCTGCTGCCGCTGACGCCCTTGTTGCGGCGAAGGGCGGCTACCAGACGGTGTATGAAAGCCTCGTTCCGAAGAGGCCAGCTCCCAGTGCCTTTTCTACTTAATTCATGGGTTTTGAGCGCTGAGACGCTTCGTCAAGCATCGTGCTAAAATCCACAACCGCAATACACCGAGCCATTCCAATGGAACCCGCCATGACAATCCAAGATTTCTTGCCCTGGGTGACGTTTGCGGCAATAACCATAGGTATTCTCTGGATCGTCATTCAGAACGTGAGTTCAAAGCTCAGTTCTCAGATAGAAGCCACCAATGTTCGGATAGAAGCCGTTGGGAAAGTCGGCGAGTCCAACATCACCCGCATAGAAGCCGCGATTCAAGCGGGAGCGAAGGAACACGAGCAGTTTCGCTCCGACATAAAGGATACAAACCGGCGGCTCGACAGTCTTTATTCGCTCATGTTAGAGCGCATCCCTGCGAAAGACGCGATTCACGGGAGCAATCCTTCTTAGGCGCTTAAGCCGTCGCGACACATATCGCCAGTCTAGTGTCCTGTCCCATAAATAAGTGTGGATTCAGCGCGCAGGAGAAGGGCTGTG
>JAPOTJ010000035.1 GCA_026709225.1 Gammaproteobacteria bacterium | reverse complement strand
GAGAAGGGCTGTGGCCGCGTTGCGTCCCTTGGCAATACGGCAAAGTATTGCCTGCTTCAGCGCCTTGCCACAGCCCTTCTCCTGCGCGCTGAATCCACACTTATTTATGGGACAGGACACTAGGTGGTTGGGTTCACTGTCATCATCCCTGCGCGTTACGGTTCGACGCGCTTGCTGGCGAAAGCGCTCGCCGACATTGCTGGGGTGCCAATGGTCTGTCGTGTCGCTGAAGCCGCTCAGCGTGCTGGCGCCAAACAAGTGCTCGTTGCCTGCGACGATGCGCGCATTCTCGATGCCTGCAATGCGCACGGCATCAAAGCGATGCTGACTTCACCAGATCACAAATCAGGCACTGATCGCGTGCTTGAAGCCGCGACCCGGCTTGGCCTCACCGCGCGCGAGATTGTCATCAACGTGCAGGGCGATGAGCCGCGCATCCCCGCCGAGGCGATCGCGACGCTTGCCCGCAACATGGACGAGCAAGGGCTTGACCGCGCGACCTTGATGCAGCGCATCGTTATTGAAGCCGATATTGCCAACCCGAATGTCGTCAAGGTGGTGGCGAGCCAGAAAGGGCAGGCACTCTATTTCTCACGCTCGCCATTGCCGTATGCGCGCAATCCGCCGCCTGACGGCTTTCGCTATTTCAGGCATATCGGCATCTACGGCTATCGCGTCGATGCGCTCAAGGACTATGTATCTCTGCCGGCGAGCGACTTGGAAGAGGTCGAAGCGCTAGAGCAGCTGCGACTCCTCGAACATGGCCGTGGTCTGCATATTTTCGAGTCGCCAGTTGAGGTGCCTGTGGGCGTTGACACGTCGGAGGAGCTCGAAACGACTCGGCGTGCGTTTGAGTAGCGTTATTTTGGCGCCATGCGAATCGCGCCGTCCAAGCGGATGGTTTCGCCGTTCAAATACGGATTCTCGATGATCTGCTTGCACATCAAGCCAAATTCCGGCGGCTCGCCGAGCCTGTGCGGAAACTGCACCGCATCGATGAGCGGCTGCTTGACGCGGTCGGGCGCGCTGAGCATGAGCGGTGTCTCGAAAATGCCCGGCGCGATGGTGCAAATGCGCACACCGATGCGCCCAAGGTCGCGCGCAATCGGCAAGGTCATACCGACGACGCCGCCTTTGCTCGCGCTATACGCGGCTTGTCCGATTTGGCCGTCGAACGCTGCCGCCGAAGCGGTGTTGACGATAACGCCGCGTTCCTGATCCTTGCCGATCGGCTCGTTTTTGGCCATCGCCGCCGCGCACAGCCGCAGGCTGTTGAAAGTGCCGATCAGATTGATACCGACGACGAACTCAAAGGTGTTGAGCGGCATGGGACCGTCGCGGCCAACGGTGCGCGTCGCCGCGCCAAGCCCTGCGCAATTGATATTGATATGGACGCCGCCAAAGGCTTCGACGGTGCCGTCGACGGCGGCCTGCACGGCTGCCTCGTCGCGCACGTCGGCGGCGAACGCGATCGCGCGGTCGCCGAGTTCCTTCGCAACTTGATTGGCAAGGTCGGCATTCAGGTCAACGAGGGCGACGCGGCCGCCTGCGTCAAGAATGGTTTGCGCGGTGGCCTTGCCAAGTCCAGAGGCGCCGCCGGTGATCAGCGCGACGCGATCAGTAATCTGCATTATGCTGAATCCTTGTGAGAATAATCCACAATAGTGTGCCAAGAAGTAGAAAAACTCAAGCCCTCAATGGTCTTCAATGCACTCGGTCTCGAATCGCAGGCACGGGAGGTCATTGAAGTCGCGAATGAGAAACAGCTCGGCGAAGCCATTGCTCGTGGACGGGAAAACGGTCTCCGGCTCGTGACCTTCGGTGCCGGCACCAACCTTGTGCTTGGCGAATATATCGACTGCATTGTGCTTGTGATGCGGGCGCGGGGTATCAGTCTGCATAAAGACGGCAGTTCGTTCCTCTTGAGCGCCGCCGCTGGCGAAGACTGGCATGGCCTTGTGCGGTTTGCATCGGCGCAAGGCGCCTTCGGACTAGAGAACCTCGCGCTGATTCCGGGCACGGTCGGCGCTGCGCCGGTTCAGAACATCGGCGCCTATGGCGTGGAGCTATGCGATTTGTTTGAGTCGCTTGAGGCTGTTCACCGGGAGAGCGGAGAACGCAGAACCTTCACTCGCTCGGAATGCGCGTTCGGCTATCGCACAAGCCTGTTCAAACGCGGCGTTGAGAATCCCTGGATCATTTGGCGGGTGACGCTGAGGCTGCAATCGATGCCTGCTGCGCGCACCGCCTACAAGGATCTCGCACAAGAGCTTGAAGGTTTCGGCACTGTGGCAGAGTGCGCGACCCCCGTTGATGTCATGGAAGCGGTCGTGCGCGTGCGCCGCAGGAAATTGCCGGACGTGCGGCGAATTCGGAATGTTGGCAGCTTCTTCAAGAATCCAGTTGTCGCGTTCGAAGTGGTTGAGGCGCTTCGCTGGAAAATGCCTGATCTCGTCGCGTGGCCAGCGCAAGCGCCATCTCAGGCGAAGCTGTCTGCGGCGCAGCTGATTGATCGCGCCGGACTGAAAGGTATGGCGTTGGCCGGCGCGCGCGTGTGGCGGCGCCAGCCCTTGGTGCTGGTCAACGAGCAGGCCAAGACCCGCAGCGAATTCCTACGCCTTGCCGCGCATGTGCAGGCCGAGGTGCACAGGCGCTGGGGTATTCGCTTGGAGATTGAACCTGACTGTTACCCGCCGCTTGCTTGAGAGTGCTGCATGGTGGAACTAGCTCTTCGCACCGCTCTTGACCTATGCGCCCGGTCGGCTTCGAGAGAACCAGCTTCCCTTCAATTATTGAATCCAAGGGGGAAACTTCTACTTTGCGTTGACAGTGACTCTGTTCTCTTCCGTGCGATTACTGAATCGGCCAAAATACTCATCGATTTCCGCCTTCAATTCAATACCTGCCCGCTCAAAGCAGGCGAGCAAGTCTTCATAGACTTGACTGCCGTAGAGGAAGTCCCAGAACTCATTGGCTACTTTCAATTCATGGTGCAAGTCCAACATTCCTTTTGCCGTCCAGCGCTCATACGGTTTCGGTTCATACGGGTTGTATGGTATCGCGATAATCGTGTTGACCTCTGCGCGAGGATTCCGCGCCAAGACAATTGCAGCCCACTCCAGCATAGTGCGCTTGAACTCTTTGAAATTGCCCTTGTTTGGCTTCGCGGTCTTAAGGTCGAACAGGTACATCGCGCCACCTTGATCCTTCAGATACAAATCAGCCTTGACCGGCTTGAGTCGGGTCATATGCCCCCTCTGGCAGACTTTCCGTATGCGCTCAATCTCACCAGTCTTGTCCGGATCATCGCCCGCAGAAAGTCTATTGATGATGTCTTGAATCTCGGCCTGCGCCTCTGTGCTGATGCTGTTGCCTACTTCAAACTGCTTGCGTGCTACAGGAAAATTGAGCAGCGCCAATGCTTCAGCAATCGGCTCAAATATAGACATGCCAAAGGATGTATTTAACGAATGAATGAACGAGAAAACCGCCATCCGATCTCTTCCGAGCAGTCGGTCATGGAATGGCATGTGCTTGGTTTCCGGCTTGTATTTCTCAAGCTTGCTCTTGATGCACTGCTTTATTGTCTCGTCTATATGGTTTCGCTGTCCCTCGGCCAAGGACACGTCAGCACTCCTTCATGTGAAAGATTGTCTCTGAATACGCGTTCGACCTGTCCTTCTCCACTCGGCACAAAACTGGGCGCTTAAACTGATTGACAATTTCCATCCCGGCCTGTTCTGCAATAGCAGGGTATAGATCATACTTGTCGTTGGCCACCAAGAACACATCATAATTGGGCTGCAAATACTGCTTGGCGTTTTGCAAGACATTGGCCACGCCTGTCACATATGAGTGGCGAGCCTTCAAGCCCTGCCCGTTGAACAGAGGACCTATTTCCAGCGCGTCATCCCGCTCGAGTCGAAACATCTCATAGGCGTATGCATGCTGCTCGTGATAGTCAATCAGTCCAACATAGGGCGGGCTTGAAAATATTCCCTTTATCTTGTCGTTATGAACCTTGTCCGCAAGATGGTAGTTTGTCTTACTGAGACTCTCAGTCAAGTCAATGCTCCTGCTGTCGCCTGTGACGCAATGCTGCATTGACTCGGTTCTAAGCCTGCTGAACTCGTTCAGGCGGTTTAATGTATCGGCAGCATATCTCTTCCACCAATTATTGATGGTGAAGAGAGGCTTGCACATCTTGCCGTGCTTCTTGCAGTAATAGGTTGTCGTTACAGGTTCCTTTAGGGTGCCTAGATCAGCGTGCGTCGTTGCCCTGCACGACCGTACTGTCCTGCTTAACACTAACGACATTACGTTTCTGATGGAAGGATTCTTGATTCCATTGATTTCGTCCAAGATCAGGTCCACTTCATCCCTGATCGGTTGGAGCAACCACTTGTCGAGAAAAGAACCGTCCGTATCTTGCTCTATCTTGACTTGGTGCTTCTCCACAAGCCTGTGATACTCGGATAACAAGACAGCTTCCTTTTGAGGTGCATAGCTGGACTCTTCAATAATGCCTTGGGCAACCTTGCGCCGGTAGTCAGGGGAAGGGAAGTTCTCAGCATTGAACTTTGCCAATTTTGACGAAAGCTCGTCATCGAATTGCTGAATGTTTCTATTTCTGCTTTTACTGAAATCGCCCAGTTTTGAAGTCAGGTCGTACAGCGCCTCAGCCAGTGAACGGGTGTCATGCTTTTCGACTTTGATATTAGAAATCATGCAGTTGAATTGTGAGACGTCTATTCCAATTGCATGAATGCCTAGTTCATTGGCCTGCACCAGCGTTGTCCCACTTCCAGAGAAAGGGTCCAGCACGATATCCCCTGGTTTGAAGTAAACTTTAGTCTTGAATTCGTCTGTATGATCGTCCAAGAAATACTCGACAAGCTGCGGTATGTACTTCCCTTTGTATGGATGCAGCCTGTGAACGTGTTTTGTCCTTTCTTTTTCCCTGTATTCATCGAATGAGAGTCGCCAATTGAGATCGTCTCCCAATTTGGACTTCCAATCCTGTTCCCTATTCGCTGCATCGAAGTAAGCTTTTAACTCGTCTCGATTGATCAAAGTGCTTCCGTTTGCGCCATGTCTCTTAATGCGCCCATACTGGACAAGATATGAGATATTGGAAACAGAAATATCGCGGCGCGTATACTCCGCAGCCCATTTCGCCGACTGAGCCAAATTCATTAAGCCAAGGGCATCCTCGCTGAAGAGAGATGTTTGCCCGACTGCTTGATCAACACCCTGCAGACTCACGTCCCGCATCCTCACGCCGCATGTTCAACCATTGGCGAATTATACCTCTCGAGCAATCAGTCCGCGTCCGCTCTCCCCGACCAATCTTGTAGCCCCTCGCGCCCGCGTTTAAGCTTCCTCAAGCTCGAATTCAGGTGCCTTGTCAGCGGCATTTGCCGATGCCCTCGGGTCATTGGCGGGGCGAACGGGCTCGCGAGCCGGGCCTTTCGGCGAAGTCGGCGTTGCGGGCGCAGGCGCGTCAGGCGCAGACATCTCTGTGGTTTCTACTTGAAAGTCCGACGGGGTTTCTGAAACCGTTACCGCAGGGCGTTTTTTCGGCGCTCTGCGCGCTGGCTTGGTATCGGTTGTTTCGACTGCCTCAACAGTGTCTTGAAGAGCTTGTTCGGTCTCTGCGACCCTAATCGAGGCCGATTTGGGTTCAGGCGGCTGTTGAGTTGCAGGCGCAGGCGTTTCGGCCTCTTTCGCGTCGGTTCTCTGTGGTTTTGATTCCGCTCTCGAACGCTTTGGCCTGCGCTTTGTCTCGCCTTCGGCTGGCGGCGTGAAGCGCTCTTCAGTGATTGTGCTGGTCTCGGTTTGCGTGGGCTTGCCGTTCGTCTCGGTAGGCTTTTGTCGAGCTTTTGCCTGACGAGGCTTCTTCGCCCGAGCCTCTTTCTCTTGGGTCTGATTGGCAGTCTCTGTCTTGCTGTCTGACTTGTCCTGCTTCTGAGACGCCTGCGCCTTGGCCTTGCCTCGTGAGCGCTGATCGCGTGACTTTGCTTGTGGCTTGTCGTTCTTCGCGCTTGACTTGCGTTCTGCCTGTCCTTTGCGTTGTCCGCTGCGCTGCCTGCCACCCGATGCGCGCTTTGGTTTCGATTTGGGTTCGGGCGCCGGCGGCTTCTCCTCTTCCTGGCTCGAAAACATGGAGCTCAAGCTCGTCCGAATGGCCGACAAGATGCCGGGGCTTGCGGGTTTCTCTGTTTTCGGAGGCGGCGGGCTCGGCGACCTTTGCACGGCGACCACGGCCGGTTCGGCGGGGCGCCGTTCGCGCTTAGCACCCGCGCTGCCGGGTGTCGGCGGCGGTGGTGGCGGTTCCATGAGCTGGTAGCTCAAGACATCACTTTCCTTTAACGCCTCTGACTCGCGAATGCGTTCAATTTCAAAATGCGGGGTGTCGAAGTGCGGCGTCGGTACGATCACAAGATGGGTACTGGTGCGCTGCTCGATTTCGGCGACGTCGCCGCGCTTCTCGTTCAAGAGGAAGGATGCCACTTCGAGCGGCACCCTCGCGCGCACGGCATGGCTTTCGCGCTTCAGCGCTTCTTCTTCGGAGAGGCGCAGGATCGAGAGGGCGGTCGAGGGGACATCGCGGATACGGCCTTGACCGTTGCAGCGCGGGCAGATCTGCGTGCTCGTTTCTTCTAGAGATGCGCCGAGGCGCTCGCGCGTCATCTCGAGCAGGCCAAAGCGCGAAATGCGCTGTATCTGCGTGCGCGCACGGTCGTGTTCGAGCGCCTCTTCCATGGCTTGCTCGACCTGTCGGCGGTTGCGCATCGGTGCCATGTCAATGAGATCAAGCACAACCAAGCCGCCAATGTCCCGCAGCCGCAGTTGGCGAGCGACTTCGGCCACGGCTTCAAGGTTGGTGCTGAGCGCGGTTTCTTCAATGTCGGCGCCTGATGTCGAACGCCCTGAGTTGACATCAATGGCAACAAGCGCTTCGGTGCGCTCGATGATGACGCTGCCGCCCGAAGGCAGCGTTACACGATGGCGGTAGGCGGATTCGATCTGGCTTTCGATCTGAAAAGACGTGAAGAGCGGTACCCGCTGGTCGTGGCGCTTGACCTTCTGCACAAGGCCCGGGCTGTATTGGGCGACGAACTCATGCGCTTGATTGAATGCGTCCTCGTCGTCGATGAGGATTTCGCCAATATCGCGGCTCAAGTAGTCGCGAATGGCGCGGCTCATGAGGTCGCTATCGCGAAAGAGCAGCGTTGGTGCCTCACAGTCCTCCGCCGCGGCGCTGATTGACTCCCAAAGCTTCAGCAAGTGGTCAAGATCCCACTGCAGTTCTTCGACACTACGCCCGACGCCGCCGGTGCGGACGATGATGCCCATGCCGTTCGGCAAGTCAAGCTGGTTCAGGAGCTCGCGCGTCACATCGCGCTCTTCGCCTTCGATGCGGCGCGAGATGCCGCCCGCCCTTGGGTTGTTCGGCATGAGCACCACGTAGCGGCCGGCCACCGAGACATAGCTTGTGACCGCGGCACCCTTGCCGCCGCGCGCCTCTTTCTCGACCTGGACGATGATCTGCTGTCCTTGCTCGAGAATCGAATTGATATCTCGCTTTTCCTGATCAGCCTCCAGGTCCGCATCCTTCATGTACTGCGGCGCGACGGCTTTCAGTGGCAGGAATGCCTGCCGACCTTCGCCAATTTCGACGAACGCGGCTTGCAGGCTTGGCTCAACCCGGGCGACGCGCCCCTTGTAGACGTTGTCCTTGAGGCGGTCTCGTTGCTTTGACTCTATGTCAAGATCGTAGAGTAGTTGACCGTCGACGAGCGCGACCCGGACCTCTTCGGCCTGGGTGGCGTTGATAAGCATGCGTTTCATATGACTGTAGCCCTATCTTCGTTGTAATGAGATGCGTGAGAGTGCGCTTGGGCAGGTCATTCGCGTGGCGCGTAGGAAAGCAGCGCTGTTCAAGGCGATGTCGCCGACAGCCGCAGAGGTAGTGTGTGCGGGCCGTGCGGCCCTTCGTTTTCAATAGCTGGAAATTCAGGAAATGCAGGATTGCCAGCATTCGCAAAATAAGTGACATTAACGATATTGAGATTACGAGTTTCCGAGGCGCTTGGCGAATGTGACTCCAAGCTCTAAGTTGATTCAATCGGTGGTTCCGAATTCGGTGCATTCGAGGGCGCTCACCAAAGAAATGGCGACGCCAGCCACCTTGAGGTGAGCGCATTATAGCGCAGTTGCGCAAAATTCTCGCTTCGCCCTGTGGCAAGATACTGTTCAAGGGTCGAAGAGGGCAGGCGATGTCGCGAATAGTCATCTGGGTGCTATTGATATTTGCGGGCGTCATGGTCGGCGTTGTGATTGGATTGGGGCTTGGCAGAACGGATGCCGGGCGCCTGATTGACGAGCGTCGCGCCGAGGTCGTTGGCACCTTTGCGAGCGCATACGTCGCGTCGCAAACTGAGGTCGATGAGCGTGAGCAAGTGAAGACCGTTGCCAGCCTGCAGCATATCGATGTGGAGGTCGATCAGCCGGCTCCAGGCGTGTTTCGCGCCTGGGGCGTTGGCAACACCTTCCTCATCCCGACCGAAGCCGGCCATGTGCTCTTTGATGCCGGCCTCGGCACCCAGTCGGCGCGGCAAAAGCGTTTGCTGCAAGAGGCGGCGCCGGGCGAAGTGACGCACATCATCCTCTCGCACTCTCATGCCGACCACATTGGCGGCACCAAGTTCTGGCTCGCCGAGTTCCCAGATGCGCGTGTCATCACCCACGCCAAGTTCCTTGATGGCCAAACCTATCTGAAAGCGCTTGAACAGTATTTTTGGTCGAGAAATCGCTTGCTCTACCCGTTCATGCCCGAGTCGCCGCCCGAGGAAGGATTCGTCGTCTATGGCGGCGTAGCGCCCGATATCCAGGTTCGTGAAGGTGAGGTTCTGCGGCTTGATATTGGCGGCGTCACCTTCGAGATCATAGGCACTGCGGGCGCCGAAGGCGAAGACAATATCGTCCTCTGGCTGCCCGAATCAAAAGTGCTGTTCAGTGGCGACTTCTTCGGGCCGCTGTTTCCCATGGTGCCGAACCTGTTCACGCTGCGCGGCGAAAAGTTCCGCGACCCGCTCGCCTATGTGCGCTCCCTCGATCAGCTCATCGCGCTCGAACCTGAGATGGTGTTGCCGAGCCATTTCGGCGAGGTTGTCGGGCGCGATGCGATTCTGCGCGACATGCGTAAGATGCGTGATGCGACGCAATATATCCACGATGCGACCATCGCTGGCATGAATCGCGGCGAGTCCATATGGGATCTCATGCGCACCGTCAAGCTGCCGCCCGAGCTCGCCCTGAGCCAAGGCCACGGCAAGGTGTCGTGGAATGTCCGCAGCATCTGGGAACACTACAGCACTTGGTTTCATTTTGAATCAACAACCGAACTCTATCCGCTGCAAGTTCGCGAGCTCTATGCGGAAATCGCTGCGCTCGGCGGCGGTGCGGCGGCTTTTGAATCCGCGGCGCGGCGGCATCTTGACGACGGGTCGCCAGAAGCGGCGCTGCATATGGTCGAGATCGGATTGGCAGCGTCGGAGGGGCACGCTGGCCTCCTTGATGTGCGGCTCGACGCCCTCAATCAGCTCTTGACGCGCGCCTTTCGTGATGGCAGCAACTACAGCGAGACTGGCTGGCTCAAAAGCCGCATTGCTGCGACCGAAGCTCGGCTTAGCGAATCGCGATCGGATTGACTACGACCTGCACCGTGCCAACAAAGCGCGGCTGACCGAGCACGAACAGGAATTCCCAGCCTTCATCCGCGGCAAGTGCCGCTGTCGCCATATTCTCGAGGATGTAGACGCCGTGGTTCTTGAGTAGGTCAACGTGCACCGGAAAGGCACGCTGCGGGTTTTCGGAGGGAATGACCTCAAGTCCCCAGGTGTCGGCACCGATAGCGACCACGTCAAGCTCAGCGAGATAGTGAGCGCCTTCCTCGCCAATGCCGGGCATGCCAGCCATGAACGCATCCGGATCGCTTGTCGCAAGTGCCTGCCATCCGGTATGAAACAGCACGACATCGCCAGCGCCGATCTCGATGCCTTGTGATGCGGATGCCGCCTTGATCTCCGCCGAGTTGAATGCCTGTCCCGCTTCGAGCCGCTCGACGCCGAAGTGGCGCGCCATGTCGAGCAGCACGCCGCGTGTGACGATGGGCGGAATCTCGTGCGTGCCGAGCTTCGTGAGGCCGGTCGGGGTGACAAATTCCGAGGCGTGCAGGTTGTTGTAATAGACGTGGTCTGAGCCTAAATGGCCGAGGCCATCGAGCTGACTGCCGACGCCAAGCCACGTCAGCAGCAGGTCATCGTTGGCGGTGGCATTGTTGCTGCCGACTGGCGTGCCCGTGCCGTCGGTGTTTTGCGTGACGACGAGCTTGTAGTCGCGCGGCGGGTAGGCGGGCGTGTCTGGGCCGGTTTCGACACCGAGCGCATAGGTCTTGCCGAGCGTGACGAGCGCGGCTGCGGACACTACTTTCTCGGCGCTCAACAGATTGGCGGCGCCCAAGGTGTCGTCCGGCCCAAAGCGCACAAGCGGTTCGTGATCTTCTGAAGCGAAGGCGGGCAGCGCAGCAAGCGCAAGTCCGATCATGATGCGAAAAGCGTGACGAACCATAGTGGAGCGTTCCCTCAAAACTGCGCTCAGCATTCTACATGGCGGATAATGCGCCACGTTGATCCTTGCAGGCGTGCCTCTTTGGGCGAAGAAATACGGACACGGAGCTTTGCCGAGGAAGATTTCGCGGTGTTCGCCGAGCGCTTGCGCGAGGAGACGGAACTTCTGCGCCATCTCTTTGAGAACCGTGGCTTGAGTCAGCGCGAGCATGTCGCCGGATTCGAGCTCGAAGCATGGCTTGTCGATCAGGAGGGTAGGGCACGTCCCGACAACGCGGTATTCCTTAAGCGCCTGAAGCATGGGCTCGTGGTGCCGGAGCTCGCCAAATTCAACGTCGAAATCAATGGCTCGCCGACGAGCCTGCAGGGCAAAGCTTTCTCGCGGCTGAACGATGAACTTCTCGCGACCTGGACGAAATGTGTCAACTGCGCGCGAATGCTTGGCGCGCACGTCCTGCAGATCGGCATCTTGCCGACGATTCAAGTGGAGGATCTGCACACGGACAACATGTCTGGCATGACGCGGTTTGCAGCGCTCAATGACCAGGTGCTTGAGCGACGCGGCGGCGCGCCGTTTCAAATCGATATCCGTGGCGAGGCGCGTCTGCGGCGCACGCACCCGAACGTACTTCTCGAGGCTGCCGCGACATCGTTTCAGGTGCATCTGCAAGTCAAGCCGGAGAGCGCCGCAGCGCTCTACAACGCATCCCTCTTGGCTTCGGCCGCATGCGTTGGCGTGGCGACGAATTCGCCCATGTTCCTCGGCAAGCAGTTGTGGATGGAGACGCGCATCCCGGTGTTCGAGCAATCAGTGGATGTGGGCGCAGACGATTTCAAGCATGTGACCTTCGGCTCCGGGTATGTTCGCGACTCATTGTTCGAGGTCTTTGCCGAGAATCTTGCGTCGTATCAGCCGCTGATTCCGCAGGTGGACGACGCCGCGCCGAGCCGATTTGCGCATTTGCGTCTTCATAACGGCACGGTCTGGCGCTGGAACCGACCGCTTGTCGGCTTCGACTACGACGGCACACCGCATCTTCGCCTCGAGCACCGAGTGATTCCTGCCGGACCGAGCCTCATTGACAATATCGCCAATGCTGCGTTCTTCTACGGCCTAGTGCTCAACTTTGCCGAGGAGATAGATGCCTTGGGCGAGGAGATTCCGTTTGCCGAAGCGCGACGCAATTTTTATCGCGCTGCCAGACATGGGACGGATGCCCAGGTGCGTTGGCGCGGCGGCGAGGTGACGCGCCTCAAAGATCTGCTGCTGCGCGAGTTGCTGCCGCGTGCGCGCCTCGGTCTCTTGAGCGAGAACATTCCCGAATCGGAAGTCCACGAGTTCCTTCATATCGTGGCGAGGCGCGTGGAACAGGACCAGACAGGTGCCCACTGGATGCGGTCTTGGCTCGGCGAGCACGGGGACGACCATCACGGGCTTGTGCTTGCCTATCTTGACCGGCAGACTGATGGCGCGCCGGTTCACGAATGGAGCGTCTGAAATTGCGCACGGGGCATCGCGCATGACCGATTCGCTCGAAGTGCTGCAAGCCATGCCGAGCGGCCTTCTCGATCTGCCAGCAGCTGCGCTCGGCGCATCGCTGCGAGGGCCTACGCTGATCGAGATCCAAGGGCGCCGCGAACCGCCTTTGTTTGTGTCTAGCCTCGTGCACGGCGATGAAGTGGGCGGATGGGAAGCTGTGCGCGGTCTGCTGCGCGCATTGGGAAGGCGCGCCCCCGCACGCAGCCTGCGGCTCTTGATCGGCAATCCCAGAGCGGCCGCGCAAGGGGTTCGGCATCTTGACGATCAGCCAGACTTCAACCGGGTCTGGCGTCGCGCTTTGGGCGAAGCGCCTGATCATCCGCTCGCAGCGGCTGCGCGCGAAGTCACCCGGCGGATGAAGCGCGAAGGCTGCTTCGCCGCGGTGGACATCCACAACAACAGTGGTGTTAATCCGCCCCATGTATGCGTGGCAGGGATCGATTGGTACACGCTTCGGGTGGCATCCCTGTTTTCCTCGATCACGGTGCACGTTGACCATCCGCAAACCATTCAAACAGCGGCGTTCGCCGAGTTTTGCCCCGCCGTGACGCTTGAGGTCGGACGTGCTCGCGAGCGCGCGGGTGTTGAACGCGCGCTGACATTGCTGCGCACGCTGCTCGCTATGGATTCGCTCGATGAGATCAGCGTTGGCGACGGCAGCGGCGTCAAGCTCTTCCGTGCACTCGCGCGCGTCGAGATTGCGCGCGGCTGTCGCTTCGCATTCGCCGGCGAAGATGCTGAAAACGGCGCCGACCTGACGCTCCGCGCCGAGCTGGAAGCGCACAACTTCGAGCGAGTCGGTCAAGGCACGCCGCTCGGCTGGCTTGGTGAGACCACTCGCGAGCCGCCGCTCTTCGTCACCGCGCGTCGCGGCGAACTTGACTTTGACGCGTTTTTCGAAGTGCGCCAGCGGGCCGTGCATCTCAGCCGCGATGTGTTTTTTTCCATGTTCACGACCAATCACGCGAGTATTCGTCAAGATTGCCTGTGCTACCTCATGGAACCCATCGAATTGCAGCGAATCGAGGACATGGAACGTCATGCCGAGCGAATTTGAGCTGGAAGTCAACGGCACGCTGTTTCAGATCGAAGCGCCGGGTCAGTGCGGCCTGCTTGATGTGCTGCGTGATTCCTTGAAGCTCAAAGGTGCGAAGCGCGGCTGCGATGTCGGCGAATGCGGCGCGTGCACCGTGCTTGTTGACGGCGAACCTGTATACGCCTGCCTCGCCACGCTAGGTGCTTGTCAAAGGCGGCGGGTAGTCACCATTGAAGGACTTTCCGAGGGCGATGACTTGCATCCGGTTCAACATGCGTTCCTCTCGATGAGGGCGCTTTCCTGCGGCTTTTGCACCCCCGGCATGATCATGTCCACGGTCGCGCTGCTCGCAAAGAAAGAACAGTTCACACGCGAGGAAATACGGCAGGCATTGAGCGGCAACCTGTGCGCCTGCGGCGTGTTCGAGGCGGTGGTGGACGCGGTCGAAGCGCTCGTCGAGCATTCGTAGCGGCGGCACTCTATGCGCAGCGGGGACACATACGAGCAAGCGCGTCTCGAGGCCAAGGTGCGCGGCGAGGCGCGCTATATCGATGACATCGAGCTGCCCGACATGCTGCACGGCGCGATTGCGCGCGCGCCGCTCGCGCACGCCAATATCGTGTCCATCGATACCTCAAAGGCGGGGACGCGCGAAGGCGTCTGCGCGGTCGTTACCAGTCGTGATCTCGCTGATCTCAAGTACCTTCATATGCCGCGCTATTCGGACCGGCGCATCCTCGCCCGGGACAAGGTTCGCTTCTACGGCGAAGAGGTTGCTGCGGTGGCGGCAGTCGATGTGCAAACGGCGTGCGCAGCCGCCGCTGAAATCGAGGTGCGCTACGCATCGCTCGGCTATGCGGAATCGGCTGAGCGCGCGCTGAAGCGCTACTTTCCGCGGATCAACGCGCCGCCGGGCAGTGCGCTCGGCAAGAATCTCGTGCTCAAGTTCAATCGCGATTTTGGCGATGTGGACGTGAGCGAAGCGCGCGCTGCAACCACCATTGAAGGTCGGTATCACGCGGAGGCCTGTGTGCCAGCGAGCTTGGAAGCAGGCGGCACCATCGCGCACTTCGATGCCGCGCACGAGACGCTTCAAGTCTGGACGACCTCGCAAGCGCCGTTTGTTGTGCGCTGGGAGCTCGCCGAGGTGCTGCGTCTTGACCGCGATCAAATAGACGTCAAGCCGCTGTTCATCGGCTCGCCACCGAGCGCAAGCGCCTACTGCCCGGAACATGCCGCCATTGCTGCGGCGCTGTCCATGGCGACTCACCGCCCCGTCAAGATTGTGCTGCCGCACAATGAAGACATCATCAGCAAGCGCGCCGAGTGTGCCGAGCGCATAGACCTGCGCCAGTCGCTCGATGGCGAAGGCAATGTCTCGGCGCGCGGCGTCTCGGTACTCGTGGATGCCGGTGCCTATGCGGGCCTCGCGCCAGCGCACTTGATTGCTGGTAGGCAAGTTGCCGCCGAACTCTACCGCGTGCCAGCAGTACGCTTCGATTGGCAGGTCGCCTATAGCAATACGGCGGCGGGGGGGCTCTATCCCTCGCTTGGCATTCCACAGATGCTGTGGGCGATCGAGGATCAGATGGACCGGGCTGCTGAAGCCTGTGGCATGGATCCCTTGGACTACCGTATACGGCAGGCCAGCCGGGCTGGCGATGAGACGCCGCTCGGCAGGCAGGTGCAAGGCTCGGAAATGATCGCGTGCCTCGAAGCGGTGGGCGATCAAATTGGCTGGCGTGAGAAGCGCGAGAACTATTGCGCAGGGCGGGGCGTTGGCGTGGCGGCGTGCGTCTGGCCGAGCGGCGGCATGCTGGGTGCGGAAGGTTTCGTGTGCGAGGTGTCACTGGCGCTTGACGCGAGTGGCGTTATTTCGCTAGGTGTTGAACGTGTGACAGCGGACGCGCGGCAGAACGGCATTCTTGCGCGCGCCTGCGCAGAGGCGCTGGGCGTTCGCGAATCGCTGATCGATCTTGTGATTCGGGATTCGCACGAAACGGCGAGGCAGTCCGCGCTCGCGCCCTATGACGAGACGCTCGTTCTGGTGGATGCCATCCTTGATGCGGCGGGTGCATTCCGGACGACGCTGCGCACGGCCCTTGCCGACCCCGAACTTCGGATTGACGGCGACCGCATCGTGAGCAAAGCGCAAGGCGCACTGACGCTGGCAGAGGGGTATGCCAAGGTTGGCCCGTGTGCTAGCCTAGGCGTCGCGCCGCGTTCGGCGGCGCAGGCGCCGGAAGCTCACGGTCATTTATCTGAGATGCACAGCGTCTGCGCGCACGCCGCTGAAGTCGAGGTGGAGCCGTTGACCGGCGAGGTGCGTGTTCGTCGCGTGGTCGTTGCCCTCGACATCGGCGAAATCTTGTGGCGCGAAGCGCTTGAAGGGGAGGTGCGCGAAGGTGTCGAGCGTGCAATTCAGCTCGCGCTCGGCGAACCCATGCGCGTTGATGCCGGCAAGCCCGTGCATACGAGCCCGGCGAGCTTGGGTGCGCTTCGCTTTGAGGATGCGCCTTCGATTGAGATTGTGCAGGTGGCGTCGCAATCCTCTGCCGGACCATTGAACGCCAAAGCGACCGGCGAATCAGCGGGGTATGCGGGCGTTGCCGCGATCGCCGGCGCCATCGCACACGCCACTGGATGCCGCTTGGACACCATGCCGTTTACGGCAGAGCGTATACGCGCAGCGATGATGCGCAAGGCCAAGACGGACAACGCGCCGCACGAGGCGATCCCAACCTATCCCTTCGCGCAGGCGGCGAACATTCGAGACGCTGGGCTGCGCACAGCGTTGAACGCGGTGCCCGCGCGTCGCCGGTTAATGCCGCTTGCGCGCCCCGGTGAACACCGCTATCTGCTGGCAGAGCATGTGGACGAGGTGTTTGATTGCTTGCTGAGAAGTGGTGTTGCGACGAAAATCCGCGCAGGCGGCACTGATTTGACGCCGGGTATCCATCAAGGCATCTATCGACCTGAACTGGTCGTGGATATTTCGCGCATACCGGCGTTCGTTGGCGTGGTGCGCACGCATAACTGCTTGCGCATTGGTGCATGCACACGCCTGTCTGCGCTCGAAGTCGATGCCGAGGTGCGAGACCTGTTTCCAGTGCTTGCAGCTAGCGTCAATATGATCGCCAGCGCGCAGATTCGCAATCTTGCGACGGTTGGCGGCAATCTGTGCCAACAAAAGCAATGCAGCTATTACCGCAACGCCTTTCCGTGCCGCAAGCTGAAAGGTATCGGTCATCCATGCTTCGCGGTGACAGGCGATCATCGTCGCCACTCGGTTATGCGCACATGGCCATGCGCTGCGCCGTGTCCGTCGGACCTTGCGCCGCTCCTCGATGTGCTTGGTGCCGAGCTGGTGATCGGCTCCGCATCGGGCGAGCGGCGAACATCCATGGATAAGTTTTATCGTTGGTCGGGTGAGCCGGCGCTGGCTCCCGATGAGATGCTGACTGCAATCGAAGTGCCTTTGCAAGGGTCGCCGCGCAGCACGGTTTTTGAGAAGCATGCGACAACACGCGGCGATTTTGCGCTGGCTTCAGTGGCGGTCAGTCTCGGCATGTGGCAAGGTCGAGTCCGAACCGCGAGGATCTCGCTCGGCGGCATCTCGCCGTTTCCTGAGCGTGCGCACCTTGCCGAGCGAATGCTCATCGACCAAGCACCGAGCGATCAGCGTATTCGCGAAGCTGCTCGCGCGACTGTGCGTGGCGCGCTGCCGATGCGCATGAACAAAGGTAAAGTGCCGCTGGTGGTGCAGCTTGCCGAGCGCGCCTTTGCTCGCGCCTTAGGGAGACTCTGAATAACAGAGTCTCCCGTGCGGCACATGGATGTGCCGCCGCATTCAGTGCCATAAGGCATTGAATGCGCGAGCAAAACAGAATCACAATTCTGTTTTGCGAGTCTGAACAAGTCCAAGGATGGACTTGTTCAGAGAATACTTAGGAAAGCTCTGAGATCGCCTTGACCGACGAATTGGCTGCTGAGCGGAAGATGCCTTTCGACATGAGGGATGTCTCTCGCGCGGCGCGGCCTTGATAGATCTTGGCGCGCAGTTCATGCAGCGCCCTGTCATCGGGAGATGCCTCGGTCGCAAGCTCGATGAGATGGCATGCGAGACGATCGTCTTCGGCCTCGAACAGCGCTTCGGCGCGCTTGGCGAGTTGATTGGCACCGCCCGCGAGCTGTGCGAGCTCGCGGGCAAGGCTTTGCTGCCGCGCCGGTTTCAGATTGGCCGGATTGCCGTCGTACCAGCCGCCGTACTGCCGCCAGATGTTGCGCACCACAAACTCCGGTTCATCGTAGGCCGGACGCAGCCACGGCAGGTCGAGAATCTCTTGCGCGACCGAGACTGAATGAATGGTGTCGTCGAGCGTCGCGCCTTTATTCATCAAGTCGATAGCTTCGGTGACGAGCGTTTCAAGCACATCGGCCACCTGCGTCAGCACGTGGTTGATACGACGCTTGCCGGCGATCGGCAGGCCGTGCGCAGGCAGGAACAGTTCCGCCTCTCTGCTGGTCATGTCGCGCAGCGCCTCGGCCCACTCAAGCGGGTATCGCTGCACCTTCTGTGGGTTGCCGGCATTCGGAAAATTCCAGATGAAGAAGTCGCCGGCGCAGATGGCCTTGTGTGTCGGGATCCAGGCCCAGGTATGGTCGTCGGTCTCGCCGCGTGCATGATTGAGTTCGACCGTGAGGCCGCCAACGTCATGCCTGATTTGTGTCCGGTAGGTCAGATCCGGTGGCTTGGTGCCCTCCGGCACGAACGCCCCGCTGCCGCCGATCGAATAGCCGCGCCCGCCAAGCCCGACAAACTGCCGCGCGTTGATCAGCAGGTTGTAGTCGTTGGTGCGCGCATAGCGCTCAAGACGGCGGCCAACATTCTCATGGCCGACGATCACCGGCGCGTGACGATCGCCGGCATCGGCGAGAAACGCCGCGCAGCCGCCGACGTGATCGATGTGCCCGTGGGTGTAGACAATGGAGTGGAAGCGCTGCGTCGTCCAGCCGCGGATTGCTTTGACGACGCGTCTCCCCGTGAAGGCGCCGCTGGTGTCGAACACAATCAATCCCTGCGATGTCTCGAACAGGATCGAATGCGAGAAGCTTTCGACCATGGCGATGCCGTCGCGAATCTCGGAGAGTTCATTGTTGATGCGATTCACGGGCCCGATTTCGGCGAGATCGCATTTGCCGTCAATGATCTCGGTGGACAGCTTGATCAAATCGGACATGCGGGATCCTCAAGAATCCTTGGCCATTCGAGCCGCAACCAAGGCGTGAACGATTCAGGCTGACGCCGCAGGGCATCCGATAGCTGCGCTGCCGAAAGCCAGCGCCATGCGGCGACTTCCCGCTTATTGACGTGCGGGGACTCAGCGCTTCTTGCCCAAAACACATGGCACATCTCGTGCTCGCTGCCCGCTTCTTCGAATTGCGCCTGATAGATGAACTTGTAGAGAAAATTCCCTTGAACGTGCATGCCGAGCTCCTGCTCGACCCGCCTCACAACAGCTCGGTCAAGCGCCTCGCCTGCGACAGGATGCGAGCAGCACGAGTTTGACCAGTAGCCCGGCCACAGGCGTTTCTCCATGCTGCGCTGCTGCAATAGCAGCTCATCTCGATCGTTAAACACGAACACCGAAAAGGCGCGATGCAGCGCACCCTCGCCGTCATGGCACGCGTCTTTCTCCAAGTAGCCAAGCTCTCGGTCGAGCGCATCCACCAGCACCAGCAGATCCTTATCAGAGGACACTTCCGGGGGGCGAACAGGCTTTTTTGCGAGATCGCAGATCATGCCGAGGCTTCGATTGTGAGTTTCATGGTCTCGTAGCCAAGGCTTGCGAGCGCGCCACTGACCTCGTCGGTACAATCGGGCGTGAGCGCGATCATGGAGCCGCCGCCGCCACCGCCGGTCACCTTGGCGCCAAGCGCGCCAGCCTTCCTTGCGGCATGCACCATGCGCTCGATTTCCGGTGAGGACACTTGCAAGCCATTGAGCAAGCCATGGCAGAGGTTCATGGTCTCACCGAGCGACTCCATATCGCCGTTGGTAAACGCGCTGACAGCGCTCACTGTGTAGGCTTCAATTTGATCGAATATGCGATCGTAGGCTTGCGGTCGCTTGGCGCGCGCAGCGGCGACTTGCGAGACCATGCGCGCCGTCAGGCTCTCTCGCCCGGAAATGCCGATCACCAGCGGCACAGGCTCGGAGGGCGCGACGCGCGAGTACTGCGGCGCGCCCCGGTTCGATTGAAAGAGCAGTGTTTCGCCGTAGGTGGCGACGGTGTTGTCGATGCCGGAAGGGTTGCCGTGGGCGGCGGTTTCACACTCAAACGCAAGTTCGTTGACGCGCGCGTCATCAAGGCCGAGCGAAAAGTGCAGATCGAGCGCGCGGATCACCGCGACGGCGAGCGCCGCCGAGCCGCCGAGACCCATGGCTTTGGGCACTGCCGGAAACACTTCGATCATCATCGAGCGCGATTCGAGGCGCAGCTGCCGAAGCACAAGCGCGAGGATGCCGATGGTGCCTTGCGGATGCTCGTCGAGCGAAGGCACGCGCTGCTCGATGTTCCAGCGTGGAATGAGGAGCTGAATGCCGCTTGTCGCGTCCTTGACGCGCGCTTCGACGGCGAGCGGAATCGGCGCGGCAAGCGCATGACGACCATAGACAACCGCATGTTCGCCCATGAGGACGATCTTGCCGCAGGCTTGGCTGCGTGCCTCTTTCGCGCCCACATGTGCCGCGCTCGGCGACGCGCCGCGGCCTCGCCCGCGGATGGACTGCAAGATTTCCTTGGCCTTCCATACCTTGATGTCCTCGCATTCGATCAGCTCGTCAACCACTTGATCGAAGTGTTCGGCGGGCACCTCGGCGCTCAAGGCGACGCTGCGCGCATGAAGCGTCATGTGACCTTGCTGTATGCCGACAGTCGAGAGCGCGCGCAGCGCGGCGAAATTCTGCGCGAGTCCGACGGCGCCCATGATCTCTGCGAGCGCGCGCGCATCGGGCGAGCCGAGAAGTCGATAGCAGAGCTTCACGAGCGGGTTGGATTCGAGCGAACCGCCGACCGTGCCGACTTTCATGGGCATGCAGATCTCGCCGGCGAGATGGCCGTCTTCGGTCCTGTGCCACTTGGTGAGCGATTGATAGCGGCCGCTGCGCGCCGCATAGGCGTGCGCCGCAGCTTCAATGGCGCGCCAGTCGTTGCCGGTGGCGATCGCCACCGGGTCAACGCCGTTCATAATGCCCTTGTTGTGGGTGGTGGCGCGGTACGGATCGGCGATGGCGAGATCGTTCGCAAGAATAATGCCGTCCCGGACTTCGGCGCCGGAATAGCCCTTGCCCTCAAGGTTCTGTTCGCTGACCACCGCTCTCGCCGTGACGAGCGCACGGTCCGACAAGTTGGACAGGATGCGCAGAAACACCCGCCCCCCGGTGATTGATTCGACAAGCGAGGCGATGCCTTCGCACATGGTGTTGACAAGGTTCGCGCCCATGGCGTCGCGGGTATCGACAATCAAGTGCAGGACGAGCATCTCGCCGGACGGCGTCGCGTGCGTATGGACTTCGATGGCCTTGGCGCCGCCGCCGCGCGCGAGCATCTTCGGATGCAGGCTGTTCGCGAGGCCGATAATCTCTTCGCTTCGTGAGGTCAAGTCCGCGGCTGCTTGCTGAGCGTCTGCGATGCCGCCAACTTGCACCTGGCCGATCAGCAGAGGGTCGGACGCTTCGGCTTGGAATCCGCCGGAGAGCCGGAACAGGCGCGCCGCGCCGGAGAGTCCGGCGACGATCGAAGGCTCTTCGACGACGAGCGGCACCACGCGATCAATGCCGTTGACGAGGAAATTGAGGCCGAGGCCGAGCGGTAATCCGAAGACACCGATGACGTTCTCGATCATGCCGTTCGCGCGCCCGACCTGAAGACCTGCTTCGTCAAGCAGCGCGAGGTCCGCGTCGTCAAGGTGGCCCAAGGACTTGAGCGTATGCGTGCGCTCGGCGACCGACAGGCGAAAGAAGTCGGGAATGCGCGAAGAAGGTCGCGGTTTGTTTGATTGAGTTGCGAGCGCTTCAGTCACGCCGGACACCGTGCATGTCGATTTCGAGGTTCAAGGGAAGTAGGCCGGATTGTACGGCAATGCGCTCAAAGGCTTGCAAGGCCTCTTTGTTATCGGAGAGGGCAATGGAAATGTCGCCGCCCCCGGCCCCCGATTGCTTGAAGACGAGTGCGCAGTTGAAACGTTTCTCGACTTGCGTGGCTTCGGCTGCGAGCGCTCGCAGATTGTGACCGAGAATGCCCAAGCCATGCATCTCGTCAAGCGAGCGCAGGCACGACTGAAAGCGCGCGATCGCGTGAATCAGGGCGCGTGCGCTGTCATCGGCCGACGCGGCGATCGCGCAGGCGGCTTCGACGAGGGCGGTTTTGTCACGCGCGTTGCGCCATCTTTTGATCGCACCGGTGGTCGCTGCGGGGACACTCGACGCAAACGCTTGCCAATGCAGTCCCTCGGGCAAGGCTGTGGGCGCCGGCGCGTCCCCTTGGCGGTAGAGGAGCACGCCGCCAAAGGTGGAGGCGGCGATGTCGAACCCGCTTCCCATGCCTGACTGAAAGCGCTTGTGAACGGCAAATGCATCGCGGAAGACATCGTCTGCGTCACCAGCACCAATGAGCTCAGCAGCCGCGACGCACAGCGCCGCTGATGATCCCAAGCCGAGTTTCTGGCCTTGGCGAAAAAGCTCGCTTGAGTCCAAGGTAATCTGATCGGACTGGGTGACGGAGAGCTCGAAGTGCTCGGCGATGGCGGCGTGCAGCGAAGTCGAACAGGGCGTAGCGCATCCGAATGATGCCCGGGCGCGACGATGAACAGCCATCACAAGCGCCGGTGCGCCTTCGAGCACCGCAAATTCTCCGGCGATCAACACCTTGCCCGGCGCGCTTGCACATGTGACTACGGACACGCTCGAATCACCTCCTGCACGCCGGGAACGGCCTGAATCCGCGCTTCAACGAGCTCGGCGCACTCGGGCAGGTGTATGCATTTGACTTGCGGACCGGCATCGCAGGTGAAAAAGACCGGCACACCCTGTTCTCGAAGCGCATCGATGGCTTGAATGACCGCGAATGTGGATGCGTTGAGATAGCGAAGGGGTGGATCGGATGTCTGCATGACGGTCAACATGCCGAAAAAACTCCACCGCGCCGCCGCCGACAACGCGTCAAAGTCGCGCTCCGCAACGGCTCTGGCGGCGCGGGCATACATCCGCCGGTTGCCTTCGAGCCAAGCAGTGTAGGCGGGTGAAGTGTCTCGACTGAGGCGCATGCCGTCAGCCGAAGAGACCGCCTTCGATGCGTGCGAGCAGATTGCGACACACACGCCGAGCGGCCAGTCTTCCCAGTCAAGCGCCTTGCGCGCGCGCCAGGCATCGTGCGTGCTTGCCTGCCCGTCGAGCGAAACAAAGCCTGTGGTGATCGAGCGCGCTGCAGAGGCAGAACCGAGCCTCGCGAGACGGCTTAAGGAAGCTGTGTCGAGATCGAGATCGAGCAGAGTGTTGATCGCCAGGGTGAGCGCTGCGAACCCGGATGCCGACGACGCAAGCCCGGCTGCCAATGGAAAATTGCTATGAGAACGAACGGCAAGGGGTGGGATATCCAACTCAAAATCACCACGCAGGCAATGGAGCCAGCGGCCAATGCGGCCGCTCGTGTCGGGTTGCCCCGAAATAGTGATCTCGTCGTGCGTTGGTGCAACTTCGATGCGCGTCTCGGTGCGCAGAGCAAGTAGCGGGATGGATATCGAGGGCGTCGCCGGGATGCGCAATGCGTCGTGCGATTTGCCCCAATACTTGATCAGTGCGACATTGGGGTGCGCGACTGCGGAGATCAAGGATCTGGAAAGCCGGGAGGCGGCGTAAATGCGAAGCCTTCGCGCTCCAGCAGTTTCGCGACGCCAATGGTGATCAGGTCGCCGTATTCGGGGCCGACAAGCTGCACGCCGATCGGCAGTCCGGCGTCGTTCGGCCCGGCTGGGATGACCGTCGAAGGCAGGCAGGCGACGCCGGAGATGCCAGCCCAGAATATCTGGTCGAAATAGGGCATGGAGTCGCCATCGACATCAACGAACCGTTCGGCAAACGGCCGGTGATCGTGCTTGATCGCCGCGGTCGGCAGCACAGGCTCAAGGATCACGTCGTAGTTCTTGAAGAATTCGTGATACGACCATCGAATGCGGGCGCGTTGATTGTTGTGCCGCAGCCAATTGAAATGCGACATGATGGTTGCGCGAAGGACCACTGCTTGGCTCGAGTCGTCGTTCTCGGCGAGCGCGGCGACAGCGCGTTGCCTCTCCTCGTACACGCGCCGCGGGACAGAGCCGCCGAGAAAGCTGTTGAGCAGCAGCCGGTACTCGTGCCAGATTTTCTCGATAGGCACTTCGGGCCGGGCTTCTTCGTCGACTTTCGCGCCGGCCTCTCGCAAGCATCTCGCGACGAGATGCACGCGCGCTTCGACTTCCTCGCTGACTCGGCAGAGATCGTGATTGGCAATGACTGCAACACGCAGGTCTTTGAGGCGCCTGTCCCCAAGCGTCGGCAGTTGGTATTGAATACCGCGAGCGATTTCATCCGGGCGGGCGAGCACTTTCATGGCAAGCTCAAGATCATCGGCGCTTCGTGCGAGCGGGCCGATGACTGCGATATCGGGCGCGGCGAAGACGCCGGGGAGGGCGTGGCCGCGCGAAGGTATCAGCTCCCATGTCGGCTTGTGGCCGAAGAGTCCGCAACTGTGGGCCGGATTGCGAATGGAGCCGCCGATATCGGAACCCATCTCCAGCGCGCTGAACCCGGCGGCCAAGGCCGCTGCGCTGCCGCCCGACGAGCCGCCCGGGGTGCGCTCGAGGTCATATGGATTGTTGGTGGTGCCGTAGATGTCGTTGTAGCTTTGCAAGTCGGCGAGATCGAGCGGCACGTTGGTTTTGCCGAAGACGACGGCGCCGGCGCGCCGCAGCCGTTCGACGGCCACCGCATCGCGCGAGGCAATGTTGTCTTTGAAGGCGGGAATGCCCCAAGTGGTCGGCGTGCCACGCATTTCATAGGCTTCTTTGACGGTCATAGGCAGCCCTGACCATGCTCCATTTGCTTGCGCCGCCGCTTCGCGGGCGCGCTCGGTGTCGAGATGCACAAGCGCGTTGATCTTCGCATCGTGGGCTTCGATGCGTGCGAGGAAGTACCGAAGGAGTTCGCTTGCGCTTATTTCGCGGGCGCGAAGTCGGTGAATGAGTGAAGTCGCGGACTCGTAGGCAAGCATTTCTAGCGAGGTTCAAAGTTCGAGCGAGCTAGTGTAGCGGCAATCCCAACCGAAAGACCTGAGACAGCCTGAAGAACAGGTGGAAACGGATATGACACATGTTCGGTTGATGGTATAGCATGACTTCCGTTGCCATACGTTTGCACAACACAAGGAATTCTCGATGCCAGACATTCTACTTCCACTGATGGGCGCTTCGGGGGCAGTGCTCGCGTTCTTCGCCGCGCAGTATGTCGCGTCGCTGCTGCTGCCCGGAGAGCGGGTTGACCTGCCAGACGACGATGGCGGCACGCATGTCTTCAAATTCAATGGCCTCGCGGCGCTCATCCTGACCTTGGTTGTGGTCGGCGTCGGCCAGGCGCTCGGCTGGTTTTCTCTGTCCGCGCTGTACCACAATTTCCTTGAGCTGTTCGTGGCGGCCAATCTGATCACATTGCTGCTTGCCTTTTGGTTGTACTGGCGCGGCAAGGATGCCCCGGGTGCGCCAAGCGGATTCATGCGCGGGTTTTTTGTTGGACGGGCACTGAATCCCGTGTGGCGCGGCATGGATGTGAAGTTCTTCAGCTACCGTCCGTCGCTGATCGGGCTCGCGCTGTTCAATTTGTCCTTTGCGGTCGTTCAGTATGAAAACCATGGGGAGATCACCTTGGCGATGGCTCTCTACCAAGCGTTCACCCTGGTGTACGTGCTCAACTACTTCCAATTTGAGCAAGGCATGATCTACACGTGGGACATCATGAGCGAGCGATTCGGATTGATGCTGGCATGGGGCAATCTGGTGTTTGTGCCGTTCTTCTACTGCATCGCCGGCTGGTGGCTGGTCGATGCCCCGTACACGCTGTCGCCGGTCGCCGCAGTTTTGATCGCGCTGCTGTTCGCGGTCGGTTTCTGGATGTTCCGCGGTGCCAATCAGCAGAAGCATCGCTTCAGGCAGGATCCCAACATCACCATCTGGGGACGGCCTGTGGAGACCTTGGACGGGCGCCTTCTCGTGTCCGGTTTCTGGGGCATAGGTCGTCACCTGAACTACACGGGCGAGATCTGCGTCTACACCGCATTGCTGCTGACGACAGGGTTCGTTGCCTGGGAGCCTTGGCTGCTGCTGGCGTGGCTCGTCGGGCTGCTCGCGCATCGCTCGCATCGAGACGACCTTCGCTGCCAAGCGAAATACGGCGAACTGTGGGATCGCTACAAGCAGCGAGCGCGGTTCTCGATGGTGCCTTATATCTATTAAGCCCGCACCGAGGCCAATCTCGAAGCTGATGTCGAATATTGGGGCAGCAGCAACACCAATGTCCGCGCCGAAACTCGCAGGTGGATGGCCTTTGCTTGGCCATATGAGAGCTTTCCAGAAGGACCCGGTGGCGATGCTCGCGCGCGGCGCGCGCGACCTCGGTGAACTGCATCAATTCCGGATTGGTCCGCAGGCATTCGTTGTGTTCGCCGGTCCGTCAGCGCACACCGCCTACTTCAAGGCACCGGACGATCAGTTGGATGCCAAATCGGTCTATCAATTCACGGTGCCCATGTTCGGGCGCGGCGTGGCATACGATGTTGCTCCGGAGATCATGGCGGAGCAGCTGGGATTCTTGTTTCCAGCGCTGCGCGAGTCGGCGATGGAGCGCTTCGCGCGCATCATGTTCGAGGAGGTGGACATGTTCGCCAATGCCTTCGGCGACGAAGGCGAAATGGACCTGCCTGAGGAAATGAATCGGCTCACGGTCAACATTGCCAGTCGCTGCTTTCTTGGCCAGGAGGTGCGCGATCAAGTGGATGCCGGCTTCGCGGACGCATATCACGACCTCCAGGCCGGCATCAACACGCTCGGCTTCTTCTTCCCGCGCCTACCGACGCCAACGCATCGAAAGCGCGACCGGGCGCGGCAGCAAGTAGTGGATATCTTGAGCCGTGTCATGCGGCAGCGGCGCGGTGCCGGCAGCGAAGCGCAAGACTTCATGCATGCACTGATGCGTGCCCGCTACAAGGATGGGCGGGCGCTATCTGACGATGAGGCGGCGGGAATCCTGCTCACCGTCCTCTTTGCCGGGCAGCACACGAGCGCGGTGCTCTCGACGTGGACAGGGCTTGAACTGTTCCGTGCAAGGGACTATCTCGAGCGTGTCCGGGAGGAGACGCGCATTGTTTATGGCGAGAACCATGGCGAAAACGGCGCCATGACATCTGTGCATCTGAAGGCGCAGTCAGCGATGGAGAACGCGGTGCGCGAATGTGAACGATTGCACCCGCCGCTCATTATGCTCATCCGCAAGGTATTGAGGCCAATGCGCTACGGTAGTGTGACCATCCCGGCTGGCGCCTTGGCAATCGTGTCACCGGCGGTGTCCCATCGGCTTCCCGATGTCTTCGCCGACCCCGACCAGTTCAACCCCGATCGCTTTGCTCCGCCTGCATCAGAGGGCAAGCAGCATCAGCTTGCGCTGGTCGGCTTTGGCGGCGGTCGGCATCGTTGCATGGGAAAGAACTTTGCCATCATGCAGATCAAGGCCATTTGGACGGTGTTGCTTGATCGCTTCGACTTCTCGCTCGATGGCGCCTTCCCTGATCCGCACTACGGCAGTTGGGTGACCGGCCCTCAGAGGCCTTGCAAAGTCCGATACCGCCGCCGTGCGCAAGCGGCCATTGTTCATTGATGAAGCCTTGGGGCATAGTGTGAATACGCCCTAAACTCCTCAAAAAGACATGACTTGGTAGCTGCCGTCGATGATCATTCGAAGAAAGATATACAGGCCGAGCACCGAGAAAAGAAGCCACGGCGCATTTGGCATGAGGATGGCGATGTACAGTTCCTTCCTCGTGATTTTCCGATGGTGCTTGCCGATGAAGACGCTTGCGATGTAGACGGAAGTCACATAGCACCACTGCCAACACAGCGCGAAACCGATCAAGCCTGTCACCATAGCGGGCAGAAACTCGATGGTGAGCGCCGCATAGAGGAGGAGCGAGGGCACGAGCGTTGCGTAGCCATTGCAGACATCCACATTGAAGCCGAGGGTGCGCCGGTCGGCGTAGCTGTCGTCATAGATGCAGTAGGTTGCCCACACATCCGCCCAAACCGTTGGCGAGAACAGTTGGCTGACAGGAACGCGAGAGGTGAAGTACTCGATGGCAGCGATGCGGCCGGTTTCCCGCTCCCAGTCCTGCCAGTAGCCGAGACGCTTCTCGACGTAGTCTCTGCGCAGATACAAGCAGATCTCCCAATAGCAGATAAGAAGATTGGTCGAGAAGAACAAAGCGCAGGCGACGTAGAGTGCGCTGACGTGCCCGTAGGCATCCAAGCGCAAGCCGATCCCCACCGCGGACATGAGTGCGATGGTGCCGACAATAATCAAAGGCATGGGAATCTTCATAGCAGCGGCCCTCACAGGTGGCAAATGCAGAAGCGCGCGAGTCTATAGGACTCCGCGCGCTGATTCAATCGGCTCCCGGATTCTATCGGAAAATTCGACGGTTCCGCATGCCGAGATGTGTTATATTCGGAACTAGCCCGCCATAGCTAGGGGCCGCAAGGCTTAGAGTGATTGGCGGGCTTTTTTGTTGTCAATTTTTGTCACTAACACACGAGGGAAAAGACAATGGCGGGAAAGGTTATTGTTGGGTTGGTCGCGCTTGCGGCCATTTTGAATGCGGTTCCGGCGGTGCCTGGGGAGCTGGTCATGCTGGCCTTGGCTATTCTTGGTCTCATCCATGGATACATGGGTGTGGATGACGATAGCGCAAGCAGCTTTGCCATAGGTGCGGTCGCGCTTGCCGCCGCTGGTCAGCTCGATGTGATGTCGAACATCCAAATGATCGGTGCACATCTTGACATGATCGTCGATGGCCTGGTGGTTGCGGCCTTGTCTGCCGTCGTCACGCGCGCAGTGCTTGCCATTGTGAATCGCTTCACGGCCGATAGTTAGGCGCGACGCAGGCGCTCGGAAGTTGGTGAAGCTCGGGCGCGCTCGGGCTTCGCTTTCTTCTTGATCGCCGCACATCTCCGGCGACGCTATGCGTATGGCGGGGGGCTAGTGCCCTGTCCCATAAATAAGTGTGGGTTCAGCGCGCAGGAGAAGGGCTGTGGCCACGT
>JAPOTJ010000089.1 GCA_026709225.1 Gammaproteobacteria bacterium | reverse complement strand
AGACACGCTAGCTTCAGGTGCTAGTGGGGGTAACCCCGTGGAGGTTCAAGTCCTCTCCTCGGCACCAATGCAACGAAGCGCAAACGCCCTGCGCTCGGGCAGGTAGGAGGGGGCAGATGATCGAATATCACGACCCGCGCGGCGAGCGCCGCCAAGCGAGCGATCCGTACACCCTTGGCTTTGATCTCAAAAGCGCGAACCAAGCGCGCATCGCCCTGCTCGCCAACGGTTTCCCCGATTCCGTGCGCTTTCTTGAGATCCTCGCCGAAGAAATGAGCGACGCTGCGCCCGGCGCAGAGTTCATCCACTTCAACAAGGGCAACGCGACCATTCCTTGCCCTGAGAATCTTTTGGAAAAAATCTCCGAATGCCAAGCGACCGTCACCGCTTGGGGGCACTGAGGCAGTTGCACCACCGGCACCGTGGGTGACGGCATCGCACTTGCGCGACAAGGCATTCCGAGCGTCGCGATCGTCACCGATGAGTTCTGGGAACAAGCGAAGTTCGTATCTGAATCACTCGGCATGCCGGATGCGCCGCGGGTGCGCGTCCCGCATCCAACCGCAGGCATCGGCGAAGCAGGTTTGCGGCGGGTAGCCAAGCATGTTTCGATCGAAGTGATCGAAGCGCTCGCGAGCGCGTGATGCGCACGCTATGACCTTGCTGACAAGCGAGAGCGAGTCGGATGCGATCGAGCATCTGCACCGGCTTGGCTGCACTGATGGCCTGCCGGTGATCGTGCCGACGCCTGAACGTGTGACGCGAATGGTGCTTGCCTGCGGTCTTGAGGGACACCTTCACCTTGGTGACATGGGACCGGCGGGTGGCGCTGCGACGGTTGAAAAAGTTGCCGTCGCCGCAGTCATGGCAGGCTGCCTGCCCGACTACGCACCGATTGTGCTCGCTGGCGTTCGCGCCGTGCTCGATGCGCGCTTCGACCTGACCGAGATGCAGGCGACCACGCATTGCACCGCGCCGCTGATGATCGTGAATGGTCCGGCACGGGAAGCGCATGGCCCTGTCGCATCGGGGTTCGGCGCGCTCGGCCCGGGATTCCGGGCGAACGCAACGATCGGACGGGCGCTGCGACTGGCGATGATCAATGTCGGCGGCGGCAAGGCGGGCGTTTCCGATATGGCGCTCCTTGGGCATCCCGGCAAGTTCACCTACTGCCTTGCGGAAGACGAAGAGAACTCGCCGTTTGAGTCCCTCGCAGTGAGCCTCGGATACGGCGAAGAGACGAGCATTGTCACTGTGGTCGGCGCGGAAGCCCCGCAATCCGTTATTTTTGCGCCTGACGCCGACCGCAACGACAATAGCGAGGCGCTGCTGCAACTTCTCGCAGCCGGATTCGCGCGTCCAGGCACCAACAATTCGGTTCTGCGAGGCGGCGCTGGCATTGTCGTGCTGAATCCTGATCATGCGCGCGAGCTGGCATCAGGCGGCTTCGGTCGCAAAGAGATTTGCCAGAGGCTGTTCGATCTGTGCGATGCGCCGAGCCTTCAGTCAAGCAGCTTTGCGGCGATTGCCGGAGATGCGCCGAAAAAGTGCTTCCATTCACCTGAAGACATCATTGTTTTTGTTGCGGGCGGCGGCGGACTCTATTCGATGATCATGCCGACATGGTGCGCGGGGCCACATCGAAACTCGGCAGTGAGTCAGATAATTGAGTTGAACCAAGCCTGCGAAATGCCTGCTTGATACTTAATACGCCCGTTGTCTGATGGCATCAGACGATCGTCAACGACCCCGCCTCACGTCACGCTCTTCAGCTTCACGCAAAACTTTGCGCGTGTTCATTTTGTCAAAGCCTGTCGAAGCATAGGTACGCAAGGAAGGCACGGAAAATCGTAGCGGGCTGTGCAGCGCTGGCCGGGCGCGATCATGTTCAAGCACACCTCCATGAATCGCCTGCTCCAATGCATCCCAAACGTCGTCCTCTTTCATGCCGAGAATATCCTGCGCAGCCTGTCCGAAATCGCCGAAGACAATGGGCTCGTCAAAGGGCTTGGACTGTGCAAGGCTTGCAATCACGCGCTTAAAGCCACGCAGGTCGGCATCTGTGATGATCTCCTCGTAGAAATCGATCCTGTGCATCCTTCCAGCGTCCAGCGCTCTGTCTATATCAATATGCGCATTCTCAGAAAATTCCGTCGCAAGGCCTGTGAGGTAGGCTTGAACATGGCGGGGTAACAGTCACTCGCTTGCACGATGGTCTTCGTGATCAAGTCGTGATCAAACTGAAGCCGGTCGAGTCCGAACGGTGCGTGATTCAGGAAAGCCTTTATCAGATCAAACGCTTCATCTGACGTGAGTACGCCGAGTTGATGCAGGCTTCCCGATGCAAGGCGTTTTGAAACACCGACTTTTTTGAGACGCGAAGGCGTGTCCGATAATCCCCCGAATACAACGCGAGCTTTTATCTGTTCGGTGGTTCCATGCGCGAGCTTGATGGCGATGTTGTTGTGGCGACTGCCGGGGTCGGGTTCCAATCCCTGCGCCTCGTCCACGAGCACAAGGAATACAGCATCCCCCGCACCCTTCATATAACGATCCAACGCCGACCAAACAGTCACGCTTTTGGTGCGTATTTGTTCAGCTACGCACGCTTGCGAACATACAGCACCAGCGCATGATCGACGAGATCGTACCCGTGCTGTTCGGCGATTTCTCGCTGCAAGGCTTCGATGTCATGGTTGACGAACTCGATCACTTCGCCTGAGTCAACATCCACCATATGATCGTGATGATCAATGCTCGCAAGTTCGTAGACGGCATGGCCATCGTCGAAGTTGTGCCTGTCCAAAATGCCTGCCGACTCGAACTGCGTCAGCACGCGGTAGATCGTGGCAAGTCCAATCGACGCATCGGAATCCAATACCTTGCGGTAGACATCTTCCGCGCTCAAGTGGCGCTCGTCCGAATCCTCAAATATCTCAAGCACCCTGAGCCGTGGCAAGGTGATTTTGAGCCCTGCCTTTTGTAGCTCCTTGCCAGTGATTGAACCGCTGATGGGCACGCACGCGCTCGCCTTCAAATGGCTTCGCATTATGGCATAGGCATTGTGCCCAGGTTCCGCGCAGGCGGTTGATTCTCAAGCAGGCCAGCGATGCCATCAATAGCATCCTTGGACACGCGCCCGTCCGGCATGAGCAACCGAAACCGCAGCCCCCTGAGCGCGTTCGGGCGATAGCCGGACACCTGCGCGAAGCGGGCGCCAACACTGTGGTGCACGATTGGCGTGTCCGCCGGGTCGCTGCTCGGATGATCATTGACGCGCACACATACCCGTCGCGGTGCTTCCTTGCCGACTTTGACCATGAGTCCCGAATGTGAATGCAGTGCGCCGTGCACCATGGGATGCACGAGCAGGTCGTCAACTTCAATGCCGGGCAAGGCATCGCCTTTGTGTCTCAGCAGCGTTTGCAAGGACTCGCGCGTGCCAGCGTCAATCCGCACATCGTCGCCGAGCGTCCGCTGGCATTCGCGCATCATGAACGCAAGCGCAATGTCCGACAGGCCATCGAGCCAGTAGCCGCCACCGACATCGCTATGCACGCCCGGAAACCATGCTTCGAGAATGCGCGCCGGGTTGCCTTGGTCTTTGTTGATTTGCGTTGGCGTGAACGGAATGCGCGTTTCGTCGAGCGCGAGCAGATGCACCGCCCGTCGCACGCCCTCATGCAGGCTGCCGTTCTCGAAGACGACATCGGTGCGTATGCGCTCGCCCTTGCGATGCACGCCGCCGAGTGCCGCGACCGTATCGAAGACGCCAAGGAAAGCGACTTCGTCGCTTAAGTTCTCTTCGAGCATCTGGCTGACGAACTTGCGGGCAAGCGCAGCCCCTCTACTGAAGCCAAAGACAAGAACGCGATCGCCGCGTTCATAGGATGCAAGCAAGTCAGTTCGAGCGGCGCTAAGTATCCGCCGCGCATCCCCGAAGCGCGGCGCGACCATCATGTTCAGCAGCGAAACAACGCGGTTACTGACGCGCGTGCCGATGCCGCTGTAGTAGAAGGTGTGCTGCGGACTGCCCGCGGGGGTTGATGTGGTGGCTCTGCCCTCTAGGCTGCCACCCATGAGGATGTGCAGCTTGAGGACATTGCTGATGCTCTCATCCTCGGTGAAGCCCCCTGCGTCAGCGGGTTCATTGCCGGTGCCATCGAAGCTGAAGACGAGGGTTTTGGGGTGTGTTTCGGTCTGCATATCTTCAGAACTGCGGAAGGAGGCACTATATTGACTTCACTATTCGTCTGATTGCAAGCCTCTCGAGAGTGGTACGTTCAGCATGTGCTTCGCGATGAACTCAGTGAACGGGACAATATCGTGATCTAGGTTCGCGCATTCGAGCGACGCAAGATAGGCGCTACGCTCATGGACCGGGATAGTCGTCCACGAGTAGCCACCCGATGCGAGCAAGGCGTTCATCACAAAACGAGCGATTCGCCCGTTGCCGTCGGGGTATGGGTGGATGTAGCCGAACAGCCAGTGACCAAGAACCGCACGCACGCCTCATTCTCGTTGTGGAGCAACTCGAAAAAGGCAGACATGGCATCGGGTAGCACCTCCGAGCGAGGTGGTACATGACGTGAGCCACGCAGGTAGATTGCCTCAATCCGATATCCAGCAAGCGCCGGTGGCTCGATGAGTCCCGCGGCAACGCTAGGCTGGAATAGCTCTCGATACCAATCGCGGTGATGCTCAGCAACAAGCGGGCCTGGTGCTTCTCCCTTGACAATATCTCGAACCACCGAGCGGACGCGCCTGAAAGCCTGCCAGTAGCCGCGTGCGGCAAGTGCGTTGCGGTCTGCCTTGTCGCTCCCTTGACCGTCCAGGTTCCAATCGCCTGAACGCACTCGATCAATGAGTTCGACCGTGACGCGGTAGCCCTCGATGGAAAGCGAATGGTACGCATCAATGCGATAGGCTTCATCAATGCTGGCGAGATAGGCGTCAATGTCTTTCGGGAGACCGGGTGGCTTAGGAAAAACCGCGATTACCTGTTCGCGCGTTGACTGCCACAAGACCGAAGACGCCCGACGATTGGGGCATCTGCCTGTTTGATCTGTGCAAGGGCGTGTTCTCGCGAGAAGGGGTCTGTTTCGCGCACATCATATCCGGCTTGCGCCATGACGGTTTTGATTTCATCAGCGATCTCTTCACGACCGACGCGACGAAACGCGCCGGCGAGCCGGCCAACGATCACCGAGCGCCCCTGATCGAGCAGCCGAATAAGTATCTCAGTCGCGTCATGAATGCCCGCGAGGGCGACCTGTGCTTCAGTCGGGTAGCGATTGAAAAAGGTCGCAGGTACACGGACGATTGCGGATTCGAGCCGGAACATTCGCAATTCGTCGCGACTTGTCAGGTCTGCTTCCGCTGGCATCGCATGCTGACGAAGGTTGTACAGCGATGAGCCAAATAACAGGTCGACTCTGTTGTTCGTCCCCTTTGGGGTATAGGTGATCACTTGCTGCGGGACGGTGGCATGCTCGGTATGGTAGAGCAGCGACTGCTCGGGCGAGAGCTGCCAATCCTGACCGAAGCGCGCCGAATTCCCAGAATGAGGCGAACCATGGCGTTGTGTCACCCGGCGCCGAATCAGGACTTGTAGATATCAACCAGCCTTTGATCACTTCGCGGAGAAATCCTTGCTTGAGCAGTCGTTCGCAGTGCGTGCGCGTCAATTCCCTCGTGCGAAACACGCGCCTTCCACCGCGCTGTAGTCCTGCAAGTTGTGTGAGGGAGGAAGCAAGCTTTTCGTGAGGCGTGGTCATGGGCTGCGCTTACCGGACTTGTACAAGTCTATTCCGTTGTGCGAATGCAAGTATTAAATGTTGTGCTATCGCAAGTCAATAGTGCTGTCGAGTCGTGTTCGTCGCCAGCCCAAGCGTGTCGGTGGGACGTTCACCACAGTGCCTGTAAGCACCACTCGCAGTTTATGCTACATTTCGCAACATGTCGCTCGGGAAGTCTGCGTTCCGAGCCTCAAGACACGGATTCACGTTCTGAATATGGTGCGCTCCCCGAGATTGCGCTCGTTTGGAGCATCGAGGCAAGTCAAGTAATTCTATAAGGAGGTCTTTGCCATGAGGTCAATCGGAGTGACGCAAGGGTGGGTGTTGTTCGCGTGTTCGATGCTTTGGGGGGCATTATTGTTCGCGCCTGATATTGCGCTTGCACAGGAAGAAGCGGAGGACGAAGAAGACATCGCCTCGCAGGATGTGTCCGCGGAGAGCGAGGCGGCGGCGGGCGAAGACACGCGGCAGATTGAAGAGGTCGTGGTCACCGGTTCGAGGCTAAGGCGCGATACCTTTTCGAGCATCTCGCCACTGCAAATTATCACTGGCGAAATTTCTCGTGAATCGGGGCTGCTCGACGCCGCTGACATTTTGCAGGAGTCCACGTCGGCGTCTGGCCAACAGGTGAACCTGACGTTTCAAGGCTTTGTGCTCGACGATGGGCCTGGTTCTTCGACGGTCAACCTGCGCGGTCTTGAAGCCTCGCGCACACTGGTGCTTATCAATGGCCGCAGAGTCGCGCCAGCCGGTGTCGAAGGCGCACCGACCAATCCGAACTTGAATCTCGTGCCGGCGTCGCTCGTTCAGCAGTACGACATCCTGCTTGATGGCGCCTCGTCAATTTACGGGTCGGATGCTGTCGCCGGCGTCGTCAATGCCATCCTGCGCAAGGATTTTGACGGCTTTGAATTCGAGACCTATTCAAACATTCCACAGCATGGCGCGGGTCAGAATCACACTCTCAACCTGACGTGGGGGCGAAACTGGGACCGCGGATTTGTTGGCGCAGCGATCGAGTATCGCGACGTGGAAGCCGTTGAAATGGCTGATAGGCCGTGGACAAAAGACTGCGACCGCAACGCCGAGATCGATGAGAACGGGCGCGTGCGCACCCAAGATCTTAGGTACTCCACCAACTTCAACATGCCGTTCGACGACTGTGCGCTTGGTTCCTTGGCTGGGCGCATCGTCGTGCCCGGGGCGGGGAGCATCTATTACACGCCCGGCAGAAGTAACGGCGGCTGGCCGAATTTCTCCGAGGCGAACAGCAGGTTCGGCACATTTGGTGTCGATGGCGACGGCGATGGACTCACAGACGTGAACTTCCGCGATTACGACATCAACGGCCGAGATCGATTTGCGCACATCGGTCCGGACTATGATCGAACCAGCCTGTTCGCCTATGGCGAATACACCTTTGAAGGCGAGATGAACCTGACGCCGTATTTTGAGTTTCTCTGGGGCCGTCAGGATTTCTTTTCGAATTCTGGTTCGGGCCAGCTCTTTCCGTGGGTGCCGGCTGGCAACCCGTTCAATCCCTGCAATCCAGACGCTGAAGGCGGCGTGGACTGCGGCCTTGCGGAAGCGGAACTCTTGACGAACCCCAACTATGTCAAGTCGTTTTCGGAGTACTACACCAATCTCAACGGCTGCTTTGGCCTGTCGCCGGAAGCCTGCTCTCCAGCAGCCTTTGGCGTCGTGCCAGGCGCCTTGGGTGCGCAGCGAGTGCGTCCAATCGTGTCGGTGACCGGGGATAGAAACCTCATCAGCACCGAGGTCACGCAATCAAGATTTGTCGGCGGCTTGAGCGGCGACCTCCCTTTTCTGAACGTCGGAACCTTCGGCGACTGGAGCTTCGATGTGGCGATTATGTTCAGCTCGTCAGAGGGTGACTCAAGCCGACCTGGTGTGCGAAATGATCGTTTGAATCTTGCCATCGGCACCTACTCGACGACCAGCACCCCTTGCGAGAACGACACCGGTGCACCCTTGGCTGCCGATGTTGCGCCGGGCTGTGTGCCAGTCAATATGTTTGCGCCGAGCTTGTATCCGCCGGAAGTGATCGGCGATTTCGCCACCCAAGCCGAGCGCGACTATGTGTTTGATACGCGCGACTTCGAAACCGAGTACGAACAGACCATCTTCACCTTCTTCATGTCCGGAGATGTCTTCGAGCTTCCCGCTGGCAACGTGATCGCTGGCCTCGGTATCGAATGGCGCAAGGATGAGATTAATTCCGTTCCTGATGCGGTGGCTGGCGAAGGCCTGTTCTTCGGGTTCTTTGCAGACGGCGGCGCTGCTGGCGACAAGGTCACCAAGGAATTGTTTGCCGAGGTCGAAGTGCCCGTGTTCGCAGGTCTTCCGCTCGCCGAAGAGCTGACACTGAACCTGTCGGCTCGGCTCACCGATGATGAATACTACGGCGAGGCATGGACTGAAGCGTTCAAGCTGGGCTATCGTCCGTTCAGCTCCTTACTGCTGCGCGCGACACGCGGGACATCGTATCGAGCGCCGAACCTTCGCGAGCTTTTCTTGCGCGGCCAGACCGGCTTCCAGAACCTGGTTGACCCCTGCTTCATTCCGGAACTCGCGTATGACCAGCTCAACAACACCCATGTGCCGGAAAACGATCTTCGAGAAGAATTTGTGCTTGAGAACTGCCGCAGGGAAGGCGTGGACCCGACCATCGCATGGAATGGCGGCTTTAATACGTTTTCGACTGAAGTGTCTGCGGGTGGCACGCAATCCCTCGACGAGGAGACCTCCACCTCCAAGACGCTCGGCTTTTCATGGGAGCAGCCGTTCACCAACAGATTTCAGCTCGGTGTTGCGGCCAACCTCTACGAGATCGAGATTAGGAATGAGATCATTGAGCCAAGCGCGCAGTTCATCATCAATGACTGCTTCTTCACGGAGACCGGAGAGAGCCCCTACTGCGCGCGCATCGCGAGAGATTTGTCTGACCCAGTGATTCCGCGCCTCAGTATCATCGACCAGGCGTTCATCAATCGCGACCTTCAGCGTGTTGAAGGTGTCGATGTCAATATGTTCTTTGAAGACACCTTGACCATTTTCGAGCGCCCCTGGCTGCTTCGAATTGACTTCAACGCGCATCGCCTGCTGGAGCGATCGACGAAGGAACTTGATGAAGACGGCAATTTGGACTTCTCCGAGTTCCAAGGTGAGTGGTACTTCCCGGCATGGAACTTCCAAGTGGGGTTAAGCCTCGAATACGACCGCTGGGACTTTGGATGGCGCATCGATTACCTCGATGGCGTGAAAAGCGATGCGGCGTTCCAAGACGACTGGGATGATGTGAGCGGCGAAAGCAACACATGCTTGGGGCCGCCTGATGATGTCTTATGCCGTGATATTGAATGGACGAGCGACTACTACCTGCACAACGTCTCGCTGTACTGGCGCGGTGATCGTCTAACCATCGGCGGCGGCGCGCGCAATCTGTTGGACCAATCGCCGCCGTTCGTGAACGAAGGTCCTGCCGTCGCATCCAATGTGCCGCTCGGTGCTGGCTATGATATCGACGGCAGGATGTTCTTCTTCAACGTGCAGTTGAATTTTGGGGGTGGCGAATAGTGCTCGGCACATGACTGCCCTTGTGGGAGGTTTGCTCGACTTTTCGCCATAGGTTCAATGGTGGAAGGTCGTCTCGGTTACAGTTCTTCACACAACACATACGGAGCGAAGACTATGAATACCGCCAAGCTCGCTGGTTCGAGGCCGCGAGGCATGTGTCCTTCAATAGTTTCAAAATCAGCTTCGGTGTTGATGCTGTTGCTCGCGACAAGCGGGTTCGCGGCCGATCCCTATCCGCTCGAATACTGGGCGCTGCGCGAATACATGAGCGGTGTTGAGCTCTCGCCGGAAGGTGATCGGCTTGCGCTCTTGAAGATTCCGACCAAGGAAGCTGACCCCGTCTTGGAGGTCTACGACACGTCGGATCTCTCCAACGAGCCGTTTCGGGTCAACGCCGATCCCATGGAAATCATCGGCTTCAATTGGCTCAGCAATTCAGTCATTGGCTTCACCGCGCGCCAGAAGGTGCGGGATCAAATTGAAGGGTTTAACGAAGGCGTCTATGAGTTCAAGTACGCACTTCTGGATATCGAGACCGAAGAACTCGAAAGCTATGATCAGGATTCGCAGCCGACAGTGGTCAACCGCCTGCCATCCAAGCCTGATCATGTGATCGTCTCCTACGAGAACTACGACCGGGACGGCCCGGCGGGCAGGATTCAGCAGGCCTTCCGCCCTCAAGCCTACTGGGAAATGAACATCAAGACCGGTGCGAAGAAGCTCCTTATTCGCGGCAAGCTGAGGGTCGGTGCCATTCGATTTACAGCGGACGGAGAGCCTCGCCTCGCCCAAGGCTTCGATGAGCGCTCTGGCTATTACACGTGGTACCACCGCGAGCCGGGCGATTCCGATTGGCAGGAGATATATCGACAACATATTAACGACTTTGAGTATTTTGGTGTCGGTGCCATGCAGGAGGATAATCCCGGCCACCTCTACGTGTACGCGAATCACGGAGAAAACACGGAAGGCCTGTGGTCCTTCAATATAGAAAGCAAGTCGATCGTCGAGCCAATTTACAAACGCAGCGATGTGGACATTGGCAGCCTCGTGGCCAGTAGCAACTACTGGGCAAATCCAGATGTGATCGTCGGCGTCACCTGGTCGAAGGACAAGCGCCACATCGAGTACTGGGACGCCGAAGAAGACGCGATTCAGCGCCAGCTTGAGCGCGTTATTCCAAACGCTCATCGGCTCGATTTCAGTCGCTCGCGAGATGGACAGACGATATTGATTCGCAATTGGGGGCCGCGCGACCCCGGCACCTATTACCTGCTGAAGGACGGGAAACTCGAAATCGTGGGCAGTCAGAACCCGCTGCTAGAGGCAGGTCAGCTTGCCGATGTGCGCTACATCACATACGAGGGCCGCGACGGACGCCGGATACCCGCCTACATCACCGTGCCCAATGCCGAGCCGCCGTATCCGCTTGTCGTCATGCCGCACGGCGGACCGTTTGTGGGCGAGGTGGTCGATTACGACGAATGGGGCCAAATGCTCGCCAACAACGGCTATCTCGTGCTGCAACCACAGTATCGAGGATCGCGAAACTATGGCATGGAGCACTATCGTTCTGCTTTCATCAAAGGTGGCCAGGGCGGCTACAAGATGCAAGACGACAAGGACGATGGCGCGCTCCACCTTGTCGAGGAAGGGCTCGCCGATCCGAACCGCATGGCCATGTATGGCTGGTCATATGGCGGTTACGCGGCATTGGTGGCGGCTGCGCGCGACCCGCAGATCTATCAATGCGTCGTTGCGGGCGCGGCTGTCACTGATCGCAATCAACAGCTGAACTACTACAGGTTTCTTCTAGACGGCGCCCCCGGAATCGAGCAGATTCGCATGTGGGACGACAGCATCTCGCCGATCAAGGAAGTGGAGAAGGTCAATGTTCCGATCCTGCTTGTTCACGGTGATGTGGATCAGCGCGTCCCGCCACTTCACGCCGAGAAGTACGTGAGGGAACTCGAACGTCACGGGAAGGATTACCAGTACGTGCCGCTAGAAGGTGCCGACCACTTCTACAACACGCTCTTCTACCACCATCAACTCTTGCTGTACGAGTCGATGATCGGTTTCCTGCAAAAAGACTGCGGGCCTGACGGGCTTTAATCATGCGCGCGTCCGCCCTTGTGGGGGCTTTGCTCATCGTCACAGCCTGCTCGTCTAGCACTGGCGACGTCGATGCCACCTTCATCCCGCCTGCCAAATATCAGCACTTGGATTGCGATGGCCTTGCCGCCGAAGCCGTGCAGATGCGCGAGCGGCTCATGGACCTTCACCATCACATTGAAGAATCCGCAAATCTCGGTGTAGAAGGGCGTGCTTTATCGTGGGTGGTTGCGGGTCCGCCTTGGATTTTGATCGACCTTCTTCTCCTGAGTCCGAAGATCGGAGCGGCGGAGAGGCAGGCACTGTCAGACCTGAAAGGAGAAATCGAGTCACTTCGACAGAACATCCTTCGCAAAGGCTGCAATTTCGAACCCCCTGCCGCAGAGGAAGTGACTCAAGTTTTGAAGCTGGCCGGGTAGGCGGCTCGCGAGGCGCCAGCGTTATGCAAGGTCAGTGGGCTATTGCCTATCTATTGCGTGCGGCGGCCGCTGGCGCGTTCGGTTGTGAAATCGGCTGAAGCTCAACTTCGATAGGGTTGGGCTGCAGCGCGCGAGCCTTGCCTTTGCCCGCATCGCGCGCCGTGGCATAGATCAAGTACACGCACACGGCGCCGGCAACTATCCAGACCCCGGGGCCGACGCTTGCGCCAGGATCGAAAACGCTGGCAATACCCGCCAAAAGAGCGACCGCCGATGCCACGCCCAAAGTGAGATACCCGGTCGCAACGTTGCCGGCGATATGAGCGAGTCCTGCTTGATCGAGCTTCGACTCGGCGACAGCCGCAAGGTCTTGGTAGCCTGCTAGAGAGAACTTAATATCGATGTCATCTTTACGCGGCACCACGAGACTGCACGGCGTGACGCACTGGCGTCCGACGGATAGCTCAGCGAGTGCGCCGGGCGGATTGCTCTTGATATCGAGCACTTGCGTCGATGGGCGCGAAATGCCCACACAGCCAACCAAGAGCGCAGACAACATCATGCAGACGGTAATCTTGATGAAGGTAATGTGTGACGACAACACTCATCTTCCTCTTGAAGAAGCTGGAAATCAGGTTAGCATAATTTATTCTACGAAGCGTTGGGGCGTTGCTTGCGCGCGCATTCAATTAGGAAAGCTCTGTAATTCAGAGCTTCCCTAAGACGAAGCCTTCATCTCAAGCTGCGGAATCGTCGCTGCAACCACGTCAAGCAAATTCTCGGCGAAGGTCACCGTGAGCTCCTCGCGCACATTCTCCGGCAGCTTCTGAAGGTCCGCTTCATTGGCTTTCGGCAGCACGAGGCCGCGCATGCCTGATCGATGCGCCGCGAGCACCTTTTCCTTGATGCCTCCCACCGGCAGCACAAGGCCGGTCAGGGTGAGTTCGCCGGTCATGGCGGTGTCGTCGCGCACCGGCTTGCCGCTCAAGGCCGAGACAATCGCGGTGGCCAAGGTAATTCCGGCCGACGGGCCGTCTTTCGGCACTGCGCCCTGCGGCACGTGAATGTGCAGGCCGGTATTTTTGAGTTTATCGCGGTCAAGCGAGAGCTTGTCGGCCATTGACCAGACATAGCTGCGCGCCGCCTTCGCCGACTCCTGCATGACATCGCCGAGATGTCCCGTGAGCGCGAGCTTGCCCTCGCCATCGGTCATCGCCGCTTCAACGTACAGCACCTCGCCGCCGACCGCAGTCCACGCGAGGCCGGCGGCCACCCCCGGCAGGAGCGCTTTGCGCGGCTGCTCATCGGGGAACTTCGGCGGGCCGAGCAGCTCTCCGAGCTGCTTGTCCTCAATGACGCGCATCGGCGGCGCCCGGCTGGTGCGCTGCTTGTGCTCGACGATGACGCGCGCGCGCTTGCGCGCCATCTGCCCGATGGTGCGCTCAAGTTCGCGCACCCCCGCTTCGCGCGTGTAGCGCCGGATGATCTTGTGCAGCGCGTCGTCGCTGATGCGAAGCTGTGTCTTCCTCAGCCCCGATTCCTTCTGGCGGCGCGGTATCAGGTATTGCCGCGCGATGTGCTTCTTCTCGAAGTCGCTGTAGCCCGAAAGCTCGAGCAGTTCCATGCGGTCAAGCAGCGGCCTCGGAATGCCCTCCGTCGTGTTGGCGGTGGTGATGAAGAACACCTTGGAGATGTCGAACGCGAGATTCAGGTAGTTGTCGCGAAAGTCCTTGTTCTGCGCCGGGTCGAGTATCTCCAGGAGTGCAGCCGCCGGGTCGCCGCGAAAGTCGCGACCGAGCTTGTCGATCTCGTCGAGCATCAGGAGCGGATTGCATACGTCGGCACGATTGATGGCCTGCACGATGCGGCCCGGCATGGCGCCGACGTAGGTGCGCCGGTGGCCTCGCAGTTCGGCTTCGTCATGCAGCCCGCCGAGACTGATTCGCTCGAATATCCGTCCCATGGCGCGCGCGATGGATTGGCCTAATGAGGACTTGCCGACGCCGGGCGGACCGACGAAGCAGAGAATAGGTGCGTTGGCCTTGGGGTTGAGGTGCAGCACCGCGAGGTTTTCAAGGATGCGCTCCTTGATGTCCTCAAGTCCGTAATGGTCTTCCTCAAGCACCTCTTCGACGCGTGCGAGGTCAAGGCAATCGTCCGTGTACTTGCCCCAGGGCAACTCGGAGATGAGTTCAAGGTAGCTTCTCGTGACCTGGTAATCACCCCCTTGCGGCGACATGCGCGTCAATCGCTTGAGCTCTTTGTTGGCTTCCTTGGCGACATGTTCGGGAAGGTCTATTTTGTCGAGCAGCGTGCGCAGCTCGGTCACGTCGCTGTCGCCATCGCCGAGTTCACCGAGCGCATCCTCAATGGCGCGCTTTTGCTGGCGCAGCAGATGTTCACGCTGATTCTGTTCGAGGTCCGAGCGTGCGCGCGTCGCTATTTCTTGGCGAAGCTGGGTAATGCTCAGCTCGCCCGAAGCTATCTCGTGCATGATCTTGACGAGCGAAAGCGCGTCATCGGCTTCAAGCACGCGCTGATCCTTGGCGACTTCCATGTCGATGACTGACGCGATACGGTACATCTGCGTGACTGGATTGGAGAGCGAACCAATCATCTGCTGGAACATGTCCTCGCCGTGCTCCGAGTCGTAGAGCAGCGCGATTTGGCGGCTGATTGCAAGCGTTTCCCGCAACAGGGCGAGCGCTTCAGTGTCTTCATCGCCGAGTCCACCGATCGCAACATCGTCCATTTCGACATACTCGGCGGAAAGATAGCGCTGCGTTTGCACGGTGCGCGTGATGCGGCAGCGACGAATGCCCTGCACGACCACTTGGCTGCCCTGCTTTTGACGTTCGATACGCTTGATATGCACGATAGTGCCGACGGCGTGCAGGTCTTGGGTTTTCGGCGCATCGAGCTCGCTGTTGCGCTGCGCCACACAGATTAGCTGCGACTCCCGCTCTGCCGCCGCCTTGACCGCATTCAATGACTTCTGCCGCCCGACAAAAAGCGGCATGATGAGTTCAGGGTAGACCACTGTGTTCTTCAGTGGCAGCACCGGCAAGTAGTGCGCTTCAGCCATGCGCGCGTCTTTCGTCCTAAAGGATGCGTAAAGATTGGGGCGGACGGGGATATTTCAATGTATTGAACCCGGACCTCCGCCGCGCTCCCGCATATGATTACAAGTTTGATTTATGGCAGAATGCCCAACCTTGCCGGAATAAGGCAGCGGACCCGCACACCCATCAGAGACCAAGGACCTGCAGGCACCCACCCAATGAAAGACGAAACAGCAGCCATTCACGGCGGATATCAAACTGATCCCACGACCAAGGCAGTCGCGGCGCCAATCTTCCAGACCGTCGCCTACGAGTTTGACGACGCGCAGCACGGCGCGGACCTCTTTAATCTCGCCGTGCCCGGCAATATCTATTCGCGCATCATGAACCCCACCAATGATGTGCTTGAGCAGCGGCTCGCGCTGCTCGAAGGCGGTGTCGGGTCGCTTGCGGTCTCTGCCGGCAGCGCCGCCATCAACTACTCGATCTTGAATCTGGCATCCGCCGGCGACAATGTGGTGTCCGTGCCGCAGCTCTATGGCGGCACCTACACGCTGTTCGGGCACATGCTGCCAGCGCAGGGCATTGAAGTGCGCTTTGCGAAGGACGATTCGCCCGAGGCGATCGATGCGCTGATTGATGCGCGCACCAAGGCGGTCTTTGTCGAAACCATCGGCAATCCGGCAGGCAACATTCCCGATATTGCCGCGATTGCCGAGATGGCTCGAAGCCGAGGCGTTGCCACCATTGCCGACAATACGGTGCCGACGCCGGTGCTGCTGAAGCCAATCGAGCACGGCATCGACATCGTCGTGCATTCGCTCACCAAATACATGGGCGGGCACGGCACGACGCTCGGCGGCATCCTTGTCGATTCTGGCAAGTTCCCTTGGGCGGAGCACGCCCAGCGGTATCCCGGACTCAACGAGCCGGAGCCTTCCTATCATGGCGTGGTGTACACCGAAGCACTTGGCCCTGCCGCCTATATCGGTCGCGCGCGTACCGTGCCGCTGCGCAATACAGGTTCTGCGCTGTCGCCGATGAACGCATTTCTCATTATGCAAGGCATCGAGACACTCTCTTTGAGAATGGAGCGGCACTGTGCGAATGCGCTTGCCGTGGCCGAGTACATCAAAGGGCACCCAAAGGTCGAGTGGGTGAGCTATGCTGGTCTGGCCGATGACCCATATCATGCGCTCGCGAAGCGCTACATGAATGGCAAGGCATCGGGCATTCTGACCTTTGGCGTTCAAGGCGGCTTCGATGGCGGCGTGAAGTTCTACGACGCGCTCAAGCTCTTCAAGCGGCTGGTCAACATTGGCGACGCCAAGTCGCTCGCCTGCCATCCGGCCTCCACGACGCACCGCCAGCTCACCTCGGAAGAATTGGCGTCGGTCGGCGTGCAGCCGGAAACCATGCGGCTTTCGGTTGGCATTGAGCACATCGACGACATCATCGAAGACTTGGAGCAGGCGCTCTCGCAGGTGAGCTAGTGAATGCCGAAGCCGTCAAGCAGCGTGTGCTGCGCATGGCGGCATTGCAAGAGCGCCACAATCTGGAGATTCACAGTGACTGGCGCGAGCAAGGCTATGCCTACTGCCGTGCGATTTGGGTTGAGTGCGCCGAGCTCTTAGAACACTACGGCTGGAAGTGGTGGAAGCATCAGCAGCCTGACCTCGATCAAGTGCGGCTGGAGATCGTCGATATCTGGCACTTCGGCTTGAGCGAGATGCTGCGCGACGGGCGCATTGATTTGGCTCAAGCGCATGTCTCAGGCGAAGTGATCGAAGCCCTGCAAGCGCAAGACGCTCGCGTCGAGTTTCGCGAGGCGGTTGAACGCTTGGCTGAATCGTCTCTGCAAACCAAGGGCTTTGATGCGCAAGCATTTGCGGCATTGCTCACGAGTCTGCCGATGGCGCTTGATGAACTTCACGGTCTGTACATCGGCAAGAACCTTCTCAACAGCTTTCGCCAAGCGCATGGCTATGCTGACGGTCGGTATGCAAAGATATGGCAGGGGCGCGAGGACAACGAGCACTTGATGGATATTCTCGGCGCGCTTGATCCGTTGCAGGAAGATTTCGAGGTCAAACTCAAAGCTGAGCTTGAAGCGCGCTACCTCGGTCGATGAACTGCTTGATCAGTGCCAAGAGGGTTCCGAGCCGTCCACGAAAGATCAAGACTGGCTTCAAGCCAAGCCGGTCGGCAAAGAAATCATATAGGGAAGATCTGAATAACAGAGCTTCCCTTGCAGCCGCCGACATCTTTGCAGGAGCAAAGATGCACGGCTCAGCCGCCCACAGGGCCGAGCACATGGAAGTGCCCGATGACATTCCCGCAGGAGCGGGAATGCACGGCGGAGCCGCCCGCAGGGGCGGGCACATGGATGTACCCTCTGAATTCAGTGCCGTAAGGCATTGAATTCACGAGCAAATCTTCAATCGAAATTGAAGCTTTGCGAGTCTGATCAAGTCCAAGGATGGACTTGATCAGAATGTACAAAGTCGGGCGCGCGGCGTGAACCAGCCGACTATCAACGAAAGTCGCGGTTGTCTTGAGCGTGCGATCAGCGCATAATCGCGCCACGCAACTCGGAGGTACACAATGCGTATTTTAAGAACACCCCTCGCGATGATTGGTCTCATGCTGCTCTCTAGCGCTGCCCTCGCGCAATATAGTAGTCCGCTGAGCGACACCCCCATTACCACTGCTGATTGCGAGACAGCATGGGCAGCGGCACCGGCAAGTGAAAGCTGCACAACGCACGTGCTTGCGGCCGAGCAGGCGGGGTACGGAGCGGAAGCCTTTATCAACCGATGCGCGGTCAAGGGCTATTGCAAGATTGAAGCTGATAGCGAGGAGACGAACTTTACCGATTTCCACGGTGGACCCGATGGCGTCAGGCTCTTGCAAAATTGCAGCGGCACGATGAAACCCATAGAAAGTGGCGAAAGCTGCTAAGTATCAATCTGCGGGTCGGCGGCCCTACGCCCTAGTGCGCCGCACCCTCTTCACTGCCGATATAGGCGCGTAGCTCAGTTGGTTAGAGCGCTACCTTGACATGGTAGAGGTCGTTGGTTCGAATCCGATCGCGCCTACCAGCCGCGCAACTCACCCTAGCGTGGCTGGTGTGCTTGGGAGATAGCGACGGCAATGTCGAAGATCGTGCGCTGAATTTCTTGCGACATGGCTTGTCCGATGAGGTCGAGCTGCCGCACCTGCGTGATGCGCTTATCGGCGAGCCTGAGTTCGCGCGGGCTCAAGATCACCTGAAACACGTCGGCTGCATCGGCGAGACAGATGAGCACGACATCACGTGGGTCCGGGATGGTATCGCTCAAGAGGACATCCATGAGCCGCATCTTGACCTCGCGCTCTTCATGGTCGTCCACCACCGGGTAGCGCCTGCCGCCAAACACCCACAGGAATTTCTTTTCTTCCTCTCGCAAAATGCCGCGCGTCACCAGGTGCGCGAGCGCCATATCGCGGAGTTCCAAGCCTCGATCAGAGAGCTTTTGAATCCACTGCCGCGGATGCAAGTTCTCGCTTGAATTTCTGATTTCCTCGAACGCAAGGTCGAGCATCGGCTCTCCTGTCAGTTCATCGTTGGTGACAAAAACCTTTTCGAGGTCGCAGTCGATGCGCCCGCGCACCGCCAAGTCCATCATGGCGGCGCCCGCCATGAGCATTTCCATCACTGTCGGATGGACGCTTTCCATCTTGCCAGTCTCATCGTCGAGTAGCAGCAAGATGATCTCTTCCGCGAAGTTCAGGCGAGCCATAGCAAATCCATGCGTAGGAATGCTGTCAGCATACCGCGAAAACTGGCCTGCGGGTCACGCGCAGCCGAACCAAGTTTCGGCAATCACCTGCGCTGACAGCGAATCGATGTCGCCTCCCTTCAGATGATCCTTGCGTTCGTGCGCTTCGCGCGTGCTCAGCCGCTCGTCAACCATCTCGACAGGCCGATCAAACCGCTTTGCGAGTTCATCTGCGAAACCCCTCGCGAGGCAGCAGATGTCGTTCTCGGTACCGTCCATATTGAGTGGCAGCCCGACAAGAAGAATTTCCGGTTGCCATCGCCTCAGGAGTTGTTCGATCGCTTGCCAGTCGGGTCGTCGGCGCCCGTGCCTGATGCTTGGCAGCGGCGTCGCTGATGCTGTCAGTGTTTGGCCGCTCGCGACACCGATCCTGCTTGTGCCGAAATCGAAGGCGATGACGCTCGAAACTCTTCGGCCGCTCACGCTTCTCCACGCCGCGGCACCAATAGGCGCAGGTCAATGCCGAGCAAGGCGGCGACAGCATCGAGGCGGTCATGGAACGGCACTTCGAACAGCACGCGCTCGTCGGCAGGACAGCTCAGCCACGCGCTTTCCTCCATTTCCTCCTCAAGCTGGCCGGGGCCCCATCCCGAGTAGCCGAGGGCAACGAGGTACTTGCTCGGGCCTTCTCGCTCGCTGATGGCATCAAGAATGGAACGCGAAGTGGTGAGTGACAGGGTGTCCGTCATCTTCATGCTGTCCTCGAGCACGACATCACTCGAATGCAGCACAAAGCCGCGACCTCTCTCCACAGGGCCGCCTTCAAGCACGTAGATGCCATCGTCAAAGCTCGTGTTCGGACTGAGTTGCTCAAGGAGTTCAGCGACCTTCAGGTCGGTCGGCCGATTGACCATAATGCCAAACGCGCCGCGCTCCGAATGCTCGCAGATGTAGGTGACTGTATTACCGAAATAGCCACCCATCTGGCTCGGCATGGCCAGGAGGAAGTGGTTGCTGAGAGAAAAAGCCGCGCTCATCTACGTTCAATATACAGAGAAATTAGATAGGGCGCAGTGCATCGCCGACTTGAAGCTCGCCGCTCGAGCGCACAAAGGCACGCAGTCCGGCCCTGTGGGTGAACTCGCGCACGATGTGCGCTGCCGAGACCTCTTCGGTTGCGAGTCTGCCGCCGAGCGTCGCGCAGGGTTCGCACAGTTCCATGCCTTCAAACTCAACCTCGCCGACCGTGAAGCGCTTGCCGACAAGTTGATTGAGGTCCGCGCCGCGCGTGACGAGGTTGCGCCCCGTGTCCGCCGCGGTGATGGCAAGGCCAGTCCGTTCGTTGAACGCCTCAACCTCTTCAGCTGCAATGAACGACACTGTCACTGGCGAGCGCCCAGCATAACGATCACCGAGCAGGCCGAGCGCGGCTTCGACTCGAACACGATTTGTTGCTAGCTGCGGACTCGCGTGTTCAGGCGCAATACAAATGGATTCGATGTGCGACATGACGCGGGAGCTTCTTCAAACGAGGAGTTAAAACCAACGCGCAGACCCGCGCATCTTCAAGAGCCTGCCGGCGAGCAGCAGACCCTCGAACGCGAACCCGGCGATGAGCGCCAGTATGCCAATCATGGCCCCGTTTTGCGCGTCAATCAGAATAGCGCCACCGCCGACAAGCACCACCACCAAGAGGCGGCCCACCGACGAGACCGCGATCAGGTTGGTGCGCTTGGCGTTGATCAGCAGGCCGCGGGTGAGCGCGGAAATCGTCATAGTGATTGCGAGCAGAGCGCCGAGGATAAGCGCGGGCGCGATATAGTCAGCCATCTCCGACGGCACACCCATGATGCCGATGAGCACGAGCACCTGCACTGGCTCGAACAGAAAGAGCAGCATGATGCCCGCGAAAGAAAGGCCGACAATCAAGGAAAAGAGCAGCACCGCAGGCAGGTCGCGGGGTGAATTGACGAGCGTCTGCACCACAGGAATGAGGTTTCTGGTCGGGCTCAGGAGCACGCGCAGCACGCTGTCGAGGATGCCAAAGGCGGCAAGCGCAAGTTCAGGCCGCAACAGACGGCCAAGAAAGATATTGAGGCAGAACACCACCCCCGACTCAGCAAGATGCATGACCATGATCGGCCAAGAGAGCTTGATGAGGTCGCGATATGGAGGCGGCGAATCGCCTTCGGGCAACGCTCTCAAGTAGGGGCGTGCCATGAGATAGACAGCGATGGTTTCGATCACGACACACGCGACTAAGGCTGCGGCGCCAACTTCCGCGCCTTGCGCAAGTCCCGATAGCAGATAGAGCAGCAGCGCGAGCGAGATGAGCCGCAGGATGCTGCCGTAGGTGATAAGAATCGTGCGCTGCTTGACCATGAAGAGGGCATAGATTGCCGAACGCAGAACGATGAACACGATCATGCCGATGAAGATGAGCGTGCAGTGCTTGGCCGCACGCACAACCTCCGGGCCTGCGCCGAAGAGTCCGCCGTACACCCAGTCGCCGAGCGGCGTGGTGCCAATAAAGGCCCAGAGCACGATCACCGGTGTGCCGACCCACGCGCCGAACGAGACCATCCTGAGAAACGAAGCCCGATCGCGGATATACGAGACGGCAACCACTTGGCAGGCCCACACCGGGCTGCCGAGGGCAGCGTGCAGATAAAACGATATCGAGTACGCGGCAAGGACTGTTTCAGGGTCGTCCATGCGCGCAAGAAACGCCGAGATGATCGCGTGCGAGATCATCATCAGTTCGGCGGTGAGCATCAGCGGCAGGAAAAACCGCGCTGCCATGCCGAGTGTGGTTTGGCGTTCGCTGTTCTCTGAAGTGCTTCTCGGCGTGGTCGCTGGGTCGGAAATGGCGGAGGTCCTTACAGCGTCTCGCGCCGAAACACTTCCCCGCCCTTCATGACGAAGTGCACCTTGCCGAATTGCTCAATTTGGGAGAGAGGATCGCCGGGTATCGCGATGATGTCAGCGAGCGCAAGCGTAAAAATGGAGCGTCGCGGCATGTTGTCTGTCGCTCTGTTCGGTAAGCTCGTATTGTCGCACCTTGTATTGACGACTATCCGCCGCGCACGGCGTCTACGCACGCGCCGGACACCCCTAGACAGCGGCACTGCTACACTTAGACTTGATGGCGGTAACAAGAGAACTCAATAGCAGGACATGAAGCAAGCGCAAGAACTTGCGCGGGAATTGCGGCAAGGAGTGAGTCAATGAAGAAATCGCGAAATCTCGCCGCTAAGGCGATGGGGCTTCGGCTTCACCCTGTGGCGGAAGATCAGACATCCCAAGCGGATGCATCTCTCCGTTTGTGAGGTATTTCTCTTGAGCGCTAATCCAAACATAGGGCTGACAGGAATACTCAACATCGAGAATCGAACTGAGAATTGGAAGACATCTCAGTTTTTCAGTCCCCTTTCAAAAGAAAAGCAGCTAGAGTTCGTGGAACCTCTTACTCTTAGGACTAAGAAACCTCTTCAGACTAATAGTGGCAGCAAAGCGGCTCCAGTGCGCATGGAACTGTTTTGGAAAGGGGTGCGAGATTACCGGCACAGTCTGATCAAAGGAAAAGTTGAGCAAGAGCATGCCAAGGGACAGCGTAAGAGGGAGATCGCAAAAGAAGTAGACGAGTGTCTTGCCAGCAGGTTCTGGGAACGCTACAAGTGTTGTTTTAAAAACTTGGGATGTCAGGTTTCCAAGCACAAGGGGTTCTGGCCTCTAGTTACTCCAAACTATTCAATATCCGAGGACTTCCGGGATGAAAAGAACCGAGATATCAAAGAGCTGCTATACAACAACCTAAGGAATACGGAGATGGATATTGTCTTTGAGACTGACGATCATCTGCTTATCGGGGAAGCCAAGTACGAGAGTGCCTTTGGCACAAATGGAAAATTGGTGTTGGTACATCAGCTTATTCGCCAATTCGTAACTGCTTCCTTGCTCATCAAAGTTCAAGAAGAGCGGGAAAAGGTGGTGGTTCCTTTTTTGATTGTCGATGATGAGAAGTGGGCCAAGGATACTGATCAAGTGGATTTTATGCTTTGTCAGAAATGGCTCTTTGAAGACAATATTCGAACTTGGAAGGATTTGTGCGCACAGTTGTATGGGTAGATATATGGGAGATGACGAGTTGCTGGGTTGGGGCAGGCCCCAGAGCAAAAACCTCACGTCCCGCTCGTTCAGCATCGTCTAGCGCTGGACAGCATCTGTAAAGACATTTACTAACTAAGCTGGTAATTTTCGCGTAAAATTACCGCTATGTACGACAGAATTCTCGATACGCCAGCGTCTTCGGTGTTCCTGTTCGGGCCTCGTGGCACGGGCAAGACCACATTCGTCCGGCAACGATTGCCGAATGCGCGCAGCTATGATCTGCTCGATTCCGAGACCTTTCTTCGGCTGAGTCAAGCGCCGCAGCGACTGTACGACGAGTGCCGTCTGCTCGCGTGCGGATCATGGGTGGTCATTGACGAAGTGCAGCGAATTCCTACGCTTCTGAACGAAGTACACCGACTGATTGAAGGCGAGGGCTTGCGCTTTGTGCTCACGGGATCGAGTGCGCGTAAATTGCGCCGCGGCGGTGTCAATTTGCTCGCTGGCCGAGCGCTTGGCAAAGCAATGTTTCCGCTTGTCTCAAGCGAGCTCGGAGAAGATGCGAACATGATGCAGATGCTCCGCTTTGGCTCCTTGCCAAGCGTTGTCGGGCACGTCAAGCCAATGGATTACCTGCACAGCTACACATCGACCTATCTCGCGCAGGAAGTGCAGCAAGAGGCGTTGACGCGCAATCTTGGCGCGTTCTCAAGATTCTTGGAAGTGGCCGCCAGACAGAACGCGCAACAAACCAACATGCTGAACATCGCACGCGAGGCGGGCGTCAAGCGCAGCACTGTGGCGCACTACTTCGAGATTCTAGAGGACACGCTGCTCGGCAACTTCCTGCCAGCATGGAAGTTGAAGTCCCGCACCAGACAAGTCAAGGCGAGCAAGTTCTACTTCTTCGATTGCGGCGTGACCCGATCATTGAGCGGGCGACTCCCGTATCCACCGTCTCAGGAAGAACTCGGCCCCTTGCTTGAGGCGCTTGTCGTCAATGAACTCCGCGCCTATATTTCCTATCAAAATCTCTACTATCCGCTGCACTATTGGTCTTCCTACAGCGGCAGCGAAGTCGATGTGCTGCTCGAAACGCAGGACGGCCACGTGGCAATCGAGATCAAGGCGTCCCATCGATGGGAGCGGAAGTTCCATCGCGCCCTCAAATCGGTGGCCGAAGACCTTGGCCGATCAAGCACGGCCACATACGGTGTCTATATGGGAGCGCAACAGGTGCTCGTCGATGACGTGCGCGTGCTGCCGGTTCAAGACTTCCTCAAAGCGCTGTGGCGTGGGGAGTTAATCAGGTAGACGCCCAAGAATATCCCGCAAACCACACCTACCACGTGCGTGCCGGTTGCGATCTCAAAGCCCGGACTTCGCCAGCCAAGGAAGTCAGTTACGAGCGCGGCCGCCACGGCGGACGCGATGAGCAGGCCCCAGGACATTCGCTTCACCCATAGCAGCACGGCGGCAAGCGCTGCCAATCCATAGAGAATCGCCGAGAAGCCCGCGAAGTTCGCGTCGCTTTGCAAAGCTGGGATGAGAAAGACGAGGTCGATCACCGCCACTGTGCCAGCGACGCAGAAAAGTAGCTGACGCGGCGACGCCACTTGCAGCAACACCGCACCAGCGAGGCCAAAGCCGAGCGCATTGAGAATCGCATGATTGGCGCTAAGATGCGTCACATGGGCGGTCAAGAGCCGCCATACTTCACCCGCTCGGATTGCATCAGGGTCATACCCGAACCGCTCCACCCACGGCAAGCACAGCAGGAAGAGCGCACCGGAGATGCCTGCGAAGTACGCGAACCGTGTGAAGTAGCGCCTCAACAGAATCGGCGACGAACAAGATGGACGCCAGCCAAGAACATGCCGAAAAACACTAAGAGCGGCGAGAAGCTGCCCTGGTAGTTCGACCCATAGGTGATCTCGGCGACGCCTTCCTCCTTCACACGCTCACTGAATCGTTCGACTTCGAAGGCAAGGTTCTCCGCCATCTGATTCGTTGCGCTTGTCAGGCTCTGATCGCGGATCGATTTGGTGACGCGCCCTGCACTGATGGCCGTCGAGGTGTCGGTCGCGCTGCTGACGCCGGGCGCCCGCAGCAGCAGCTTGCGGCTCTTGAGGTCGAAGACGGCGACATCGAGCAGTGTGTTGACGCTGTTGCGCGTTCCCGGAATCGTGTAGGCACCGATGATCGTCCAGTAGAGCAAGGAGGCAGGCGTATCATCTGACGTCACCACCTGATTCCAGGACACGAGCGCGAACACGTCAAGGTCGAGCAGGCTACCAATCTGCTCAAGCGCTTGAAATCCACTCACGCCTTGCAAGTAACTAGAAGAGAGCACTTCTATCGTCTCCACATAGTCCTCATTCTCAAATTGCTGCTTGACAATGTTGAGCAGGTCAATCTGTTCGGCGTGCGACACTGTGGAACCCCAGCTTGATTTTGGCGGCACGAACGCGATGCCGATGCGAAGCGGTAGTTCAAGCGTTGGCGGCATGGTCACTTCATTCTCTGGGCGTTGCCCATCAGGGTAGAGAAATTCCACCATGCTGCTTGAGTTGGTCATTGGCGGGGGCGAGTAGAAAAATGCGCTGCACCCAGCCAACGAGAGTGTGCACAATAGGCTCAAACACAACTTGGAGCATGTGGTCTTGCGTATGTTCTTGCTTGTCGCGCTCATGATTCCAGTCTCCTGTTGATGTCAACCGACCTAAATGTACCTGTTCATATACTTAAACGCAAATGCCGCCGGAACTTTTCGAAACGTCTGAAATCGATTCGCTTGAAGCGACGGCGCCGCTCGCTACGCGCATGAGGCCGCGCGTGCTCGACGAGTTCGTCGGACAATCGCATCTCTTGGGCGCGGGCGGCGTGCTCGCTTCCATGCTCGCCGCCAATCGCCTGCATTCGATGATCCTTTTCGGGCCGCCCGGCTGCGGAAAAACTACCTTGGCACGCCTCATCGCGCGAGAAGTCGATGCTCGCTTTGTCGAGCTTTCGGCAGTGACTTCCGGTGTACGTGACTTGCGGCGCGAAGCTGATGAAGCGAAGCGGTTGCTGCATGCAAGACGCATCGAGACACTCTTGTTCGTAGACGAGATTCATCGTTTTTCCAAGTCCCAGCAGGATGCCCTCCTGCCACATGTCGAATCGGGTGTGTTTCATCTTATAGGGGCGACAACCGAAAACCCGTCGTTCGAAGTGATTTCCCCGCTGCTTTCGCGCGCTCGCGTCTACACGTTCAAACCCCTCGCCGACGAAGACATCGACGCGATTATCGATGCGGCACTTGCCTGTCCGGAGCGTGGGCTTGGCAAGATGGACCTTGCCTTGGACGATGATGCGCGCGGCTTTTTGAAGCGAGCCGCGAATGGCGATGCAAGGGCAGCCCTGAACGCGCTCGAAATCGCCGCGGAATCAGCGTCTGATAACCGAGTGAGCAGCGCCCTCCTTGAAGCCGCGCTCGAAAAACGCGCCCGCTATGATCGGCTCGGCGATGCGCATTACGACACGATTTCGGCATTCATCAAGAGCATTCGCGCATCGGACCCGGATGCCGCGCTCTACTATCTTGCGCGCATGCTCGATGCCGGTGAGGATGTGCAGTTCATTGCACGCAGGCTGGTCATCTCGGCCGCTGAGGACATTGGCCTTGCAAGTCCCAATGCCTTGACACTTGCGGTTGCCGCGCAGCAGGCCGCGCACTTCGTCGGCATGCCCGAGGCGCGTATTCCGCTCGCCGAAGCGACCATCTATCTCGCCTCTGCGCCGAAGTCGAACTCGGCGTATCTCGCGATTGATGCTGCACTCGACGTGGTTCGCAAAGGCCCTGATGAACCTGTGCCGCTGCATCTTCGCAACGCGCCGACAAAACTGATGAAATCCTTGGGTCACGGCGAGGGCTACGTGTATCCGAACGATGCGCCCGGACACTTCGTTGCGAGCGAAAACTTGCCTGAGAAGCTCCGCGACAAGCGCTTCTACTTTCCCGGAGAGCTTGGGCTTGAAGAAGGCATGGGCGCACGCCTGAAGACCTGGTGGGGGACGCGCTATGTGCAGCATGAAGGTGGCGAGTGATAGACTCAAATCAATTGTTTGGTGCCACCGGTTCGTGATTCGCGTGTGTTTTGAGCAAATGAGGTGGTCGCGCGGAGGTCGATCGCTTGGGCTCGCGCCAGCATTGCTCGCTCTGCTGCTTGCAGGATGCCCCGAACCGGTCGAAGATGTAGATGAGGCAAGCCAAGTTGCCCCGCCGCACCTGGCGCAGGAAACTGATACCAGCCACTTGTCGCTGATCAGCGAATCGCGCGTCGAAGACCTTGACGCCATGCTCGAAAGACGCACGGTTCGTGCCCTCGTGGTGCGCAGCAAAACGTTCTTTTTCTTTGAAGGCGCGCAGCTCAGGGGCTTCTCCTACGAGATGCTGAAGGCGTTCGAGAAGTTCCTGAATGACAGTCGCGCACCCAGCTCGCTGCCAGTGAACGTTGTGTTCGTGCCAGTGACGCGAGATCAGGTGATCCCGGCGTTACGTCAAGGCTACGGCGATATTGCGGTGGCCGAGCTCACGATTACGCCGAGCCGTCTTGAGCAGGTGAACTTCTCGATTCCGGTGTACGAAGATGTGCGCGAGGTGCTCGTGCTCGGGCCTTCAAGCCCGAACATCGAGAATCGCGATGATCTCGCCGGACAAACCTTCTACGCGCGCGCTTCGAGCAGCTACTTCGAGAGTCTTATGAAGCTCAATCAAGAATTCAAGGCAGAAGGCAGACCGCTTATGACCATCAATATGGCCGACGAGCACCTTGAAGACGAAGAGCTGCTGGAAATGGTGGACGCGGGCATTTTGCCGGGCATCCCCATGGACACACACACGGCGGCGTTCTGGTCACAGATATTCCAAGACGTGGATGTGCGCAAAGACCTCGTCATCAGAGATGGCGCCGACATCGGCTGGGCGTTCAATCACGGCATGCCGAAGCTCGAAGCGGCGGTCAACGAGTTCCTCAGCGGTCACGCTCAAGGATCACTTGTTGGCAACGTGCTCTTTCGCCGCTATCTGGAACGGACTGACTATCTCGACAACGCCTTGCGTTCCTCTGAACTGAAAAAATTCCACGACACTGCGCATCTGTTCAAGCGCTATGCCGACCGCTACGATTTTGACTGGCTGATGATCATTTCCCAAGCCTATCAGGAGTCGCGGCTTGACCATAGCCGCGTCAGCGATGCCGGCGCCATTGGCATCATGCAGGTGATGCCTGAGACCGCTACCGACAGGAGTGTCAATATCGACAACATCACCGACCTTGAGAACAACATCCATGCTGGCAATAAGTATTTGCGCCATGTGCGCGACACCTATTTTGAGTCGGAGCCCATGGATGATCTCAACAAGACGCTGTTCTCGTTCGCGGCCTACAATGCCGGCCCCAATCGCATCGCACGACTTCGCAACGAAGCGGAGCGGCGTGGACTTGATCGCAACGTCTGGTTCGACAACGTCGAGGTCATCGCTGCACGCCGCATCGGTCGTGAAACGGTGGAGTATGTCGCCAATATCTACAAGTATTGGGTGGCGTTCACTTTGAGCCGCGACAGACTGACGGCATCGGCGATGCAGGCTTCGAATTAGGGCGTGTTAACACTATGCCCGCCGACGCTGTTGTCGCCTGTGCAAGAGCCGAAAAAGCCCATTCGCATGCCCCAAAGTGTTCGCTCCGGCTCTTGCTCAGGCGACAACCCTTCGGGCCGGCCCCGTTTTCCGCCAGCCTTCGTTCTCGCTCGCTCATGTGGGGTAGGCCACACAGCGCTCGCTCGGCCTTGTCTGGCGGAAAACGTGTCTCGGCAGCGTCAACGTGCATAGTGTTAACACGCCCTAGTGTCCTGTCCCATAAATAAGTGTGGATTCAGCGCGCAGGAGAA
>JAPOTJ010000069.1 GCA_026709225.1 Gammaproteobacteria bacterium | reverse complement strand
GCGCCTTGCCACAGCCCTTCTCCTGCGCGCTGAACCCACACTTATTTATGGGACAGGACACTAGGGCGGCAAGCCTGCAAAGTAGGGCGATGTAGAATGCTCGATCAGACCAAGAGGGGAAATACTTGTGTCTAAACAGCGGCGCACAGCACTTGTAACTGGCGGCAGCCGGGGAATCGGCCGAGCCACGGCGATAGCGCTTGCGAAAAACGGCTTTGACGTTGCCATCTCTGCGCGCACAGTGAAGGAAGGTGACCACGACCTGAGCGGTAGCCTGCAGGACACTGCCGCAAAAATCGAGGCCGAGGGCGCACATGTCCTGTTGATCCCGATGGACCTATCAGACCGCGAAGCGGTCGCCGCGGCTGCCGACAAGTTCCTAGCCGAGTTCGGCCGCTGCGACCTGCTGTTCAACAACGGGATTTATCAGTCAGAAGCTGCTGAAGCGAGGTTCTTCCTCGAAACGCCCATTGAGGAGATGCAAAACATACTTGCGGGCAATGTGATTGCACCGGCTGTGCTGATCCAGAAGTTAATGCCTTCGATGGTCGAGAGGGGCTGTGGAACCATTATTAATATGACGTCTGCCGTGACCTACATGAAACCGCCTGGCGTGGTGGGTGAAGGTGGCTGGTCAATGGTCTACGCGGCCAGCAAAGGTGCCATTGACAAGTTCGCCTCGGTGCTCAACGTCGAATACAGCGGCCGCGGCATCCGCACGTTTACAACTGAACCTGGGTTTGTCGCCTATGGCGAGCGTCTGAGGCAATTCGTCGAGCTATACCACACGGTGCCAGTTTCCCCACCCGAATCCTGCGCCGAGGCCATCTTGTGGCTGATGGACTCACCGGACGCTGATAGGCTCCTCGACAAGCGCGTAAACCTCCCCTCCCTGACCGAGAAGCACGGACTCCTCCCCGACTGGGATGGCCCGGGCACGATGTATCCAAAAGACTCCTGAACGCGGAAACAGAGCAGTATTGATGATAACTAGACGCTGTAGGTACGGATCAGGGAGCCGACGGTGGAGCGGGATTTTCTTCTCAACGGCTTGGCGCCCTCGGATGGTCGAAGAGGCTGAGGATAGTCCGCGAGGGCACAGAACGGATTCTCGTTGCGAACTTTAGGCCGCTCACGAGCAGCTGGCACTTCCAAACACCCTGTGCTGGATGCTTCCAAATGCGTCGGTGTGAGCTACTGGACAGTCAACCTCGGCAACATGCGGCGGCCGTTGGTATGCATGATTGCCTCCAACTGTTCTAGCGTGAGGCCCGCACAGCCTTGCTGAACAAATTCAGCGGGTGTGGGTGAACCTTCTGCGTGAGGGTAGTCCGAACCCATCAGAATCGGATCGGTGGTGCCAATTTCATCGACCACTTTCTTGATATTGTCCTCAGGATACGCCACCACAAAACAATGCCGTTTGAATACCTCGCTCGGGCGTTCTTTCATCTGGCCACAAGGCCAATACCCACTCCGAGCCATCCCGCGCATCTTGTCCATCTTGTGCACAAATCGCGGCACCCATTCACAGCCATTCTCAACACTGACCATTTTGATGTTGGGAAAGCGCTCAAAGAAATTCAGATAAATGAATGAGGCCATCGTCATCATCACCGGAATTTCGCTGTAGGTAAACATCCACTGCCAGGCGGTTTGACCAATGCGACGGGACTGCAGGGGCTGCTCTCCAAACGCGCGGATCACCGGATGCATAAAGCAGGCTTCCGAAACATGGTACGAGAGCACGACGTTGTTGTCGTTCAAGACCTTCCAGAACTCGTCGTAGGCGGGATCGGCGGCCGCTTTATCGTGGGCGGGACCCATGGGCATGACAATAATGCGGGCGCCATGCTCTTCAATCGCCCACTTGGCTTCTTGAATAGCCCATTCGAGATCCCACAAAGCGATCATCGGTGTCGGGTAAATACGATCATCGGCATTGAAGCTCCACTCGTCGAGCATGTACTGGTTATAGGCGTGCAATACCGCATTCGCGCCCTCACACCCCTTCTCTTGGACAATCTGATCCAAGGCACCGATGGTGCCGACCATGTTACCGATGAACAGCAAGGAGCCATCGACATTCCACTCGTCTAGCTTGTCCATGCGCTCCTTGCGATGGTAAAAATCCGGAGTCGGCATAAAGCGCTCTTTGATCTCCTCGCCGCTCGCCAATGCCGCCAACCACTCTTTGAGTTTTCCCGGAGGCGGGATACTCCCGTCTTCGTTGATCTCATCCATACTGGGCATGACCGGTGTCTTGCCTACATACAAACCGTAGCCGTACTCGCCACGAGCATAGCGAATGAGCCAGTCTTCGTGATACTTCTCTGGCAGATACTCCTTGAAGAAATCAAAGTCCCGTTCGTGAATGTGCGTGTCGGCATCAAAAATAGGGCCGCTGTAATCGCTTGGTCGGCCTACCGCCTTATGGAGCTCGGCTACTGACATGGCAAAAACTCTCCGCTCATTGAATGGACTAAGCATTATTTATGAAAGTAATGAGTCTGTCCATCACTATGTGCCCTATCCAAACTCAAGACTTAAGGTGTTTATCGAGGAATCCTCGGATCTTATTGAAAATCTCGTCGCTCGCAAAGGACTTAATCGACACGTGTCCTGCCCCCTCTATCACATGGAGTTCGCTTTCGTTGCCCTGATCGAGCAAGGCCTGATGCAGCATCTCGCTCTGCTGGACCGGCGAAATCCAGTCCGCACTGCCATGAATGATAAGAAAAGGCGGCATGCTTGGGCGAATATAGGTGATTGGATTGGCGGCCTTCGCCTGCTCCAAATTGAGCGATGGCCGCCCCCCGAGGAACTTCGACACAACCGAACCCTTCGCCTCGTGGCGGGTGCCAAAACGATGAGTCTGCTCGGCAATCCTACTGAGGTCAGTCGGCCCGAACAGATCAACCACTGCCTGTATTGGCCCGGCATAGTCGTCGCCCTGTGGCGGCAAATCGCCCTCGATATCAGCAACGGCACCGCTGGTACCGAGCAATGCCGCCAAGTGGCCGCCAGCAGAACCGCCGAACGCGGCAATTCGGGACCCGTCCAAGCCATATTCAGCGGCGTTCTGGCGAATCCATCGCACCGCCGCCTTACAGTCATGGATTTGCGCCGGAAAGATAGCGACGTGACTATGCCGGTATTCAATGCTGACGACAGCATAGCCGTGCTGCGCATAATCCTGTCCCCTCAATCCCTGTAGCTGATGCCTGTTTCCCGCCTGCCAGCCACCCCCAAACAGATAGAGTACGACCGGCAGCGGCGCTGACGGAGATGCGTCGGCGGGCTTGTATATATCGAGCAGCAGCGGGCCGTCGGGCGTGCTAGTGAATTCGATGTCGCGGACGACCTCGACACCCTCCAACAGAGGCGGCGGCGGGGGTTCGGCCATTTTCCGGCCAAACCACTCCAAGCACTTGGCGAGTAGCTTGTAGGCGACAAATGCGGCCACAGCAGCCAGAACGATGAGAAGCGCTAATTGCAGTGTCATATTAAAGTGCTCCCTATTCTCAGACAGTGATGAGACTGTCTATCACTACGTGTCCGGCGCAGACTGAAGATGTGTATCGAGAAACCCGAAGATCTTGTTCAACATCTCGTCGCTTGAGAAGGATTTCAGCGACCCATGCCCTGCTCCCTCCGCCACATGGAGTTCGCTTTCGTTGCCTTGCTCGACCAAGGCCTGATGCAGCATCTCGCTCTGCTGAACCGGAACAATCCAGTCAGCACTGCCGTGAATGATAAGAAAAGGCGGCATGCCGGGGCGAATATAGGTGATTGGATTGGCGGCTTTCGCCTGCTCCAGATTGAGCGATGGCTGCCCCCCGAGGAACTTCGACACAAAGGAATCCTTCTTCTCGTGGCGGACGCCAAAGCGATGGCTCTGCTCGGCAATCCTACTTAAGTCCGTCGGCCCAAGCATATCAACCACCGCTTGTATCGGCCCGGCATAGTCGTCGCCCTGCGGAGGCAAATCGCCCTCCATATCGGCAACAGCATCGCTGGTGCCAAGCAGTGCCGCCAGGTGGCCGCCAGCAGAGCCGCCAAGCGCGGCGATTCGAGACCCGTCGAGGCCATATTCAGCAGCGTTCTGGCGAATCCACCGTACCGCCGCCTTGCAGTCATGGATTTGCGCAGGAAAGATAGCGGCTTCACTAGACCGGTATTCAATGGCGACGAGAGCATAGCCGTGCCGCACATACTCCTGTCCCCGAAAGAACTTGAGCTGATGCCTGTTTCCCGTCATCCAGCCACCTCCATACATAAACATGACGACCGGTAGCGGCGCTGATGGCGATGCGTCGGCGGGTTTGTATATATCGAGCAGCAGCGGGCCGTTGGGCGTGCGCGTGAATTCGATGTCGCGGATGACCTCCACGCCCTCCAACAGAGGCTGCGGTGGGGGTTCGGCCATTCTCCGACCGAACCACTTCCACCAATAGGCGAGCAGCTTGCAGGCGACAAATACGGCCAGAGCGGCCAAAGCGATGATAAGCACTGATTGAAGTATCATATATAAGGTGCTCCCCGTTCCTTGGACAGTTCGAGAGCGAGAATAAGGTGTGCCCCCGTGAGCGAAGTTTACGTGCGTCACGGCTGGCGGGCAAGCGCCAGTGTTGTTCAATACCGAGCTATCTTACAGTCGTTAACAGGCTGAAGTTTCGCAGGAAGTTTCAGTTGTGAGCACATGGCCTGTGAAGGGGACGCTGTGGGCATGGCGAATTAAAGCTGACCTTTCCAGCTGTCGGCGGTCGAGGTGTGGTCGGTGACCGGCGCGGTCAGATTCTGACAGCTTTGCCTTGAGAAAGAACTTCAGCCGCACGGCTTTTGTGGTTCAAGCAGGTCAAGACAGGTGCCCCGTCTCGCAGAACGTCGAGGCGATCAGTCTGCTGGAGATGGTCGAACTTCTCGTTGATGGCGTCTGAGGTTGATTCGCCATCGCAGTCATCTCAGCGAACCACGCTCCCGTCGCTCTCCCACAACAATCAACACCGCAACATCGTCACTCATAGCGCTCAGCCGCCGATAACCTCCCGCATCATCAAACTCCGCTAACCGCAATCGCCACCCGCGTTGCTCGAACGACTCAACCACGCCTTCGGCATTGCGTTGCAGCTTATCCACGGGCATGCTCGTCTCAGGCACCCCTCGCATCCAAGCGAGCAGCAGTTCAACCGGCAGCGACCACCCCAACTGCTCCCGCAATATCTCTTCGGCGGGGCCCGAAGTTCGCAAGTCCCGGCTTTCTATCGCCAGGGTCTCTGAATCTCCATACAGCCGCGTGGTGCCCGCGCCCATCACACCCCAGAAGTACGCATCAAAGCCACCGGAGGTCTGCGTCCAGGAGAAGTTCGAGGCTGATGTCTTCTCGCCTTGCGTGATTTTGATCTTTCCCGAAAGCTGCGTGTCCCCAGCCATATCCGGCGGCAGGGTTTCGCAACCGCCGAGAAGCAGGCAGGCGAGCAGGATGCGAGGCGGCGCACGCATGGGAGAATCCGTTGAGGTCACTGGTATTATGCAGCGTTTTGACCGAATTTCCGTATGGTCGTCCTTGTGTATAGCATCAACCATCGTAGCGCAGCCATTGCGCTCGGGGAGCGGTTCGCCTTCCCAGACCACGCCCTGCCAGCAGCGTTGCGCAGTCGCGCTTGCACGACTTTGACATCGTGGTGAGTTCCATCGCAGCGCGCACGCCCATTCTTACCTGCGGAATACTTGCCTCGCGCCTGATGCACCTGCCGACCGAGACCTTGCGAACAGGCGACTTGTCGCTGCTTGAGAAAGCCGAGCACACGAGGTAATCACGTCATGGCGCTTTCAAAGTCCCTTGAACAACGCCTTGAGGCGGTGCGCGGGCGTTATGACGCGCTGCAGGCGGCGCGCGCCGACCCGAAGATCGTTGAAGACCGTGAATCTTGGATCAAAATCGAGCGCGAGTTCGGTGAGATCGAACCCGTCGTGCAAAAGTTCGATGAATACTTGGCGTTGGAAGCGTCCCTGAACGATGCCAAGGAGCTCGCCAACGACGACGATGCCGAGATGCGCGCGCTCGCGCAAGAAGAAGTCGAGTCGCTGCACGCCGAGTTGGAGACCTGCTTTGATGCATTGCGCGCGCTCTTGCTGCCGCAAGACCCGAACGAGCAGGCGAACGTCTTTCTTGAAGTGCGCGCTGGCACTGGCGGCGAGGAAGCCGCGCTCTTCGCTGGCGACCTATATCGGATGTACTTTCGCTTCGCCGAGCAGCGCGGCTGGCACACGCAGATTGTCAATGAACGCGGCGGCGCCTATGGCGGATTCAAGGAAGTGATCGTGCGCGTCGCTGGCAAGGCGGTGTACAGCGCGCTCAAGTTCGAGTCGGGCACGCATCGCGTGCAGCGCATTCCGGAAACTGAGGCGCAGGGCAGGATTCATACCTCCGCCTGCACCATTGCTGTGCTGCCCGAGGTCGAGGAGATCGAAGACGTCGATATCGACCCGTCGGATCTGCGCTTCGACACCTACCGCGCGTCAGGTGCTGGCGGACAGCACGTCAACAAAAAGGACACGGCGGTGCGCATCACGCATCTGCCGACCGGCACCGTGGTCGAGTGCCAGGACGAACGATCGCAGCTTCAGAACAGGCAGCGCGCAATGGCGCTTCTTCGTGCTCGCCTGCTCGACGCCGAGCGGCAGAAGTCGCAAAAGGAGCAGGACGAAGCGCGGCGCGCATATGTCGGCAGCGGGGATCGGTCCGAGCGCATTCGCACCTACAATTTTCCGCAGAATCGCGTCACCGACCATCGCATTGGGCTCACCCTCTATCGGCTCGACGAGGTGCTTGAGGGCCGCTTGGCGCTCTTGATCGAACCTCTGCGCGCCGATCATCAAGCGAAACTTCTGCTCGCGATCGGCGATGAATGAGCAGTTGCGAATCAAAGCCCATTGCATGGGGCAATCGATTGCTTGGGCGTTTGCGAACCCTGAAATCGAGCCTGACGCACGATCAAGCGCCTGTATTGAGGCCCTGACGAAACGCTTGGCGCGGGGTGAGCCACTTGCTTATCTGCTTGAAAAGGCGGAATTTCATGAGGTGTCTTTGAAGGTGAATGCGAGCGTGCTCGTGCCGCGACCGGAAACTGAGCTTCTTGTGGAATTGGCGCGCGATGAGGTGGTCCACGGCGGCAGGGTGCTCGAACTCGGCACGGGTTCCGGGGCGATTGCGCTTGCGCTCGCAGGAGCGAGGCCAGATGTGGACATCACGGCGACCGATGTGTGCGAGAAGGCGCTCCAATGTGCCAGAGAAAACGCGCGGCGACTTGGACAGGCGCTGACATTCTTGTGCGCCGACTGGTTTGCAGGCATCGAGGGCGGATTCGATGCCATCCTCTCGAACCCGCCGTATGTGGCAAGTGACGATGCCTGCCTGACGCGCCCGCCGCTCACTTTCGAGCCGAGGCGGGCGCTCGATGGTGGCATCGGCGGCCTCGAAGCGCTACGAAGAATTATTGAGAACGCCTTGCCAAGGCTCACTTCGGACGGCATGCTTGCGCTTGAACACGGCTTTGACCAGGGCGCAGAAGTGCGGGAGATGCTGGAGAAGGGCGGATACGTGAGAATCGCGACGCTGCATGATCTTGCTGGCCATGAACGGGTGAGCTGGGGCAGGCGCGCGTGAAAGACGAATTGCTGCTTCGCTTCTCGCGGCACATCATGTTGCCGGAGGTGGACGTCGCAGGGCAGGAAAAGCTGCTCGCTTCGCGCGTGTTGATCGCCGGGCTTGGCGGCTTGGGATGTCCGGCTGCGCTCTATCTCGCTGCCGCTGGCGTTGGCGAGCTGCATTTGGCGGACCGGGATGATGTGGAAATCTCGAACCTTCAGCGGCAAATTCTGTTTGGCGATGCTGATGTTGGTGCATCCAAAGTGAATGCTGGGGCGCGCAGGCTCGGCGCGCTCGGCAGCCCGACGCGAGTCGTGGCGCATCCGGTCTCGCTTGATGACAAGGCGTTGCCGGAACTGCTCTCGCAAGTGGATTTGGTGGTTGACGGCACGGACAATTTCGCGACGCGCTTTGCCGTCAACCGGGCATGCGTGGCGGCGCGAAGGCCGCTTGTCTCAGGCGCGGCGATTCGCTTTGAAGCGCAATTGAGCGTGTTCGATTCGCGCGATGAGGCATCCCCCTGCTATGCCTGCCTGTATCCGGAGGCCGACGATGAAGCGCTCAATTGCGCCGAAAACGGTGTTGCTGCGCCGCTTGTCGGCATGATCGGCAGCCTGATGGCGCTCGAAGCCATGAAAGTCGTCACCGGCGCGGGCGATGCGCTCATAGGCACTGTGCTGCATGTGGACGGACTGCGCGGAGAGTTCCGGCGCTTCGCGCTCAAGCGGCGAGCGGATTGTGTGGTGTGTGGTGGTTCAAGCAATCAACGCTGACACTTGGCGCAATAGAATGTTGATCGCCCCCGCGCAAGGCGGCGAATCCCTGCGCCACACTTCGCGCAAGGCTCGCCTTCGCGTCCGTAGACCTGAAGGCGCTGCGCAAAATACCCCGGCTTGCCGTCGGTCGAAGAAAAGTCCCTCAGGGTGGTGCCGCCTTGCTCGATGGCGTCCCTGAGTGTGCATCTGACAGCGTCAGCAAGAACGGCGTAGCGAGCCTTGGAGATTCTGCCCGCTTTGGTTGTCGGGCGAATGCCCGCCGTGAACAGCGCCTCACTTGCATAGATATTGCCAACGCCCGCGAGCACATGCCCGTTCATCAAGAAGTCCTTGACGCTCACGCTTCGTCCGCGGGAACGCGCATAGAGATAATCGCCGTCGAGCGAATCTTCAATGGCGTCCATGCCGAGCGATTGAAGCAGAAAGTGCGATCGAAGGCGTCCGGTGTGATAGTGCAGGCTGCCAAAGCGTCGCGGGTCGTTGTAGCGCAACGTCACGTCGTCGAACACAAGGTCAACATGGTCGTGCTTGGCGCTCGGCGGCGGTTTTTCAAGCAGTCGGAAGCTCCCCGACATGCCGAGATGCGCGATCAGAAACGCCGAGCCATCAAAACGAAACACCAAGAACTTGGCCACTCGCTCAAGCGATGTCAGTTCGCAGCCGCGCAAGGCATCCGGTAGGACCACAGGCCAGCGAAGTCGCGCATCGCGCACCGTCCAATCGGTGAGTCGCTTGCCTTCAAGCGGCGCGCTTAAGGCACGCCGGACGGTCTCGACCTCCGGCAGTTCGGGCACCCTAGCGCCTTACTTAATCTTGGCTTCCTTGTAGACGACGTGCTGGCGCACGACTGGATCGTACTTCTTGAGTTCGAGCTTGCCGCCTTGCGAGCGAGGGTTCTTGGTGGTGACGTAATAGTGACCTGTGCCAGCGGAGGAAACCAGCTTGATCTTGTTTTGCTTGCGATCTGCCATTGCTTCAGCCCTCCTTAGACTTTCTCGCCACGCCCGCGAATTCTTTTGACCACTTCTTCGATGCCGAGCTTATCGATCGTTCTGAGGCCATGATTGGAGACGCGCAGCCGCACATAGCGATTCTCGCTCTCCAGCCAGAACCGATGTTCGTGAAGATTCGGCAAGAACCTGCGCCGCGTCTTGTTTTGCGCATGGGAGACATTGTTGCCCACCATCGGGCGCTTGCCGGTAACTTGACAGACTTGAGACATGTGGATGCGCGCTTCGAATCGCGAGTGCGGACTGAACGAGTCGCGCTTTATACATCAAACTACCCCGCTGACTCAAGCGGATAGGCCGTTGTGTATTTGACTTGCCGCAGCGCAATGGTCGAATTCAGGTTGCCGACCTCCGGCAAATGCACGAGCGTGTGCTTGACGATGTCCTCATAGGCGGCCACATCCTTGGCGACCACTCGCAAAAGATAGTCGGTGCCGCCTGAGACCACATAGCACTCGACGATTTCTGGAACTTCTTGTACAGCTTCCTCAAAGCGAAGCATGGCGTTCTCCTGATGGCGACGCAGCGTGACGTTCACCAGCACATTGACCGAGCGTTCGATGCGCTCGGGGTCGAGCAAGGCGACATAGCGCGTAACGTAGCCTTGCTCTTCGAGGCGTTTCACTCTTCGCCAGCAGGGCGTGTGCGAAAGACCAACGCGACTGCCAAGCTCAAGCATGGTGAGCGTACTGTCCTTTTGCACCTCGTTGAGGAGATGTTTATCGATAGTGGAGAGCGACACGCAAGTAAATCTCATATCTAACGTAATAAGAAGGACAAATTATCACTTATATGCGAATAAGACGCAAAGAAAGCGCTACCGTCCTATCGAAGTTACACTAGCATTTGCACGACGCAGCGCACGGCATATTTCAAGGACTGGTCATGCAACTCAAGGACTTTTCGCTCGATCACCGCTACACGCTCACCCACGGCGGCCTTTTCTTGAGCGGCACGCAGGCGTTGGTGCGCTTGACAATCGAGCAATCGAGGAACGACCGCGCGCGAGGCCTCAACACTGCGGGCTATGTGTCCGGCTATCCCGGCTCGCCGCTTGCCGGTCTCGACAAGGAATTTCTTGCCAATCGAGCACTGACAGACGCGCATCACGTGAAGTTTCATCCGGCGATCAACGAAGAATTGGCGGCGACGGCGATTTCCGGATCGCAACAAATCGGACTCTACCCCGGCGCAGAAGTCGATGGCGTGTTCGGCATGTGGTACGGCAAGGCGCCAGGCCTCGACCGCGCCGGTGACGCTCTGCGCCACGCCAATCAAGCGGGCACCTCGCCGAACGGCGGCATGCTGGTGGTGGCAGGTGATGACCACAACGCAAAATCATCCTCCATCGCAAGCTACAGCAATTCCACCTTTTGCGACTTGGACATCCCAGTTCTCGTGCCAGCGAGCGTCGTCGATGTCATTGATTTCGGACTCTATGGCTGGGCGCTTTCTCGCTATTCGGGTCTGCTTGTTGGCTTGCTGACCTGCGCCGACAACATGGACAGCGCAATGACCGTTGTGCGACCGCAAGCGCCTCCGGACTTTTCGATGCAAGAGCGCAATTTTGATGTGCACATCCGCAAGAACGACCGCTTTTTCCCCAAGGATGTGCGTATCGCCGAAGAAAAGTTTCCAGCGATGCGGGGGTTTATCGAACAGCACCCTATTGACCGCATATTCGGCCAGTCGGATGCCGCGCGCACCGGCATCATTGCCTATGGCCGCGCCTATTCGCTGCTGCGCGAGGCCTTGGCACGGCTTGGCTTCAGGGACGAGTCTGATCTTGACGCCGCCGGACTGCGGCTGCTCAAGGTCGGCATGGTATGGCCGCTTGATGCGAAGACCTTGTCTCGCTTCGCCGAAGGCATTGAGCGCATTCTGGTCGTTGAAGAGGGCCGGCCATTCTTGGAACACAGCGTCAAAAGCGCGCTCTACGGACAGAGCTCGGCGCGTATCACCGCCAAGTTTGACGAATCGGGCGTGCGGCAGTTCCGTGACTACGGAGAATTCACGAATACACACGTGTTCCAAGCGGTCGCCCGCTTTCTTGGCAGACACACCGCCTCGCCCGCTGATCAGCCGGACATGACGCAGCTTGCGAGTACGGGCAGGCTTCCGCTCTATTGCGCTGGCTGCCCGCACAATCAATCGACGCGAGTCCCCGAAGGCAGTCGCATCCTTGCTGGCATCGGATGCCATTCCATGGCCATCTGGCTCGACCGCGATACCGACCACTATTGTCAGATGGGCGGCGAAGGCGCGATGTGGATGGGACAGGCGCCGTTCACCAAGGAGAACCACGTGTTCGCCAACCTTGGCGATGGCACCTATCGCCACTCGGGCATCCTCGCCGTTCGCGCTGCCGTCGCGAGCGGCGTCAACATCACCTACAACCTCTTGTACAACCATGTGGTCGCCATGACGGGCGGTCAGCCGGTCGAAGATGAGCTATCGATCAATTCCATCGTTCGCGGGCTCGAAGCCGAAGGCGTGAAGAAGATCATCGTCGTCAGCAATGACCCGCAACGAACGCGTACGCAAGGCTATGACGGGCTCGTCCGCCACCGCGACGAATTGCGCGCCACGCAGACGGAATTGCGTGATACAGAGGGCTGCACTGTGCTGCTCTACGATCAGTCGTGCGCCACCGAGCTGCGCCGCAAGCGCAAGCGCGGCCTCGCTGAAGCGCCGACATCGCGCGCCTTTATCAACCAAGACGTCTGCGAGGGATGCGGCGATTGCTCGGCGCAGTCATCGTGCGTGGCAATCGAGCCTGTAGAGACCGAACTTGGCAGCAAAAGTCATATTCACCAGTCGAACTGCAATATCGACCTCACCTGCGTGCGCGGCTTCTGCCCGTCCTTTGTGATGGTGGAAGGTGCCGAGCTTCGCAAACAAGCCAAGAGCGAACTCAGCCTTGAAGCGCTCATCGCCGAAACGCCCACGCCCACAATACGAGACGCCGATGATGCGGACTTCGAGTGCAACATCGCGTTGGCGGGCGTTGGTGGTGCCGGCACGTCCACCATTTCAGCGATTCTCGGCGTCGCCGGCCATATTGACGGACTCACAGTCAAGACCTTCGACCTCACAGGCCTCGCGCAAAAGGGCGGCGCGGTGACGGCGCACGTGCGTCTTAGCCGGCGAACCTACAGTGAATCGTCCGCGCAAATCCCGGAAGGCGGCGCTGACGTGCTGATCGGCGTTGACCTCATCACAGCGACCAGCATCAATATGCTCACCCTCGCGAGCGCTGAGCGTACCCACGCCTTCATCAACACCAACATCGAAAACACGATCGAATTCGTGCTCGGCAGGCAGACACCTGGCAGCGGCAAGCGTATGAAAAGCGCGCTCGATAAGACCTGTCGGTCCGTGCGGCGCGTGGCAGCAACCAAGCTGACAGCGACATTTCTCGGTGACGCCCAGATGACCAACATGCTGATGCTCGGTTTCGCTTGGCAGTCGGGCGAGATTCCTATTCGTCGCGAAGCCTTGCACAGGGCGATTGAACTCAATGGCGTGCGCGTCAAAGACAATATCGCCGCCTTCGAATATGGCCGCGTGGCCAATTTCGACGGACAGAAGCTGCTCCCGGAGCTCTCCGAGATGGACACGGTCAAGACCTTTGAAGAACGCATGAGATTCCTGCGCGATTCGCTCACCGCCTATCAGGACGCGGCCTATGCCGACCGGCATCAAGGCATGGTGGAGCGGGTTCGGTCTGCCACTTCGCACCTGTGCGCGGAAGATCGCGAGGCGCTGATGCGGGCCGTTGCCGATAGCTACCACAAACTGCTCACCTACAAGGACGAATTCGAGGTCGCGAGGCTGTATTCAAAGGCGGATTTTCGCGCATCCCTCGACAAGGAGTTCAGTTCGTACGCCAAGCTCAAAGTGATGATGGCGCCGCCTTTTCTGCCGGGAACGGACTCGTCCACCGGGCGGCCGAAGAAACGAGTATTCGGCCCGTGGGTCTTCCCTCTGTTCAAGATGCTCGCGAAACTCAAGTGGCTGCGCAAGACGCCTTTCAATCCATTTGCACGAACTGCCGACCGTCGCTTGGAACGCGAGCTGATCAGCGAATACGAGTCCACTGTCGATACCATCTGCGCCGAAGTGCAGCCCGAGTGCGTCGAACTCGCGCTTGCGATTGCGCGCCTTCCCGAAGAAGTGCGCGGATTCGGGCCGGTCAAGCGAGCGAGCGCGCAGCGCTACCGCGAACAGCGCACGGCGCTGCTCAAGCGGTTCTTGGACGGAGAGAACGATGCGCCAGGCGATGCGGTGATTCACCGCGAAGCGGCTTAGACTGACCTCGCGCTGAATACATACAGCAGCCCGCCAAGCGCGATGATCGCGCCTCCCCACAGCGCTTCGCTCGGGCGCTCGAACGCGATGTAGACAAGCGTCCAGCCCGTCAGCAGCAGAAACAGAATCGGCGGCAGGGGATACCAAGGCACGCGGTACGGACGGACAAGCGCGCCTTCTCGCACTCTCAAGACCAGCACGCCAAGCACCGTCAAGAACGTCGAAACCCCAAGGGTGAATCCCGCGAACACCAGCACCTGTTCGAGCGTGGCGGTAAAGACGAACACAAGCGAGAGCGCACTTTGCACGAGGATGGCGACCGTCGGCACGCCATGCGCATTCTTGCGCGCGAGCACGGAGAACACAGCGAAGTCCTCACCGAGACATTGCAGCGTGCGCGGTCCCGCCATGATCATGGCGCTTGCTGTGGATATGAACAGCAACGCAAGCATCACGCCCATCACGTTGCCCGCCCCAGAACCGAACGCATGCGCCGCCGCAATGTGGCCGATCTCGGCATGTCCAGCCATGGCTTCGGCGGGCGCAACGAGCAGGAAGGTCGCATTCAAGAGCAGGTAGAGAAGGGTGACGATCAGGGTGCCGAACAGCAGCACCTTCGAGAGGCTTCGCTCCGGATTCTCGATCTCGCCGCTCAGGTAGGTCGCCGCATTCCAGCCGGTGTAGGCATAGGCCACATAAATAAGCGCGACGGCAAATGCGCCGCCTGTCAGCTGTTCCAAGTCGGCAGCGTTCGGGGCAAAGCTGATCGCTTGCCATTGCGGCGCAACTTGAAGCGCTGATACGCAAAACACGAGGATGAGCGCAACCTTGACGCCGGTGAACCACGTCTGCGTGCGGGCGCTCATTGTGCGGGTCGAGCTATGGGCGAGCGTCAAGAGCGCGATGAGCGCGGCGGCGAGCCAATCGGACGAGACAGACGGCAGCGCCGCTTGCAGGTACGCGCCGAAGGTCAGCGCGATGAGCGCGGTCGGCGCAGCGAAGCCGATGGTCGCCGATACCCAGCCAGCAACAAACCCGATGCTCGGGTGGTAGATGCGCGAAAGGAAGTTGTATTCGCCGCCTGATCGCGGCAGGGCAGCGCCGAGCTCCGCGTAGCTCAAGGCGCCGCACAAGGCAATGACGCCGCCGACGGCCCAGAGCGCGAGAATCACGAACCCAGAACGAAACTCAAGCAGCTGAAACCCGAGGCTCGTGAACACACCCGCGCCAATCATGTTGGCGACGACGACTGCGAGCACAGTGCGCGGCGTGAATTTCATACGCCGCGCAGACCTTCTCTATTGCTCCGTCAAACTAGGGCGTGTTAACACTATGCCCGCCGACGCTGTTGTCGCCTGTGCAAGAGCCGAAAAAGCCCATTCGCATGCCCCAAAGTGTTCGCTCCGGCTCTTGCTCAGGCGACAACCCTTCGGGCCGGCCCCGTTTTCCGCCAGCCTTCGTTCTCGCTCGCTCATGTGGGGTAGGCCACACAGCGCTCGCTCGGCCTTGTCTGGCGGAAAACGTGTCTCGGCAGCGTCAACGTGCATAGTGTTAACACGCCCTAAAAATGAGGCATCACTACTGCGCGATGTCGAGTACTTCAACCTCGCCGAATGCAAGCGCGCGCACCGGTGCCTCCATCACCGACAGGTCGCCAGCGATCACATAGGTGAGCCTCTCTGGATGAAACAGAGCCTCGGCGGCCGTGCGCACCTCGTCGATAGTCACCGTCTTCAGCGCCTCTCCATAGAGAACCGTGTGGTTCCAGGGGCGTTGCATGCTGTCGTTGCCCTTGATGTCCTGTAGCACAGCCTGCCCTGTTTGAAAGCTCGAAGACAGCGAACGAATGCGGCGTTCGAGCGCCTGCCTGAATTCTTCTTCGGACGCGGTCCGTGACCCAAGGAACTCTTGCAGCTCACGATTGATCTCGGCAAGCGATTCGGCAGTTTTGTCGACCTGAACAGATGCGCTGACCGAGAAATTGCGCTGAAACTGATTGTCGAACAGGCTCGTCCGCGCCCCGTAGCTCCATCCCTTGTCCTCGCGCAGGTTCATATTGATCCGCGACACGAAGCTGCCGCCGATGATTTCGTTGGCAATCAGCGCGTCCACTTGCGGGTCGATGCTTGAAGGCGGTGCCACATGCGCTGCCATGATCACGCTTTGCTCAGACTCTGGCATGTCGATCAGGAATACGCGCACGCCTTCCGGCAAGGCCACGGCCTCCGGCGCTGATGTTGGCGGACGCGGCTCCGCGCTCGGCCAGTCGGCAAACGCATCCTCGACCATCGCTTCGAGTACCTCCATGCTGATATCGCCGACGGCGAACACCTTGAACGGCTGGCCGAGAATTTGGTTGCGGTGGTAGCCACGAAGTGCATCGCCGCTGATGGCTTCGACATGCGATTCGAGTATCACTCTTCCGCGTGGATGCGTCTTGCCGAACACCTGTTCGTAGAGTGCATTGTTCGCGACCGATCTCGGATTTGAACGCGAGAACTTGATGCTCGATATCCACTGCCCTTTGTAGATGTCGAGGCGCGCTTCGGGATAATTTGGCGCGCGCAGAAGATCTGCGACCAGTTCGAGCAATGCTGGCAGGTTCTCGCTCAAGCCGCCGGTGGACACGTCGCTGAAGGTGCCGTATGCACCGGCATTCACGTATCCGCCGAGACGCTCAATCTCAGCTTCGATGGCTTCGGCGTCTCGTGATTCAGTGCCGCTCTGTAGCTGGCTGAAGGCGCTTGAGGCAACGCCGAGCTCGGCGGTGGGCTCATCGAGCGTGCCAAAATTGAAGCGAATCGTGAGGTCTGTGAGCGGCAGACTATCGCGTCTTGCGAGCACGAGTGGAATGCCGCTTTTCGTCGTGTGTTCCTCGATCTTCGGGAACACGAGCTGTGACGGTTCCCCAAGCGGCGGCAGTGCTGAGCGGTCTGTGCCTTCTTCGGCCGAGGCGTACTGTCCGAACGGTCGTCCGGTCAATTCATAGTAGGGTCGATTGAGCCATTTTTCCGCGAGTGCGTCCACGGACTCGGCGGTGGCGCTCTGCGTGACGGCGAGTTCGCGCTTGAAGTGCACTGGATCATCGTGCAGCACAGCGCCGCTCACGAGCACCGACGCTTTGGTCGCAGCGCGTTCAAGCCCGCGAACAGTGTTCGTGAGGCGTTGCGTCTTGAGGCGCTGCAAGCGTTCCGGGTCCGGCCCGGAGGCAAGGAAGGCATCAAGCGTCTCGTCAAGAATGCGCCGCGCTTCGTCGGCGTCAGCACCCGGCAGCAGGTTGACGCTCACGTAGAAGAGGCTGGCAATCTCGAAACCGATCGGACTTGCGGACACGCTCGATGCCAACTTGTGCTCCTCGACAAGCGCCTTATAGAGCGGAGATGCGCGGCCATCGGCGAAAACAGTACCCCACAGACCCATGCCAACAGTATCTTTCGAATCCGAGGACAGCGGCCAGACGCGGTAGATGAGGCCGGTCGGCGCCCGGTCTTGAAGCACTTCGTAGCGGTTGGTCTTGAGTTCCGGCACCCACTGTTCTATGCGCGCGACGGGCTTGCCGACCGGCGCATCGCCGAAGTATTTCTGCATGAGCGCCCGTGCGGTTTCAACGTCGATATCGCCTGCCAGCGCAACGACCATGTTGGTCGCGCCGTAGTAGTCCTCAAACCACTGATAGACGTCATCGAGCGAGGCGGCATTGATGTCCTCCATGGAGCCGATCACCGGATGCCGGTACGGATGACCGGGCGGAAAAATGCCGCGCAGCATGTGTTCGAAAGCGGTTCCGTAAGGCTGATTGGCGCGCTGACGCTTCTCGTTCCGAACGACTCCGCGCTGCTCATCAAGCCGCTCTTGGGTGACGACGCCAAGAAGATGCGTGACGCGATCAGACTCAAGGAACAGCATACGTTCGACCGCCTCGGTCGGCACGGTCTGAAAATAGTTGGTGCGATCGGCGTTGGTGGTGCCATTGATACCAGTGGCGCCGACTTCCTGCAGCGGCTTGAAGTACTCGTCGTTGTAGTTCTCGCTGCCTTGGAACATCAAGTGCTCGAACAGGTGCGCGAACCCGGTCTGGCCTTCGGGTTCATTTTTCGACCCGACGTGATACCAGGTGTTCATCGAGATGACGGGCGTCGAGCGGTCGGTGTGAACGATGACGCGCAAGCCGTTGTCGAGTGTGAACTCATCGTACGGAATGTCGATGTCATCGAGCTCGATCGCATGGACGGTGAGCGAACAGAAGATGGCCAAGACGAGGCCGAGGCAAGGAAGGTGTTTGAACATGGCGTGTTTTCTTCGAGTAGGTTGATATGTGTGAAGTGAATGCATCAAGCGTCGGAAACGCTGTCGATCACGAGATCAGGGGTGAGCAGCGAAGGCAGGATAAGCGGCGCTTGCATGTCGTCCCCGGGTTTGAAGTAGAGATACAAGGGCACGCCTGAGCGTCCGTGGCGCTCAAGCACCGTGGTGATGTGTGCGTCCTCATTGGTCCAGTCGCCTACGAGCACCTCGATGCCTTCGGCGTTGAAGAACTCGCGGACAGGCTCAGCATTAAGCGCGACGCGCTCGTTGACCTTGCAGGTGATGCACCAGTCGGCGGTGAAGTAGGCGAACACAGGCGTACCTTGGGCGTGAAGCTGAGCCAAGCGTTCTTCGGAATAGGCGGCTTCGAGCGAGTCACCTCCGGGAGCGGTCGATGACGTGGTCAATGCGCTTGCGAGATAGAGCCCGCCAGCAGCAATGACGCCTCCGGCGAGCGCACCCAAAGACCACCCGAGCCTGCTCGCGCGCGTCTGAATGCGCCCCCAGGCGAAGAGCGCAAATCCGAGACCGATCAGCGCGCTCAGCACAAGACTCAATACATCCACGCTTGTTTGTCGACCCAGCACCCACAGCAGCCACAGCGCGGTTGCGAACATCGGGAAGGCGAGCACTTGCCGCAGCCCCTGCATCCACCCGCCCGGCTTCGGCAGCCATGCGCGTGCGGCAGGAAACAGCGCGACTGCCAGAAACGGCACGGCGAAGCCCATGCCAAGCGCGGCGAATACCAGAAGCGAAACCGCAGGATTTTGAGTGAGTGCGAAGCCGAGCGCAGGCGACATGAACGGCACGGTGCATGGCGAAGCGACGACGACAGCGAGTGCGCCGGTGAAGAACTCGGACGACTGGCTTTGACCAAGCTTGTCCGCAAGTCCGCCAATCAGGGGCAGCCGACCGGACAACTCAAACGCACCAAGAAAATTCATGCCAACTACGAACATCACCAAGGCGAGCAGCGCGACTATCGTAGGATTTTGCAAATGGAACGCCCAGCCGATCTGCTCGCCCGCACTTCGCAGCCCGATCATCAGCAGCGCAAGCAGCAGAAAACTCACGAGCACGCCGACGGTGTAGGCGATGCCGCTGTATCTTGCCTGCCGAGACGAGCGCGCTGAAATCTCCACAAGGCTTAATGCCTTGAGGCTCAAGATCGGCAGCACGCAGGGCATGAGATTCAAAATCAAGCCGCCGAGGAAGGCGAACACTAGCGCTTGTAGTAGTGCGAAGCCTTGTCCGGTCGCGTCTGCTGCTAATTGGGCGGGGTCTACGCGTTCAAACGACAGCGCGAGGGCTTGCCGCGGCGCATCCATGCTGGCAAGGGTCAGCACGCCTTGCACATCCTCGTAGCGATGCGCGCGCGGTCCTGCGGGAACTTCCACGGTCAGCCTGTTCGCTTCCGTTTCGAAACGCTGTTCGGCAACATGGTCGATGAGCTTTTCGGCCACCGGAAAGAGGTGGAGTTCCGAGACGTTGCCAAGCGACTGCGGCAGATCGATTGAAAATCGAACGCGCTCTTCGTTGATCGAATAGGTCGCCCGCCAGTTGGCTGGTAGGGGTTGCAAGGCGCGCGCCGCCGCGAACTCGGCGCGGGTCACCAGGTTCTGTTCGCCGCTGCCTTTGGGCAGCACAAGTTCAACCTCCGCGCGTTCCGGGATACACACCTTGTCGTCGCACACAAGCCAGTCGGCGCGTCCCGCGATGCGGACTTTCCCCCCTTCAATGGAGTCAGGAACGCTGACCTCGGATATCAACAGAGTAGCCTCGTTGTATCCGTAGGACATGAGCGGTCCGAAGGGCACGAAGCCGGGTGCGGGAAACGCAAGCGGAGCAGCTAAAAATCCTTCGGGCAGATCCCAATTGACCTTTGCCGCCTTGCCAGCGTCGCCGGGATTGATCCAGTAGGTGTGCCAGCCAATGTCCGGCATCAAGCGCAAGCCAATGCTAAACGGCTTGCCAGCGGCAACGCTGCTGGTCTCCGCAATGAGTTCGACTTGGGTGTGGTCGGTTCGCACCGGCGCACCGTGCAGCGCAGAGGCCGAGATCAAGCCTGCCGCCAGAAGCATCGATAGCAGCAGTCTTGAAGTCAATTGGATATACACTTGCGGTTTCTTGCCAATTGCTCATCTTAACGCATGAACATTTTGCTTGCCAGCAGTAATCGACATAAGTTGAAGGAACTACGCGAGATCTTCGCTGATACGCCGGTGAACATTGAAATGGCGCAATCATCGATGCTTGAGGGTGTCGAAGAGTCCGCGCCGACCTTTGTCGAGAACGCCTTGATCAAGGCGCGAGCGCTTGCCGAGAAGGTGGGCGGGCCTGCGCTTGCCGACGATTCAGGACTCGTGGTGCCGTGCCTGAACGGCGCCCCCGGTGTCTATTCCTCTCGCTATTGCGGCCAGAACGCGAGTGATGCCGAGAACAACGCCAAGCTCGTGCGCGAACTGAAAAGACAAGGCTTTTCGGGCGAACCTGAGAAGAGCGCGCCGGAGGCGTTCTTCTACTGTGTGCTCGTCTATCTCGAAGGGCCTCGCTATCCAACGCCTTTGATGTGCGAAGGCGTCTGGCGCGGGCGCATTGTGCTTGAGCCACGCGGTGATTCGGGCTTTGGCTACGACCCACATTTCCTGCCTCGTGACGGAGCGCACACCGCCGCTGAACTCTCCACCAACGAGAAGAACGCGCACAGTCACCGCGGACAGGCGTGCCGCGCCATGCGCTCGCTCATTTTGAGTGAATGACGTCGGTGCGTGAAGTGAGCGTATGAATCCGTGCCGCCGCCGCTGTCACTGTACGTGCATTATCCGTGGTGCATCGCCAAGTGCCCCTACTGCGACTTCAACTCGCATGAGAAAAAGGCGGGTGTCGATTCTGCGGCCTACGTCCGTCAGCTTGCCGCGGACATCCGAGAAAGCAGGGCGCTTGGATATGGTCGGTCACTGACCGGCATCTACTTCGGCGGTGGTACGCCGAGCCTGATGTCACCAAAGGACGTGACCGATGTGCTTGATGCGGCTCGCGATACCTTTGGATTGCCTGATGAGATCACGCTCGAATCCAACCCAAGCACCTTCGAGCGCGACAAGTTCGAGGCGTTTCGCGCTGCGGGCGTGACGCGCGTCTCGATCGGCGTGCAATCGTTTCAGGACGACAAGCTCCGCACCTTGGGTCGCGTACACAGCGCCGACGAAGCGGTGCGCGCCGTGTCGAGCGCCGTCGAGATTTTCGACCGTGTGAATTTAGACCTGATGTACGGCTTGCCCGCGCAGACGCTTGAAGATGCCTTGTCCGACATGGAGCAGGCGTGTTCATCGGGTGCAGGGCATGTGTCTTGGTATCAACTCACGATTGAGCCGCGAACCGTGTTCCATCGCCGCCCACCGCCGCTCCTGCCGGTCGAGAAGCAAGCGCTCGAAATGGAGGAAGCAGGCTTGGAGAAGCTGGCGGCTGCGGGCTTTCGCCGCTACGAGATTTCGGCATTCGCGAAGGGCGACGAGGCGTGTCGGCACAACCTCAACTACTGGCAGTTCGGCGATTATGTTGGGATTGGCGCTGGTGCGCACGGCAAGCTCACGAGAGAGGATGGCGCCATTCGCACCAGCTTCATAAGGCAGCCGAGGCGCTTTTCCCAAGAGATACCGGACAGATTCAGCGAGACGCCGATTGCCGAAGAAAGCATGCCAGTCGAATTCATGATGAACGCTCTGCGCTTGATCGACGGTGTTGACGAGGCGCTCTTTGCGGCGCGGACCGGCGTTCCGCTCGTGCGAATTCAGAGGACGCTCGACGAATTGAGAGCGACAGGCCTCATGCGGGCGGACAGGATTGGTTTAACGGCCAAGGGTTTGAGGCTGCTTGATTCGGTGGTGGGGGAGTTTTTGGAGTGATGGCAGTCCCGGAATCCGGCACAAGGCAATCGCGAAGCGTGGCGTTTTCTCGCCAACCTGTGTAATCTAAGTGCGGCATATTCAGCCTCGACCTACCTGCCGAAGCGCAGCTTGCAGAGGAAGACCCTCAAGGTTTTTTGAGTGCGCACCCTGCGCCGATCTTGGTCGATGAAGTGCAGTACGCGCCCAAGCTATTCCGTCATCTCAAAGTGGAGATCGATCGTCACCGAGAAGCCTGTGGTCGCTTCATTCTGATCGGATCGCAGAAATTGGCGCTGATGCGCGAAGTTTCTGATTCCTTGGCGGGTCGGTGCGGGGTGTTGGAACTTGAGGCGTTATCAATCAACGATCTCGGCAATGTCTTTGAAGAACAAGAATCCAAGGCGGGCATAGGCGAAGTCCTCACGCGCGGCTTCATGCCTCAGCTTTGGAAGGATATAGCCCTGCCGCCGATTGATTTCTTCCGCAGTTTTTCAGCAACGTATCTTGAACGCGAAAGCGTGGCGATATTCTCGCTCCAATCAAAGGACGAGCAGACCACGAGAAATAGTGTTTGTTCGCGATGACGAGTGTGTGAAGCGTCATATGTTTTTCATTTTGTGCATTTACATCCCAGTCGAAAACCCACCGTCCACATTGAGCGTTTGACCTGTGATCCAGCGAGCTGCTGGCGAGGACAAAAACAATACCGCAGGCGCGATGTCATCCGGTTCGCCAAGGCGCTTGAGTCCTTGGCGCACGAAGGCATCCTCGATGATTTTCGGCATGTGGTTGATCACGGGTTCGGTCAGATTGGTGCGCGTGAATCCGGCGGCGACGGCATTGGCGCGAATGCCGATCCCGCCCCAGCTCTGTCCCAAGGTCTTGACAAGTTGCACTAGCCCGGCCTTCGCAGGTCCGTAGCCGGGTGTCCACCTACTGCCAAAGTAGGATGTCATGGACGCGATGGCGACGATGCTTGCGCCACCATCGAAGTCACTCGCTTGCAGAAGGTCTTTGCAGGCGACGCTCAAATGAAATGCCGCCGACAGGTTGACGTGAATCGATTGATCAAAGCTGTCGTGCTCCCATTCACTGCCTTGCGTGCCACCGGCGTTGTTCACGAGAATGTCGAGGCGATCAAGGCTCGCGGCGAGCGATAGCAGCTCTTCGCGCGAGGCCACGTCGAGTGCGCGATACTCGAAACCGGACAGGTCGTGCGCATAGTCACCCGCCTGCGCTTGCCGTCCTGTGATGAGCACCTCGGCGCCAGCGGCCTTGTAGGCGTTGGCGCAAGCGAGGCCGATGCCATTGGCGCCACCGGTCACGAGCACCTTGGTGCCGGCAAAGTGAAAATCGATGCGATTCAAAGCATGCCGCTCCATGATGCGTGTTCAGGCCGTACATAATAGTTGCTCGGATTCAACACGAGGCATCTCATGGAGCACCAGCTTCAATCCGCCCTCAATTTGCCGCCGGTGAGCCAAATCGGGTTTGTTGTCAAGGACATCGGTCAGGCGATCGCCCTCTACACGCCGCTTTTCGGTGAATTTCGCACACTCGATGCCTTCGATATCGAATGGGAGTACCGGGGGCGACCGGAAGTCAGTTCGATCAAAGTAGCGTTCGCGCAGAGCGGCGAAGTCGAAATCGAACTCATCGAATGGGTCAGCGGGGAAACACCGCACAAGGAGTTTCTTGATGCCGGGCGCGACGGCTTGCACCACGTCCGATTCATTGTCGATGACTTGGACGAGAAGATACGCTCGGCAAAAGCGCTCGGCTATGCACCGATCTGGCAGAAGCGATTTGCCCCGAGCCTTGCTGCAGCGTACCTCGAACGGGAAGGCGACCCTCTGATCATTGAGTTCTACGAAGCCAATTTTGATTGACCATGGCGCGTGTCCGCATTGATGATCTCGCGTGCCCGCGCTACACCGACGCGCAGCGCGCCGCGCTTGAATTTGAAAAGTCGCTTCATGTTGAACTCGATGCGCAGGCGATTCTTGAGGAGGCGAGCGGGACTCTCAAGCTCGACGACTTCGGCCGCATGGACTTTGTGGCGCGGCTCGCTCGGCTGTGCGACGAATGGCGCAATGACCCCGACCTCAACAACCTTGGAAGGTTCAACCTCAGAAACAAGCTGCTGCGCTATGCCAAGAACCGGCTGCTGATTCAGGACATGCTCAAGCGGCATCCAGAAATTCACGAGGTCAAGATTGAGCGCCCCATCATCGTCGCCGGACTGCCGCGCTCAGGCACGACGCATCTGCTCAATCTCTTGGCGGCGGATTCGCGCCTGCGCTCGCTGCCACTCTGGGAATCCTATGAACCTGTGCCAATACCCGGCGAGCACGCTTCGCAAGGCGGTGCCGACCCGCGCTATGCGCGCTGCGCCGAAGCCTGGACGCAGATGCAGCAAATGGTGCCATTGCTTGCCGCCATGCATCCGATGAATCCGGATCACATTCATGAAGAACTCGAACTGATGGGGCCGGACTTCGCCTCCTACAACTTTGAATGGCTGAGCGTGAGTCCGCGCTGGCGAGACTACTACTTCGCTTCAGACCAGACGCCGCACTATGAGTACATGCGAACCGTGCTCAAGCTCCTCACGTGGCAAGACGGTGCGCCGCGCCGCTGGGTACTGAAGTGCCCGCAGCATCTTGAGCAGCTTCACGTCCTCAAGAGGATGTTTCCCGATGCCACCCTTGTCTTCACTCATCGCGATCCCGTCGCCGTCATACAATCGGCCGCCACCATGATCGCCTACGGCCATCGCATGTCGAGGCGCCGCGTGGCCCCCGAAGGCGTCCTTGATTATTGGACGAAGCGTATCCATCACCTGCTCGCAGCGTGCGTCAGGGACAGGCACCTTTGGTCTGAGGCGCAAAGCGTCGATGTGCTCTTTCACGAGTTCATGGCCGATGATATGGGCATGATCGGGCAGATATACAAGCGGGCTGAGCTGTCCATGACGGAGGCATCGGATGCCGCGTTGCGGCGGCATGCCGAGACGCACACGCGCGGTCTTCACGGGCTGATTGTGTATGATTTGAAGCAGGACTTCGCAGCCGACCCTGCGGATTTGCGTGGGAAGTTCAAGTTTTATTTGAAGAGGTTTCCGGTGCAAGTGGAAAGTGAGGCGATATGAAGCGAGCGACTGTGCATCTTGAGGTGAGCGCTCACCGCTGCATCGCAGTCTTGGTTGTGGTCGTCGCAGCGCTTGCCATGCATGGCTGCGCGAGTCTCTCAGAATCGGAGTGCCTCGCTGCGAATTGGGAAGTGCTCGGTGAAGCCGATGGGCAGCAGGGCAGGTCATTGTCACAACTCGGCCGCTATCAGAAAGACTGCGCGGAGTACGGCGTCGTGCCGGACGCGAAAGCCTATGCAGCAGGCCGTGAGCGCGGGCTTGCGTACTTTTGCACTGAGAGCAATGGCTACCAAGAAGGGCGAAACGGCGCTGGGGACGCAGCGGTCTGTCCTCCAACCTTGCAAGCGGATTTTCGCCGTGGATACACGCTTGGGCAAGGTGTGCACACGGCGCATTATGTATTGATCACGACCGCAGACGGCATACGCGCGGCTCGTGACGAGATCCAGGACTTGAAGTCGAACATGGCGGACAACAAGTCCCGCATCAGCGATGGAGACCTGAGCCAAGAGGACAAGCGAGCGCTTCGACGGCAGAACGATGAGTCGGAAAGGCGAATTCGGCAGCTTGAGGACGATCTCGTCGTGTTGGCTGGGTCAGTGGCGTTGGCGATTGCGCAGTACAGTTCAGCCGTGCGCGCGGCGCGCGCAGCAGGGCACGATGAACCGATGGAGTCAGAGATCATCTATGAATTGCAGCGCCTCGCCCGTTAGGATGGCGATAACGGCGCATTAATGCTGAAAAATCTGTTTGACTAGGATGCGTCAGCGGATCGTTGCGTATCGCCAATACGCAGGCGGTTAGGCGGTGTTGCCTCTCCTTGGGTCTGTCGCTCGATGCAACTGGATGGGCAAGACCTACACGGGCTTCCTTTGCTTAGCTATTTTCGCACTAAAGTAAATTAGTGCAACGTGATAGCACTGTTCCTCAAGTACCGGAAGCGCTTCCTAGCACGCTCTCCCTGAGTATTCTTTCAGACTGGTTGCGCGTAGCAGGCATGAGCCTACCAATAGGCAAATGGCAGTCCCATTTTGCTAGAATGCCATCATCAATGCTTGCTGACTAGTGCGAGATATGGCGAGAGAAAAGCATGATTACTTTATTTACAGCGCTGGTGAGCGACACATTATCAAAGGCGTTGATGAAGTATCGGATAGAAACGACGGTTTGAGGCTATACCGAGATGGGAACGAAATAGCTAGGTTCAAAGAATGGTCTGGCTATGTCCAAAGGGATGCTCTAGACGATTACGCCTCATAAAAGAAGGGGGCAATTGCCCCCTTCTTTGGAAGTCAAAATGTTGATTTTCAATCAGTAGCCGATTACCGTCGCGCTCGCGTTGCCTCGGCCTGCCAGTAGCCACTTAGTCTGTAGCAGGAAGTTGATCTCAAAGAAAAAGGGGGTCTGTAGACTCCCCTTAACGCGCTATTCCTCCGCGCCCGCCGAGCGCAGCAACTGTATAACGGCACGCTGGTTCTCTCCAAATTCGATCAACGTAGAAGCAGAGCGACCAAGAATCGGAGCAGAACCCTGTTTTGCCCGGTCAAGCGGTGTTTCGCCATAGTCGTTCTTGGTGTTCACGTCCGCATCCGCCTCTATCAGCACTCGCGCCACGTTCACATGACCTGCGTCTACAATATGCGCCCAGCGAAGCAGGGACGCGAAATGAAGGGGCGTGAAGCCGTCGCCGCCCTTGGCGCTGGCGTCTGCGCCCGCCTCCAACAGCAAGCGCGCAATGTCCGCTTCGCCTCCGATTGCTGCAAAGTGAAGTGGCGTATTGCCGTTTCCGTCCTTGGCGCTCACATCCGCGCCCGCCTCTATCAGCGTTCGTGCCACGTTCGCATGGCCCCAAAATGCCGCACAGTAGAGCGGCGTCACGTTCGCGCCCGCGTCTTGGACCGCCCTAGCTGCTGCCCATGGAGACGTCCCTACCCTGTGAAGCGGCGTGAAGCCGTTGCCACCTGTGGCGTTCACATCCGCGCCCGCCTCTATCAGCACTCGTGCTACACCCGCATAGCCCGATCTGTGAAGCGGTGTGAAGCCGTCGCCATCCTTGGCGCTCAAATCCGCACCCGCCTCTATCAGCGTTCGCGCGACGTTCGCATGGCCTTGAAATGCCGCCCTGTGAAGCGGCGTGAAGCCGTTGCCACCTGTGGCGTTCACGTTCGCGCCTGCGGCGATCAGCACTTGCGCTACGCCCGCACGTGTCGCTTCGTGAAGCGGTGTTTCGCCGTAGTCGTTCTTGGTGTTCACGCCTGCATCCGCCTCTATTAGCACTAGCGCCACATCCGCAAGGCCCCTAGTTGCCGCATTGTGAAGAGGCATATTGGCAGTGTTGCTCTTGGCGCTCACGTCCGCGCCCGCCTCGATTAGCATTCGCGCGATGTCCGCATTGTTCGCCTCGTGAAGCGGTGACTGTCCAAGGTTGTTCTTGGCGGGGTTCACGTCCGCCCCCGCAGCTATCAGCACTCCCGTTGCCTCCGTATGACCAAAATATGCCGCCCAGTGAAGCGGCGTGGATCTGGCGCCGTCCTTGGCATTCAAGTCCGCCCCCAAATCAATCAGCATCCGCACAGCAAACAAATCACCGCTTTTCGCAGCTTCGTGAAGTGGTGTCGCTTGCAGCGGTGAGATGCCGAACGCGAACACGGCTAATACAGCGAGCATAAGTGCCTTCATGTCCGTCTCCATTTGGTGGTGGAACTATTCTAATGGTGGAGGGCACTCGAACAAGTCACTCCACAATGTTGCCGGCAATTAACATTCACTACTCTAAGCGAACGTATGCCGAATCACCTACAATGCGAAGCCTGTCAAGCTGAAAGGTTAATATGCCTGTATGAAGGCTGGTCCAGTAACTGTCAGACACCTGCTGGAAAACCGACAGCGGTTCTGTGTTCCGATTTATCAAAGACACTACGTGTGGGAACGAGACAAGCAATGGGAACCATTCTGGAGTGATGTTCGCACCAAGGTGATCGAGCGCCTAGCCGGGAGAGCACGTCGATTTTCTCATTTTATGGGCGCTATAGTACTTGAAGCGAGAAACGATGCTTCCTCAAAGCGCGTACGTTCATTCCAAGTGATAGACGGGCAGCAGCGTCTGACGACGTTTCAGATATTTCTTGCCGCAGCTCGTGATTATGCACAACAGCGAGAAATGCATGAGGCGCGAGAACGAATAGAGATTTTTCTCTTTAATGAGAAAGAGCATCTTATGGAAGATCCCGAAGTAGAAGTATTCAAGGTTTGGCCGACCGAACATGGTCGAGAACTATTTCAGGACGTACTTAAATTAGGACAAACAGAACTGCGAACGAAATACGCCGCTCACTATTACAAGAATCGAGACCGCATCTACCCCTATAAAACTGTACCCAATATCCTCGGTGCATATGGGTACTTTCGAGAGCAAATCACACGTTCCGTTGAAACCGACGACCTTGAGGATGACTTCTCCGAAGAAATAGCGCAGATCGACAACGACACCGAAACGAGCACCGTGGACGTTAACCAAGCGGAGATTAGATTAGATGCAATTTGGGAGGCGCTTGTCGAGGAATTTAAAGTCGTAGAAATCATTCTGGATGATGGCGACGACGCACAGGTGATATTTGAGACTTTGAACGAGCGGGGCGCAGAACTTCTAGCAACTGACCTAGTAAGGAACAATATCTTCCAAAGAGCAGATGCGTGAGGGGAGAACGCAGAAAAGCTCTTCGCGAAACATTGGCGTCCTTTTGAAGATCCTTTTTGGGAGGAAAAGGAAAAGCAAGGCCGCTACAAGAAGCCCCGCAGTGAGCTCTTTCTCGGGAACTTTGTAGCCGGGAAGGTCGGCGATGAAATCACTTTTTCTAAGTTATTCAGTGAGTATAAGGCGTTTGTGCAGCTCGCCTATGCGCCTCCCTCATCTTCGTATCTATGTGTGGGAGACGAGCTTGCGGATCTGGCCAAGTTTGGCTCAGTCTACCGAATTCTTGTGGAAAGGGAGCCAAGCGATATCTTGGGTAAATTCGCGCAAAAGCTCCAAGTTTGGGACGTCACAACAGTCTTTCCGTTGGGATTTATATACATGACTCCACCAAGTGGTGTCCTGCTATATCTTGACGCTT
>JAPOTJ010000073.1 GCA_026709225.1 Gammaproteobacteria bacterium | reverse complement strand
TCGGCTCTTGCTCAGGGGACAACAGCATCGGCGGGCATAGTGTGAACACGCCCTAATTGGCTATATCTCTTGCGATTCGAATTCGAACGTTTCCGTATCCACAGCCTTCTGCCCTTGTTGTCCGTAGCGATTGCCTGCGACCGCTTCCGGCGAGAACGCTTCGGACAAGGATGTGATGACATCGCTCGGCAGTTCGATATCAAGCGTTGCGAAGTTCTGCCGCAGATGCGTGGATTTGGTGGTGCCGGGAATAGCGAAGATGTTGTCGCCTTGCGCGAGCACCCAAGCGATGGCGAGCTGCGAGAGATCGATGTTCAGGTCCTCGGCGATTGAGAGCACGAGCTGACGCAATTCAAGATTGCGCGTTAGGTTCTCGCGCTCGAATCTGGGCATAGTGCGGCGAATGTCCTTGTCCGAGAAGTCCTCGGGTCCGGGCGGCGCGTCGGTGAAAAAGCCGCGCGCAACCGGACTGAACGCAACGAAGGCGATGCCGAGTGCCTTGCAAGCGTCGAGGACGCCAAGCTCAGGGTTTCGCGTCCACAGCGAATATTCAGACTGGATGGCTGCGATGGGGTGTGTGGCATGCGCGCGGCGCAGCGTTTCCGCGGATATTTCGGACACGCCGATGGCGAGAATCTTGCCTTCAGCTTTGAGGTCGGCGAGTGCGCCGATGGATTCTTCGATTGGCACCTTGAAGTCGAGGCGGTGCATGTAATAGAGGTCAATGCGGTCGGTGCCAAGCCGCTGCAAGCTGCCTTCGCATTGCGATTTGATGGCATCGGGCGAGCCGTCCACGAAGGGCCTGTCGCCTTTGAAGCTCGCGACGCACTTGCTTGCGATGAAGTACTCGTCACGCCTGTGGCCAATCGCTTCGGAGATCAGGCTTTCATTGCGGCCCAGGCCATAGATCGAAGCGGTATCGAAGAAGTCATAGCCAAGGTCGAGCGCTTCGTTGAGGAGGCGAGTGGATTGCGGCTTTGGGAGGGCGGGTCCGTAGCCCGAGCTGAGTCCCATGCAGCCAAGGCCGATGGGTTTGATGTGGCGGTCGCCGAGGTTTCTTCTGACGGTCATATGAGGTCGGACTGCCTCTTGTTGTGGTGGATATCTGTGCCGGCGGGCATCTTGCCATAGACGGTGCTTTTTGGCGTGTGGGAGAGGGGCCGCGAGCGCCTTGACTTCTTTGTCTCGAAACGTAGGAGATGTATACTGCGTCGGGAAGCAATTCACGCGCCATTGTCAATCACGCGCCATTGTCAATGTGGTGTCGCTGGCTGGCGCTAGGAGCCTGCGCCGTAGAAATTCGCGGCTGCAAATCCGCTCCCACTCGCCCGTTTGAACATTTGACCTCGTTCGATTCGATTTCGTCAAATATAGCCCGACAGTATCCTCAATCGACCCTCCAAACGGGCGGCGGGATCGAATTTTCGCTTGTCTGAATTTCTACGGAGCACTAGTCTTGAAAGTCTGGATTCCGCCGATGGCGGGCGGGATGGCGTCATCGAGCTGAAAAGTGGTGGCGATACTGGTCACTGGCGCATCACGCACCGTGAAGGTGGCTATGGCGGGATATGGTTTCGAGATTCGATTGCTTTGATCGATACCGATGGCGATAGACGCTCGGATGTGCTTGTTCCGCTGCACGCGAAGTGTGGTCCCGACCGAGCGAGTTTCCTGTTGCTCCCGGCATCTGCGGTAGCGCTGGGCAGTAGCGCCGGCGGCATCGTTGCAACAACGGAGATTCTCGAAGGCTCCGGTTACGCCTTCCATGTGGATGTGGACGACTGGGTCTCCCTGTCAGTCAGCGGCGCTGGCGATGTGGACGGCGACGGACGCGAGGATTTCATGCTCGGGATGACGACACATTCGGACAATGAGCACGAAAGCAACCCTGACTCGGTGTACCTCATCGTTTCCGCCGACTTGAAATGGCTTGACGCGGCGGATGGCAGCCAAGACGGCATCATTCAACTATCCAATGTGGCCGGCCTGCGGCAATAGCGGAGTCCGGTCAAAAATAGCGTCACTCACCCCTCAGCCAACAGCATTCTTAGGTCGTTCAAGGCGGCGTTGGTGCGGGAGACGTAGGACGCCATGACGAGCGAATGGTTGGCGAGCATGCCGAAGCCGCCGCCGTTCAGGACCATCGGGCTCCAGAGCGCCTGCTGCGAGCCTTCGAGTTCGCGGATGATCTGCGCGAGGCTGACGCGCGCGTTCTTGTCGTCAAGCACGTCTGCAAAGTCGATTTCGATGGCGCGAAGCAGGTGCAGGAGCGCCCAGGTCTGTCCGCGCGCTTGATAGAAATAATCGTCAATCTTCGTCCACGGCGTCTTCACGTAGGTCTCGGCGGGTGCGCTCGTCGCTTGGTTGGCGGCGCGGTCGCCGGCGAGCGCAAGATCGAGTTGCCGCTTGCCGACACTCGCGCTCAATGATTGCGACAGGCTTCCCAAGCGAGAATCTACCGCAGACAGCCACGCGCGCAGATTGTCGGCGCGAGCGTAGAACTGCGCATCCGGTGCCTGTTCGTCGGCGATGCGCTGAAGATAGCGCTCGACGTGCGCGATGCCGTCTCGATACTCGCTCTCGGAAGCCGGGAACAGCCAGCTTGAGTTGTCGTAGAAGAACTTGCCTTCGGCTTCGGCAAGGTCTGGGTCTTCGGCGGATTGGCTTTGCGATCGACTGAATTCGTGGCGCATGGCGCGGCTGAAGTCGCGAAGCTGCACAAGCACGCCGAACTCCCAATTCGGGACGTTGTCCATCCATACGCCCGGCGGCGCGATGTCATTGGACAGATAGCCGCCGCGCGATTCAAGCAGGGTACGGGCAATCTCGATCATGGTAGCAGTGGTGACATAGCCGGTCACTGCTCGGTCACCGGATTCTCGCGCAGCGGACTCGGTCAGCGCCTTCACATCGAATTGGTCGGGTTCGGCGTCCCACCACCACCAGATCGCGAGCACGGCGACCAAGTAGGCCGCGACCACGCCAGCGACCACACGCCATACGACGTCGAAGGATTGTCGTTTCACGATCTGTCGAAAGAGCTGCTTCATGGAGGAAGAGTAAGAATCTGTACCCGATACGGCGGAGACGACACAATATCAGCCCGAATGCGTCCTTCGCCAGAGGATTTTGCAAGCTGTTCGTACACCCAGCGGCCGAGCGCATCGCTCGGTGCGGCAATGCGCACAAGCGCATCTTCGCGGCGCGCATGGCGACCGAACACAGCCAAGTCCGCCATCAGCAACGGCGCTCGTCGTTCGAGCGCGCCTCGGTCGAGCTTCAATGTTCTGCGCTCGGCTCGCTCAAAACGCAGCACCTGTGCTTCGATAAAGTCAATCTGCGGGTAGTCTGGCAGCACTGATCTGGCGCGCTTGATGAATAGGTGAGCGCGTGCGAATTCATCGCGCATTAGCGCCTCGTTGGTCATCTGCAAGTAGCGCTCGACGATGCGCTCCATGCCGCCGAGTGCCGGCTCGTAGTCGGGTACGAGATTGAGCGCCTTGGTAAACCATAGAAAGGCGTTGTCGGACGCTGGCGTCGTCAGGAAATCGCGTTGCATGGCAAGCAGACCTCGGTCCAAGAGCACTTGCGCCTCGGCGCGAGCGGCGATCATCGGATCGGGCGCGGGCGGCGGCGCCTCGGTTGTCTGCGGCGGGGGAGGTGCCGGTGGTGTCGGCGTACACGCACAGAGAAGAAGTGTTCCGTATACGAACAGGCAGGCTGCGGAGACCCGCATAGGTTTCAGTGTTCCGTGAAGCGAGCGACTAGCGTGTCTCTAATCTTCCACAAAGTCAAATTCATGCAGGCCGAACTTGCGCTTCAGGCCAAAAAAGCGTGTGTCCTTTTCGCTCGCCACTTCGTGAATCGGCCTGGTCGCGTGGTGATCGTCGATGCCGATGTGGCCTTGGTGCCGGGGGGATGGTAGGGCAAGGTCGTAGTCGCGCACTTCACAAGACCTTCCCTAGGGAGGGTCTGATCAAGTCTACTTCGCTCAGCGCTTCACTTGTTGCCGAGCCAAGAACGGTTTGCTGTCACGCGCCCGAACGGGAAAACCAAGGAAATCATTCCCAGCTGCCCCGTGAAGCGCCCTTCGGGAGGCCATGTAGGGCGCGCTGCCTGCGTCATTCCTTGTCAGCGCACCCCACATTCTTGCAGGAGCAAGAGTGCACTGCGCAGCCGCCCGTAGGGGTGGGCACACGGAGGTGCCCACTGACATGACCTCTGAGCTTTGCAGACTTAATCAGAGCTTCCGTAATGGTCGTGCCTATAGGTACCGGCTCGCAAGCTGGCCCACGACCTCGAAAAACTCTTGGCGCACTTCCGAGATGACTTCGCCGACGGGTCGCACGGCGTCAATGCGTCCGCAGACTTGGCCGGAAAGCGGGATCGCGGCTTCCATATCGCCGCCGAAGTAGAGCGACTGGGCATCGCCGAACGCCTGCATGGCGTTGACCTCGGGCGACTTTTCGAGGCGGCTCGTGCGCATGGTTCTGAGCGCTCGCAAGGCTGGCGAATGATCGCGGTTGAGAAACACCGTGTCGGTTTCCTTGGCGCTCACCACTGCGTCCTTCCAATTCTGATGCACAGGGGATTCAGCCGAGGACATCATGCGCGTGCCCATTTGGATGCCTTCGGCGCCAAGCGCGAACGCCGCCGCCATGCTCTTGCCGTCCGCGAAGCCGCCAGCGGCGATGATCGGCACATCGACTTGCGAGCGCACCAGCGGCAAGAGCACCATCGTCGAGACTTCGCGCGGGTTCTTGAAGCCGCCGCCTTCGCCGCCTTCGACAACGAGGCCGTCCACCCCGCACTCGACAGCCTTCAGCGCCGCCGCAAGGCTGGGCACGACATGAAAGACCGTGAGCCCCGCCGACTTGAGATGCTGCGTGTAGCGCTCAGGATTGCCCGCGGAGGTGGTGACGAACTTGACGCCTTGCTCGATCACGAACTCGACAATGTTCGGGTCGCGCACAAAGGCTTGCGCGATATTCACGCCAAAGGGCTTGTCCGTGAGCGCTCGCATCTTGATGATCTCTTCGCGAATCTGGTCGAGTTCGCCCGAAGACGTTTCAATGATGCCGAGGGCGCCCGCATTGGAGACGGCGGATGCAAGGCGCGAACGCGCGATCCATCCCATGGGCGCTTGCACAATGGGAATCTCGACGCCAAGCATTTCGGTGATGCGATTGGAGAATGTCATGCGGTGTCTTTCCGGCCCGACCAAGGAATGGCGCACATGATAGTGGCAAGTGTCTACACTTGAGGTTCTTGTCGTCGGAGTTGGTATCAAATGGATTGGCTTGAAGGTGTGCAGATTGCGCAGGCGGCATCGCGACAGGTGCCTGAAGTGGCATTGCGCGCGATTGATTTGGCTGGTCAGATGGCGCGGCAGCTCGGTGCCGACGTGTTCGTCGATGCGCACTTTTCCAAGGCTTCGACCTTCCGCAGTCGCGGCAAGCTTCGCTTGCAAACCCCGGTGGCCGACTGGCTCAATGCCGACGCTGCGCGCTTGGCCGTCATCGCGACTGTCGATGAAAAGGAACTTATCGAGTCCTCCGCCGATCAAAGCCAAGTCGTGCTGCATGTGGACGCAAGCGCGAGCGAAGCGACGCTCTTCGCCGAATCAGGGCTGGCCGATCTGCTCGGCGATCCGGCGCGCGCGGCGTTGATTCCGCGAGGCGACTATGCGGCCGGCACGGTTGCGCTCGCCGTGCTTGCGGCAATCACAAGCCTTGTCGCCTTGCGCCGACGCGGCGGACGCGCAGACATCGCGCACATTCATGCGCGAAGCGTTCTGAGCTGGGTCAATTGGAAGGCGGCGGTGGCAGGTGATCTCGGACGAGATCTCAGACGCGAAGGCGCGCGTGCCGAATGGCCGATCATCCCGTGCAAGGACGGCCATGCTGCGCTGATTTACCAGGAACGCGACTGGCGGAATATCGTCGCGATGGTCGGCGATGCGCGACTTGCTGAGACGCGCTTCGGCAGCTTTCGCGGGCGCGCCGCGCATCGCGAGGAATACATGGCGATCATTCGCGATTGGACGGCCGCGCGCACGAAGTCGGCGCTCATGCAAGCCTTTTTCGAGCACGACATCCCGGCTGCGCCGGTGCTCGATGCGCAAGATTTGCTGGCCGATCCGCTGCTGCGCCATAGGGAGGCATTCGAGTCGGTGACGCGCGAGTCAGGCAAGGCCGCGCGCTCGCCTCGGCTCGCGCATCGCGTCGCGGCGCTCGGCGAAGCGCAGGAGGCCAAGAACCCCCGTGGCGGGCCCTTGCCGCTTTCTGGCCTGCGCGTCCTTGATCTCGGCATCATCACGGCCGGTGCCGGCGTCTCGGCGCTGCTCGCGGACTTGGGCGCCGAAGTGCTGAAAATCGAGTCGCACACCTATCCCGACCCCTTTCGGGCGTGGGCGGGCGAGGCTGTGTCGCCCTTTTTCAAGAGCAACAACCGCAACAAGTACGGCTTGGCGCTCGATCTCAAGACAGAGCGTGATCGGGCACGGTTCCTCGCCCTCGTGGAAACAGCGGATGTGGTGGTCGAGAACTTTCGTCGAGGCGTTCTCGAACGGCTCGGCATTGGCTATGAAACGCTCAAATCGGTGAACCCGTCAATCATGCTGGCGTCGATCTCCGGTCAAGGCTTGGACGGGCCCGGCGCCGAAGCGAGCAGCTTCGGCTCAACCTTGGAGGCCTCGTCAGGCTTCTCGGCGCGCGTGTGCTACGACGATGGCGCGCCCTACACGACTGGGCGCAACGTCAATTATCCGGATCAAACGGTTGTGCTCTACGCGGCGGCCGTCATCGCCGCGGCCGTGTCAGGCGGCACGCGAGGCATGCACCTTGACGTGTCGCAGCGCGATGTCACGGTCTATCTGCTAGGCGAGGAGATTGAGCGCGTTTCGGCTGGGGAAAGAGCGACAGATGTGGCGGTCACACAGAGCGCAAGCGTCAACAAGGGCTCCGAGATGTACGCGCTCGAGACGGCGGCGTGCACCGATGCCTTTGCCACGGATCCTGACGGCAATCTTGTCAAGGGTTTTCCGTTTCAGTTTCAGCAGGAGCCCATGCGCGTTCGCATGAACTCGCCGCGGGTTGGAGAGCATACCGATCAGTTCTGCGCGTGATGCGCTGTGTGTCCATCGATCTCGAGGTCGCTCCGAGCGATGACCGCATCCACAAGATCGGTGCCGTGCGCAGCGACAGGGAAGACGATTTTCATCGCGCCGGTGGCCATCTCGGCGCCGCGCTGCAAGCGCTCGACCGCTACGCGCATGGCGCGGAGTGCGTGCTTGGACACAATATCATCGAGCATGACCTCAAGTATCTGGCGGCTGCGGATCCGCGACTCGCGCTCTTCAAGCTGCCCGTCATCGACACCCTTCGCCTGAACCCGCTCGCCTTCCCGGCGCACCCCTACCATCATCTGGTCAAGCACTATCAGGACGGCGGGCTGCTTCGCGGCCAAAAGAACGACCCGGTGCTCGATGCGCGGCTCGCGCTCGATGCCTTCGACAATCAGCGAGCGCAATTTGGGGACACACACCCTGATCTGCTTGGCGCTTGGCATTTTCTCTGTACGCCTGACCACAAAAGACAGGATGCCGCGCTTGATCGTGTGTTTTGCGAACTCAGGGGTGCCGAGCGTCCATCAAAGCAAGAAGCCAAGCGACTGATCTTGGCGCGGCTTGCTGGCAAAGCGTGCTCGTCGGTCGCTGAGAAGCTCGCAGACAAGCCGAATCGCCATGGCTGGCCGCTCGCCTATGCGCTCGCATGGTTGTCGGTTGCGGGCGGCAACTCGGTGATGCCGCCTTGGGTCGCGCATCAGTTTCCGCTCGCCAAGCGTCTTGTGCGGGATCTGCGCGACAAGGCCTGCGGACGTCCAAGTTGCGCATGGTGCCGAGCACGGCACGATGCGCGGCAAGAACTGCGTCGCTGGTTCGGATTCGATGGCTATCGCGAGGAACCGAAGCACAGCGATGGGCGCTCGATGCAAGAGGCCATCGTCCAATCGGTGATGGCGGGCGAACATGTGCTCGGCGTGCTGCCGACCGGCGCGGGCAAATCGATCTGCTATCAAGTGCCGGCGCTGTCGCGCTACGACAAAACCGGCGCTTTGACGGTCGTCATTTCACCCTTGGTGGCGCTCATGGAAGATCAAGTCAAAGGACTGGAACGCCAAGGCGTCGGCTCTGCGGTCGCCATCAACGGCTTGCTGTCGATGCCGGAGCGCAAGAACGCGCTTGATCGGGTACGCCTCGGCGATGCGGGCATTCTCATGATTTCGCCTGAGCAGCTTCGATCGATGACGGTACGGCGCGTGCTCGGCCAGCGCGAGATCGCAAGCTGGGTGATCGACGAAGCCCACTGCCTGTCCGGGTGGGGGCATGATTTTCGGCCTGACTATCGGTATGTGTCCCGTTTTATCCATGAGCACGCCCCCGATATCCCGCCGATTCTGTGCCTGACCGCGACGGCCAAGGCTGCTGTCAAGGATGACATCGTCAATCACTTCCGAGACAAGCTCGGCATCAAGCTGCGCGTGTTCGACGGCGGCGCCGAGCGCTCCAACCTGGCCTTTGAAGTGGTGCCGACGACCCAAGCCGAGAAGTTTGCGGACACCCACCAGATGCTCATCGCGCATCTGCCGGACGACGGTTCCGGCGGCGCGATTGTCTATTGCGCGACGCGCGGCAAAAGTGAGGAGATGGCGGAGTTTCTCGGCAGGAAAGGGATGGCCGTCGCGCACTTTCACAGCAAGGTGTCGCCAGAACTGAAAAAAGACGTGCAGGCGGCGTTCGGGCGCGGCGAACTGCGCGTGATCGCCGCCACCAATGCGTTTGGCATGGGGATTGACAAGCCTGATGTGCGCCTGGTGATTCACGCCGACGTGCCGGGATCGCTTGAGAACTATCTCCAGGAGGCAGGCCGCGCGGGGCGCGATCGAGACGCGGCTCGCTGCGTCCTGCTCTACGCCGCCGACGATGTTGAAGACCAGTTTCGCCTGTCGGCGAGCTCGCGTCTCACGCGCCAGGAGATTCACGGCATCCTGCGAGCGCTTCGCAATATTGATCGGCGAGGAGGGCATCACGGGTCGCGGCAAGACGATGTTGTCGCGACAGTTGGCGAGATTCTGACCGCCGACGAGGATCAACTCTTCGAGCAGGATGTCGCGACCGACGATACAAGGGTGCGCACGGCGGTCTCCTGGCTCGAAGAGGCCGATCTCTTGACGCGCGAAGAGAATCGCGTCGAGGTCTTTCCATCGTCGCTGCGCGTGCATTCGCGCGCTGAAGCGGGCAAGCGACTCGACCGCGCCGAGATCATCGGGGAATATCGGCAGAGCCTGCTTGCCATTGCAACCGTGCTCATGCAGGCGAAGCCGGACGAATCGCTGACAACAGACGACTTGATGAATGCGTCCGAACTCGGGACTTCCGAAGTGCGCGGCGCGCTCTACGATTTGGAGCGACTCGGCATCGCGAGCAATGACACGGCCTTGACTGCGTTTGTGCACCGAGGCGTCGAGCGATCGTCAATGCGGCGCTATGAGAATGCCGCCGAACTCGAAGCCGCGCTGATCGAGCATATGCGAATCGCCGCGCCCGATCAGGACAAGGGCGAGGGATGTAATCTGCACCTTCGCATCGCGGCGCAGGCGCTCGCAGATGCCGGGATTGAAGAGCCATTGCCCGAGCGTCTCTGGCGCATCCTACGGAGCATTGCCGCCGATGGGCGCAATGAGGATGGCGGCGTTGGCAGTGTGGAGGTACGCAAGCGCGACACCGATTTTGCCTATGTGGTGCTGCGCCGGGACTGGCACTCACTCGTCAAGACGGCGCGGCTCAGGCGCGATGCGGCGCGGCTTCTTCTCGATCATCTCGTGCACGGCTTGCCGGAAGGGGCAAGGGGGGTCGATCTTCTCGTTGAAACCACGCTCGGCCATCTCACGAGGTGCATTGACGCTGGTCTCGATTTGAAAACGCGCGTTAAAGACACCGCCAAGCTCGTGGATCATGCCCTCTTGTGGCTGCACGAGCAGGAAGTGATACGCCTCAACAAGGGCCTCGCGGTGTTTCGTCCGGCGATGACCATTCGCCTTGCGCGCAGCGAAAAGCGTGGCTTCAACAATGCGGACTTCCAGCCGCTTGCTCTGCATTATCAAGGCAAGGTCATGCAGATTCATGTGATGAAGGCGTTTGCAGAGCGAGGACTCAAGGCGATGGCCGAAGCCAGGCGGCTCGCGATGGACTACTTTAGTCTGCGGCAGGATGAGTTTCTGCGACGCTGGCTGCCGCAATCCGACAAGGAGCTCGCCCGCCAGACCACGCCGGAATCCTGGCGCGCGATTGTCGAAAGCCTGCGGCATCCGCTGCAGCAGCGCATCGTCGCGGACGATCGCGAACAAACCAATGTGCTGGTGCTCGCCGGGCCTGGTTCCGGCAAGACGCGCGTGCTCGTGCATCGCATTGCCTATCTCGTGCGCGTGCGGCGCGAGAACCCGCGTTCGATTCTCGCGCTCGCCTACAACAGGCATTCCGCCTTGGATATCAAGCGGCGCTTGCAGGCGCTCATTGGCAGGGATGCCGTGGGCGTGACGGTGCTGACGTGTCACGGTCTTGCCATGCGGCTTGCTGGCGCCAGCTTTGAGGGCAACATGGAGCGCCCCGATAGCGAGCTATTCAAAGAAGTGCTGAGGCGGGCCGTCAATATTCTTCGCGGAGCAGACCTGCCGCCCGAGGAAGCCGATGCGCGCCGGGAACGGCTCTTGTCTGGCTTTCGATGGATCCTCGTTGACGAATATCAGGACATCAACGCCGATCAATACGATCTGATTTCCGCGCTTGCCGGACGCATGCGTGATGAGGACGACGGCAAGTTGACGCTCTTTGCGGTGGGTGATGACGACCAGAACATCTATGCCTTCGGCGGCGCATCGGTTGCGTTCATTCGTCGATTTCAAGAGGACTACGGGCCGCGCCCGGAATATTTGACCGAGAACTATCGATCGAGTGCGCGCATCATCGGCGCATCGAATGCGCTCATCGCACCATCGGCCTCACGTATGAAGGCCGGTCATGCGATCAAGCGAAACCAGGCGCGAGAGAGAGAATCGCCTGGCGGCGAATGGGAATCACGCGACCCCGTGGGGCAAGGCCATGTGCAAATCCTGCAAGCCGGTAGTGATGCCGTTTCGCAAGCGATGGTGGTCGTTGCGGAACTCAAGCGGCTTGAACGGCTCGATCCGAATTGGAGCTGGTCGCGCGCGGCGGTGATTGCGCGCGAATGGGAGACGCTCGCGCCAGTGAGAGCGCTGTGCGAACGCGAGGGGGTGCCGGCGCAGATGGCTAATGAGAACGCGCCGAGTTTCTTCAGGCTGCGCGAGACGCAGCATCTGCTCAGGTGGGTGCGCAGCCGCGAATCGGGACTGATCGATGCGTCCGCATTGCATGATTGGGTGGCTGCGCAGCCGTCCGGCCCATGGCAGGCTCTGCTTGCGCAAGCGATCAATGACTACGTGCTTGAGACCGGAGAAGAAGCGCCGGTTGGGCACCTCGTCGAGTGGCTTGCGGAATGGGGCAGGGAGGCGCGTCGGGCGCAGCGCGGGTTGCTGCTTCTGACCGCGCATCGCGCCAAGGGGCTCGAGTTCGATCATGTCGCGGTCCTTGACGGGCGGTGGCAGCGGGTCGGAGAAGACGAAGATGCGGACGCGCCGCGCCGTCTCTACTATGTGGCCATGACGCGGGCGCGCCAAACGCTCACGCTCGCGAGCTTCGAGACGCCTTTGCATCTGTTGGACGCATTGCGCGGTCACGCCGATGTCAGGTGGCGCGCGCCGCCGACCGGACAGATCGCCGATGCGTCTGGATTGCGCAAGACCTACTTGTCCGCGAGCTTGGAGCAGGTCGATATCGGCTTTGCCGGTCGGTGCGCCCAAGAGCACCGAGTGCACCGTTTGATCGCAGCGCTCACGGCTGGCGATGAACTCGATGCAAAGCCTACGGAGCGAGGTGGCTGGAGCCTTTACGATGCGCACGGCGCAGTGGTAGGACGCATGGCACGGCGCTTCGAACCACCATCTGGCAAGACTTGCCTGCATGCGAAGGTAGGCGCTATCGTGCGCTGGAGTCGCGCCTTATCGCAGCCGAAGTACCGGGATTCTGCGAGATGCGATGAGTGGGAGGTGGTGGTGCCTGAGCTTGTGTTTGAATAGGAGAATGTGGCACTTTCTCTCGTCGAGGGAGCATTAGAAAACCTGTGGCAGGGATGCGACGTCAAACCATCATCACGCTCGGCCGTTTCGCCATGCGCGAGCTTCGCTTGCAAGCGGCGCGCGAGGCGTCGTCGGGCCTCTCGATACTCACCATCGAGCAATTCGTTGCGCGGCTCGCGGGCGGGTTCGTTCGCGCCATCGACAAGGACACGCTGCGTGCGGCCATTATGAGGGTGAAGGAGAACACTCACCTCGGCGAATTGGAACCTATCAAGTCGCTGCCTGGCTTTTCGCGCGCCGCGGCGGACACCTTCTGCAAAGCATGGCTTGCCGGCATCGACATCGCAGCCCGTCAAGGCGAGCATCCGCGCATCGCCGCCATTGCGAGCCTTGAGCAGGCGGTGCTCCGCGAACTGCCGGCGAATACGCTGACGCCCACCGAGCTTGCCAAGAGAGCGCTCGCACGAGTGCAGCACGTCCGCGCCATCTTCGGCGAGGTGGAAGTCAGAGGATTCACCGAGCTGTCGCCGTGCTGGCGCGAGTTGATCGGGTCAGTCGCTGGCGAAACCAAGGTCACTTGGCACGCCGGTCCGCGCGCCGTGCCCGAGTGGCTCGATGGCAACAGGCTAGAGATCACAACTTCTTGTCCTGAGCATCCGGGCGTCACTTGTGTGAGCGCCGCCACTGCCTACCACGAGGCGATCGAGGCGATGCGCTGGGCGCGAGCACTCATGGCGTCCAAGCAAGCGAAGCCCGAAGAGATTGCGATCGCGGCCACCGCGTGCGACGACTACGACGATCATCTGCTTGCCCTGCGCTCGGACGCCAATATCGACGTTCATTTCGCGCACGGCATTCCGGTCACGGCGACGCGCGACGGGCAGGCGTGCGCGGCGCTCGCCGAGCTTGTTCTGCGCGGACTCTCGCGCACGAGAATGCACCGGCTCGCGCGACTTCTCGGCAAGTCGCCGGGCCCTTTCGAGTCCTTGCCTGAGGACTGGCTCGGGGCCTTCCCTGAAAGCGCGCCGCTCACACGGCTTGAGAGCTGGCGCAACTTGATCCTCGCGCAGGGGGATCTCGACTATGGCGCGCAGGTGCAGGACATCGTGGCGATGATTGATCGCGGCGCGGAATTCGCAGAAGACACGGGCAAAGCCTTGCTGACGGGCAAGGCGCGCCTGATATGGCGGCAGGCGCTTCTTCTCGGCCCGCCCGAGTCTCTTGACCTCAGTATTGAACGCCTGCGCACCGACGATAGCTTTGACCCCGGCAATTCAATCGCTTGGGCGCCCGCGAGCTCGCTCGCCGCCGCACCAAGGCCGCATGTCTACCTGCTCGGCCTCAATTCGCAGCGCTGGCCGCATGTGGCTTTTGAAGACCGGCTGCTCTCCGATCACATCATCCCGACTTCGCAACTCGATCCGCTGCCGGTGAATCTTGCCGATACCCGCGATTTCGAGACCATTCTTGCGACGAGCGCGGCGTCGGTGGTGCTCTCGCACGCGCGGCGAGATCACGAAGGGCGGCTGCTTGGCCGCAGCGCGCTCCTCCAGCGACAACCGAAAGAGATGTATCTCGGACGCCATCGAGTGCCGGTCCACGCTTGTAGCGAAGTCGATCGACTTGCCGCGCGCGTGAATGAATTTGCCGACATGGCGCCCGCGAGAATGGCTGCGGGGTGCTGGCGCGATTGGAACGATCGGCAGGACTTGACCGCGCACGATGGCATTGTCCAAGCCGATCACCCCATCATCAAAGCGATCTTGCAGCGCACCCAGTCGGCGGCTTCGCTGCGCCTGCTGCTGCGAAATCCAATTGGTTTTCTGTGGCGCTATGGCCTCGGCCTGATCGAACCGCAGGCAAGCGAAGAGCCTTTGATCCTCGATGCGATCGCCATGGGCGAGCTGGTGCACGAGATGCTTGAGCATTCGCTCGTCGCGCTTGAGGACAGTCAAGGTCTTGCCAATGTCGGCGAGGGCGATGTGCGCCAGGCGGTCGATCAAGCGTCAAGCGAGCTTGCCGGGCACTGGCAGTTGTATCGCGCGGTGCCGCCGAGAAAACTTTGGCAGCGTAGCTTGATGGAAGCGCGCAAGCAGAGTGAGCGCGGCTTGCTGCTTAGGCAAGCTGGCGCCGTCGCCCACGCCGAAGTGCCGTTTGGTGGTGCCGACATCAAGACCACACGCGAACTGCCGTGGGATGCGCAAGCGCCGGTTGAAATCCCGCAAGCGGGCTTTCTCATTCAAGGCTATATCGACCGGCTCGATCTCGGCGCCGATGGCGCATCGGCATGGGTGCGAGACTACAAGACCGGCAAGACGCCCAAGATCGGCGACGCGCGGCCGTTCGTGCTCGACAAGGGGCGCGAATTGCAGCGCTGCCTCTACGCGTATGCGGTGCGCGCCATGCTTGGGCCGCAGGTGGACATCCACGCCTCGCTGCACTATTTGCGCGACGATGTGGATCTTGCGCTCGCCGATGCCGAACTCGTGCTTGAGACCCTCTCGTTCTTTCTCGCATCGGCGCGCACAAGCTTCCAAAGCGGTGTCTGTGTAATCGGCGCTGACGCTGGCGACACTTACGATGATCTTGCCTTCGCGTTGCCGGCCAACGCCGCCAATATCTATTGCAAGGTCAAGCGCGACCTCGTGCGCGACAAAATGAACGAAGCTGGCAATGCTGCAGACGTGTGGGAAGCAGACTGATGGTCGCGCTGCCCGACAATGACGCTCGGCGCGATGCCATGCGTGTCCATGACCGCACCTATCTGGTCGAAGCTGGCGCCGGCTCCGGCAAGACAGCCGTGCTCGCCGGACGCATCGTCATGCTGCTTGCCGCCGGCGTCAAGCCAAAGCACATCGCGGCGGTGACCTTCACGGAACTCGCTGCAAGTGAACTCTTGGTTCGTGTCCGCAAGTTTGTGGACGCGCTGATGGCCGGCAACACTCCGGATGAGCTTGTGCTCGCGCTGCCGGACAGCCTCGCCGACGCCGAGCGCACGCACCTCGAAGATGCGTTGAAGCGTTTCGACGAGATCACATGCTCGACGATTCATGGCTTTTGCCAGCAGCTCATCAAACCCTATCCGGTGGCGGCGGACTTGGACCCCGGCGCGAGCGTGATGGATCGCGATCAAGCGGATTTAAGCTTCTTGGAGACGCGCACGCAATGGCTGAAGGGGAGGCTCGACCTTGAAGAGGACACGCCGCTCGCCAGCCTTGTTTGGCATGACCAGGCGAAATCGATCACGCTGTTTGATGAGGTGCTGGACATCCTGCGGGAGCACCCCCACATGGAAGTGCGCCAGTCGGTCCGTTTTGATGACCAGTGGAACGAATTCAAGGATGCCGCGGCGTCGTTCTCGGCCTTCATGGAAGGATGCCCGGTGTCAGAGCCGGAAACCGCGCAGATCCTGGACGCACTTCGCGGGATCGAGGCTGGTCACCAGGCAGCTGAAGAAATCGAGCGCCTGCTCAACGTCATGTCGGTCGGCGACGACCTGACGCTGTTCACGAAGGACCGCAAGCCTCGCAGCTACAGGATGAAAGGCAAGTGGGAGAAAGCTGCGCAACAGGACGGCCTGTCCAAGGCCGAAGGCGGGCGCTGCTTTGAGACCGCCAAGGCAATCTACGGAATGTGCCTTGAATCCTTGCAGGCCCTGCAAGCGATTGCTTGCTCGACACTGCTGCGCCTCATCGTCTCTGAACTCAAGCCTGTGATTGACGCATATCACGCGCACAAGCGCCGCACGGCGCAGCTCGATTTTGACGATCTCATTCGTGGCGCGCGCGATCTGCTGTGCGGTCATGAGGACATTCGCGTTGCCCTCGGCCGTCGCTACACGCACGTCCTCGTCGATGAGTTTCAAGATACGAACCTGCTGCAGACGGAGATCTTCTGGCGGTTGTGCGGGGACGCCCCCTCGGATGCAGCGCGCGACGACTGGACAGCATTCCGTATTCGTCCGGGGGCGCTCTTCCTCGTCGGCGACCCAAAGCAGGCGATCTACCGATTTCGCGGCGCCGATGTCGCGGCCTATGTGCGAGCGCGCGCGCTGCTGCTTGGCGAGGATGAAGGCGCGCTGCTTCGCATCTCCACCAATTTTCGCTCGCTGCCGTCGATTCTTGCGCATGTGAACGAGAAGTTCGAAGAGCCCTTGTCGGTGGAAGCCGGACAGCCTGGGTTTACGCCGCTCGATGCGTTTCTCGAAGAGACCTCCGCGCAGAGTCTTGCGCGCCTCGACGTCAACATCGAGCCGGACGAGCAGGGTAAGGTGTCCGTGGACAGTCAACGGCAAGCCGAGGCCGATGCGGTGGCGCTCGTGTGCGCGAAGCTGATCGGCAGTGAGATGCTGCCGGGTGACGATGCCGGGTCGCGAACGGTCAAACCGGGTGACATCGCGCTGCTCGCGCCGTCCGGCACCGATCTTTGGCGCTACGAGGAAGCCTTGGAGCGGCTCGCTATTCCGGTCGCCACGCAAGCTGGCAAGGGTCTCTACCGACGCCAGGAAATTCAAGACCTGATCGCGCTCACGCGCGTGCTCGCCGACAGTCGGGATACCCTTGCGCTTGGCGCGCTGCTGCGCGGGCCGCTGGTCGGACTCAGCGACGAGGCGCTGCTTGATATCGCCCTACATGTGCGCGGCGAAAGCGAGGATATACCGCGCCTGCGTCTCTTCATGGAACTCGAACAGATCGACAACAGCGAAGCTCGCGATGTGATCGGCAAACTGCAATTTCTCTACGGCAAGGCAGCAAGCACCACGCCGCACCATCTCATCTCGCAGGCGATCGATCTCCTGCATGTTCGTCCGATCCTCATGCGCCGCCACGCTGGCCAGGCAACGCGCGTGCTCGCCAATGTGGACTTGTATCTCAGCATGAGCCGCGCCTATGCGGTGCGCGGATTGAAAGCCTTTGCCGAAGCCATGACCGCCGCATGGCACGACGAGCAGCGCGCGCCGGAAGGACGTCCCGACGCGCAGGAAGAGTCGGTTGCGCTGTTCACCATGCACGCGGCCAAGGGCCTCGAGTGGCGCATCGTAGTGCCGGTGAACACCATGACCCAAGTGCGATCCGCCGACGGACAGTTTGTTGACCGCGTCAACGGATACTTCTATTGCAAGGCGTTCGGCACCAAGCCGCTCGGCTATGATGAGGCGCAAGCCGCAGAGCAAGACGAGCTTGATCGCGAACGAGTGCGCCTCTGGTACGTGGCGACGACGCGCGCGCGGGATTTGCTGGTGCTGCCGAATGTGATGGCGGATCGCAAGAGCAACGTGTGGTCGGGGGTCGTTCCGCTCGACATCGAGTCTCTGCCGGAGGTCGACCTTGAGGATTTGTCGCCGGATCTGCCAGCGGTTGCAGGCGAACTCGTGAACGAACAGACGCGCGAAGTGTTCGCTGAGGAGGCGAAGATCATTGCGCATGGTCATCGGCGCATTGCCTGGCGCAGTCCAAGCCGAGATGAAGACATTGCCGCGCCGCTTGCTTCGGAAATCGAGGATGAGGTGTTTTCCGATGACGATGAGGCGTCTCCCCCCGCAGTCGATGGGCTTGACGTGCAAGGCGGACTGCAGCGCGGTCTGCTGATACACAAGCTCTTTGAAGAAGTGCTGACCGGGGAGTGCCAAGAGAATGAAGCGGACTTGACCGCGCGCGCCGAAACGCTCATCGGCGAACTTGGGCGCACTGCGAGCGAGAACGCTGCCGATGGTCTGTCGCCCGCCGAACTCGCCGGATGCGTGCGACGCGGACTTGCGCTGCCGCAAGTTGCCGAGTTACGACCGCGCCTCGTCGCAGAATGCAGCGTCTTCGGGTCGCGCATCGAAGCGGACACCGAGCTCATGTTCGCCGGTATTGCCGATGCCATTGCGTTCGACACCACGGGCGCGCCCGAAGTGGTCATCGATTGGAAGACCGACGTTGACCCGCGGACAAGTCAACTCAAGCACTATGGCGAGCAGGTGCGCGCCTATCTTGAACTCACCGGCGCGAAGCGTGGACTCGTCGTGCTGGTGACTTCCGGGCGGGTGCTTTCCGTCGGATAGCCATCGACACGCTCAGCTTGGGCGGTAGCCAATGAATGATAAACTGTGACCCAAATCGAGCGGAACTGAATATCCGCTCCTATGTGCGCGATTGATCGGTGCGTGGCCCAATGCAAGAGATCAGAATTTTCATCAACGACAAGCCTCGAGCCATCGTGGGTTTAGAGCATAGTGTCGAGGCTATGCTTGAGGAAGGCGAATGCACAAGCGAGAATGGCGTATTGGTGACTAACGACGGTATCACCCATGACGACCCTGCTGAGATTGTTCGTATTGGCGATGGCGATAGGTTGAAAGTATTGCCGGTAGGCGGCGACCGCACCATTCGCTACCAAGTCAACGGCGAGGCCCAAACTACCGTTAGCAGCCCTTTGACTATGGGGGAAATCCTTGAACGCGCTGGCGCGTCAGCTAGCATCAATGTCAATGATCGAGCCAGCTACTATCTTGAGAACCTTGCGACTGAGCAACGTTACGACGACCTCGATGCTGAAGTAGCAGTTTGCGAGGATGATCGATTTATAGCTGTGCATCGCGGCCCAACACCCGTTGCATGACGCCTATCACGAAGGTCTTGGCCGAGCTGCAAGAGCTAGGACACGCTGCGCAGTGTTGCCAGCCCGACGGTTTCGGGTATGTCCTTGCAGTATTCGAGTATCCAGTCGATTCAGGCCGGTTTCGTGGGCACAGATTTAGAGTGGGCATAGGCTTTCAGGAAGATGCGTATCCCGAGTATCCGCCACACTGGCTATGCGTCTCGTCCTTGTCTGACAATAGGATTCCTCAGCACAGCGGATTCAAATTTGATGGTGCCGATTGGCGCGTGTTCAGCGTCCCGCCTAGCGATTTCTGGGATTCGTTGCCGACTTCGCAGAAGAATATGAAAACCTATCTTCGCTTGCACATGACTCGATTCTGGGATCAGGTGTGAAACACGAAGCCGTCATTCCCGAGCGCATCAATGATCGAGTCAGCGAATTGCTGCTGCGGCATGTTCGTGGCGGGAAGCGGCAAGAAGAGCTTTGTTTCGGTCTGTGGCGACCGAGCACCGGTGCAACCCGACGCACGTCTATTCTGTTCGACATCATTCCGCCTGAACCGGATGAACGTCGATTGCACGGAAACGCGAGCTTCACTCCCGAATATCTTACCCGCGCCGTGCGCCTTGCTTGCGATCAGAAAGCTGGCCTCGCCTTCATGCACAACCATCTCGCCCCAGGCTGGCAGGACATGAGTGAACCCGATATTGTTGCGGAGCGCGAACGCATATCGCCCCCGGCTCGGGCGACCGGCTACCCCCTTCTCGGACTGACACTTGGCACAGATGGCAGTTGGAGTGGCCGACTCTGGCAGTGGAACGGCGGGAAGTTCAATCGCGTGTGGTGCGACAAGGTGCGCGTAGCAGGCAAGCGATTGCGGATTACCTTCAATGACAAAGCTATCCCGCCTCCTGCAAGGCGTTCCGTCCTGCAACGTACCATTGATACTTGGGGGGCAGGATGTCAAAACATCATCGCCCGCCTTCGTGTGGGCGTCGTGGGCGTAGGGAGTGTTGGTTCTATGGTCTCCGAGGCACTCGCTCGAATGGGGGTTGAACGGTTGACACTTATCGATCCAGATAGAGTCGAGATGCATAATCTTGACCGCCTTGTACATGCTGGCATCGATGATGTAGGGCGAGCTAAGGTAGAAGTCGCCGCGCATCGGCTGCGAGTGAGCGCAACCGCAGAGCGCTTTGATATTCGGACGTATCAACTGCCAATTGAGAATGAGACGGCGCTACTTTCAGCCTTGGATTGCGACCTGCTCTTTTCCGCTGTTGACCGTCCGTTGCCGAAGGACTTGCTCAATCGGATCGCCTACGTGCATTGCATTCCGGTGATCTCTGGTGGCGTGTTTGTGGGCAAGAAGAGTGACGGCACCTTAGGTCAGGCGGCATGGAGCGTAGCTATCGTCGGCCCATCACGGCGCTGTCTTCGCTGTGACGGACAATACAACTCTTCAGAGGTCGTTTTGGAACGCGACGGGTCGTTCGACGACCCAAGTTATGTTACCAATGCAACTGGCCGCGAGCAGGCGAACCAGAACGTCTTTCCTTTTTGCACGAATCTTGCGAGCCTTATGGTGATCGAAATGGCGAGACTCATCGTGGCAGCGGATTGGTGGCCGGATGTCGGTGGCAAGCTGCATTACAGTCTCATTCCAGGAAGGCTTCAACACGAACAAGGAATGTGTCAGCCGAATTGCTCGATACGTGAAACAGAGGCCCTCGGCGATACGTATCAGTACCCATTTGTACAGCCTGCGGACACGCGACAAGCACCGACGCGCCAAACTCGAGTCGGACTCGCTAAAATCTGGCGTTTTATAAGGGACTTATATACAAAAGTTGACAGCCCCCCCACCATTGCGAACCGCCCCAGAGTTGAGTAAAATAGCACCGTGAGATACACCCATCGCTCAACCCGTTACCGCTTACTTCCGTGTACGCATGCGAAGCATCAATTGTTATGGCAGGTGACCGGTGCCTGTATTTGGGTATGGAACCGAATGCTCGCGTACAACGAAGAGGAATACGCATGGCATGAACGGATTCCGTGGGTCCTGCCAAAGCCATCGACGCGGTTTGAATCAACCGCAAAGATATTCACAAAGCTCCGTGCGAAGACAGACTGGCTGCAGTCACTGCCGTTCGGTGCTGTTCGTCATACGCTTCAGTACCAAGCACGTGCATGGGAGAAGTATTTTAAGAGGCAAGGTGGTCGTCCGCAGTACAAGTCAAGGTATCGGACGCGGGCGGTGACGTTCCCTGAACCCGGACATTTTCAGTTGTCGGGAAGTAGCCTCCGCTTGCAGAAACTTGGATGGTTCCGCCTTGCTCGACGAGGCAACGACCCATACCGTGACTACGAACCACGTGCGGTGACGATCAAACGAGAATGCGGACGATGGTATGCGGTGATTCGGTATCGGGTGCCCGCACACGAAGTCGAACACATTGACGATGGTCACGCAATCGGTGTAGACATGAATGTGGGACAAGTTGCATGCAGCGACGGCGAGGTCGTTCGGCTTGACCGTGAACGCCTTGAAAGGCTTGAATGCCGGAAGCGTCGATATCAGCGCCGCATGGCACGACAGGTGATCGGGTCAAAGCGAAGGGAAGTGACAAAGCAACGTCTATCGAACGTGTATCGGAACATTCGCTGCTATCGAGACAACTGGCACCACCACACGTCAAAGGCGATTGCTGAGAAAGCCGGTACGGTCGTTGTCGAAAAGCTCAACACCAAAGGCATGACGGCTTCGGCGAAAGGTGATGTCGTCACCCCCGGAAAGAATGTCACGCAGAAAGCTGGCTTGAACCGTGAGATTCTCAACACCGGATGGTCGAGTCTCAAACACAAGCTCAGCTACAAGTCGGCACGACTCATTGAAGTGAACCCGCAATGCACGTCCCAGACGTGCTCTCGATGCGGGTTTGTGGATGCGAGAAACAGACCCACACAAGCCAAGTTCAAGTGCTTGGCGTGTGGGCATACAGACAATGCTGATGTGAATGCGGCATTGAATATATTGGCGTCGGGGACTGGCGCAACTGGACGTGGAGGTGGCGAGGTCACTCGGCCTGTGAAGCGTCAAGAAGTAGCGGAACGAGGGTCAACGTGACCTGTCAAGTTTCGTATATAAATCCCTTTTATAAAGGGGCTGCGACCTGATGGCTAGCGTCACAACCCTCAATCTGCGGGACATCCGATGCTTCGCGGGTGAGCAGTCTGGGCGACTCGCCCGAATCACCTTGCTCGTGGGCGCAAACGGTGCTGGCAAGTCCACTTTTCTTGGTTGCTACAAGACGCTGACTCGTTTAGCGAACCTGCACAAGCTTGATGACGAGAACTACTTTGACGAAGCGCCGTTTGAAATGGGTGGTTTTGACACCATTGCGCGAACAGGTTGTGATGCATTCTCTTTGGGCGCTGAGTTTGCCGATCACTGCCACGAATCTCTGCGGTTTGACTTCGCAAGGGCAAATGGAAGCGAGCCTATCGAGCAGAAAGTTCGCCTTGGCTGGAACGATGACTATATGGACATTAGCCGGCGCGCTGCCGCTACTGAATCGTTTCTTATCCTAAATTCTCGATTTTCCTTCGCTCTGAATCGAGCATACATTTCTTACGCGCAGGTCTCGACCTGGCTGGCACGGGCGGTGAAGTACGGACATATGCCGTTCAATGGCGATGTCGCGTCGTTCCGGCGGAGCAGTAGATCAGTGACCGAAGATGATGTGATTGCCTTTAGTCGATTTATATCACTCCTGCGGTCTGGCTTGCCGTTGCCAGTTGACGAGGCGTTCAGTGTGCATGCGCTCGATCCACACTTGGAACGTCGACAACGCACGTATTTGTTGCAGCCCCAGCTCTTGCCTGCGCTAGACCCGGAAGCACTAGCTTTTCTGGCAGACCTCGGCAAGCGCTTGGAGCTTTGGACTGATGTGAGAACCAAGGGCGAAGCAAACGGGTTTGCGATTCTTGTGGACTCGGTAGCGGGTACGCATAACCTCATGGATGTCGGCTTTGGTGTGCACAGTATGTTGCCACTTGCGAGAGCTATCTACGAGCGGCCCGCACATGCAATGCTCCTGCTACAGCAGCCGGAAGTTCACCTGCATCCCGAAGCTCAAGCGAATCTCGCGCAATTCATGGTGGAGAGCCAGCAAGGGTTTCTCATTGAGACACATAGCGATCATTTCTTGGATCGATTTCGCATATCCGTCATGCGAAAGCAATTGTCGACGGATGATCTCTCTATCCTCTACTTTGAGCCCGTGAATGACGGCAGCGCATCTGTTATTCATCACATCGCAGTTGACGAGTCCGGCAATCTGATCAACGTTCCGAGGAACTTTCGATCATTCTTCGACCGCGAGATCAACGCGCTTCTTGGCTTTGAAGATTAGTTATGATGAGAGTGGTGGCAGGGCCCGGCTTGCGGATTAGGGCGTGTTAACACTATGCACGTTGACGCTGCCGAGACCCGTTTTCCGCCAGACAAGGCCGAGCGAGCGCTGTGTGGCCTACCCCACATGAGCGAGCGAGAACGAAGGCTGGCGGAAAACGGGGCCGGCCCGAAGGGTTGTCGCCTGAGCAAGAGCCGGAGCGAACACTTTGGGGCATGCGAATGGGCTTTTTCGGCTCTTGCACAGGCGACAACAGCGTCGGTGGGCATAGTGTTAACACGCCCTAGATGGAATGCCTCAGCCACTTCAAGAATGGACACGTCCTAATATGTGCCAGCGTTCCGCTCGAATCTGGAGGCTCTTCAAGAGTGTGTACCAAAACCATACTTGATGCCAGCCTGTTCTCCCGATTTGGCGACAATGAAATGAAGGCTTGGAGACAGTGGATCGAGAGTGGCGATGGCGTACTCGCCTACACGACGACCGGACGATTTGGACGGGAATTGCGGAACAACTGGATGATCAGAAACTATGTGTTCGGTCAACGTAGAGGGCGTTCTGCGTTAGTCAAGAAGCCGGAATTGGATGAGGCCGCTGCGGAGCTACAGGGACGCGAGTTTAGTTCCAATGATCAGCATGTACTTGAGCTCGCGCTGGCGAGTAGCGCCCAGGTGTTATGCACCGGTGACGAAGCTTTGAAGCAGGACTTCCTCAAGAATCTGCCAAAGTTGCGGCGGGGCGTGTATCCGCACAATGCGTCGCGCAAGGCCCGTGAAAAATTTCTGTCGGCGTATCGGTGTGGGGCAGGCTGAGCTTGCTCGCGGCGGTAGTTGCAATCGAAACGTAATAGGTCATTCAAGGCATAGAAGGTTGCTGATGGCTGGTAATTCCACAGAAGTCGCATACAACTTTGCGCTCGCTAAGCTGCTTCGTCTTGAAGGATTGAACGCCCAAGCAGAGCAGCGCAAGAAGTTCGGGTCTGCACGCGGACAAGCCGATGTGCTGATCGACTTCGATGACTACGCGGTTGTCATTGAGGCGGAATTTGGCAGCCCCGGCAAGAAAGATGCCGACAAGCGATTCCCTCGCGAGGCACCTGCCGTTGTTAATGGACTCGAAGTACGCTTGGTCGTTGCCCTCGGCTACCCGGCGCACTTGGCGCAGTTGCCTGAAAGCGATTCTGAATCCAATTTGTCCGAGCGGAGCGACCTGCGAATCGCCTACCGATACTACGGTGAAGATTGGGGAGAAGAATCTTTGACGTCGGTGGCGGCTCTTGCGGCAACCTTGCGGGATTATTGGGTGCAGAGCGATAACGGCATCGGTATTGAAGAGATCGTTGAGCAAGCCTCCGAGGCGATTCGGCTAGCGGCGTCGGTCTTGGAAAAAGTGGATGCGGACGGAGAGGAAAATGCCGACGGCCCCTCAACGAAAGCGCTCATCTGGCTGAACGCACTGCTGTTTCAAGAATTGCTGGCGCGGCATTTCGATCACTCCGAGCTGCCTGCCGAACACGCTGACAAGAAGATCCGGCGCCCGGACCCGGAACGCGGCGCCGAACACTTGCTGTCCCAATGGATCGAACTGCTCGAAATCAACTGGTGGCCGATCTTTCATATCGCCAAAGAGACCTTGAAGACGACACCTGCGCCGAACAACTATCAAGCGCTTGCTATCTTGAAGCGTGCGGCGGCGGAGATTGCCGAGACAGGTGCCATCCGCAGGCACGATGTCGCTGGCCGTATTTTTCATCGCCTGCTGGACTCGCGGAAGTTCCTAGCGACGAACTACACGACAATTCCAGCAGCCATCATGCTGGCGGGACTTGCTTTTGATGAGCGCAGCGAAAGCTGGCGTGGGATTGATTTCTCGAGTCCTGCGAGCGTGAAGGCGCTGAAGGTCGTAGACCCCGCCTGCGGCAGCGGCACTTTGCTGATGGCGGCGACTCAGGAAATTCTCAAACGTGCGCGCAGGACCGACGATGCCAGTTTCGACGAGCGGGCGGTGGTGCGCGCGGTTCTTGAGGAAGCGCTGTACGGATTCGACGTGGTGCCAGCCGCCGTGCATCTGGCCGCTTCAACGCTGTGCATGGCGGAGGCGCGCCAACTCATTCAGGACATGCAATTGTGGCGGTTGCGACATGAAGTCGTAGAAGGATTGCCGAGGCTCGGCAGCTTGGATTTTCTCGCTACCTCCCCAAGCAAGGGGTTTGCGAAACCGCTCGGCCTGTTTGAGGAGGAAGGCGTCTCCACGAGAGTGTCTGGGTCGGCGGAGCAAAGAGAACAGATGGACATGCCGGGCAAGTGCCATTTGGTGATCGCCAATCCGCCGTATACGAGGGCGGGCGGGCCTGGAAACGAAGACAATAGCAATTGGAATCCTATCTTTGGCTCGCTGCTTGATAGCAAGGATGCCGACACGATGAAGCGCGCCTTGGAGAAGGCGCTGAGCCCAACGGCGGCAAGCATGTATGCAGGGCTCGGTTCGGCCTTTGTCGAGCTTGCTAACCAGCATCTCGATCACCAGGGTCGCCTTGCCTTCGTGCTGCCCGGCACGCTGCTATCTGGGACTCGCTGGGCGAGCGTTCGTCAGCTCCTGCTCGGCAACTACTGCATTGACTGGGTGATTGTCAGTCACGACGTAAGGAATCGCGGTGCGCGCAAGGGATTGCCGGGGAGAAGATGGATTGCATTTTCGGAATCCACGCGCATCGCCGAAACACTGGTCGTTGCGACCAAGAACGCTGGCGACGCCAGGCAGCATCATCAAGTGCGATTTGTGAATCTATTGCGCAATCCCGACGAGCCGCTTGAGGCACTTGCGCTCACGCAACGGCTTCTGGCACTGGATGAGGAGGGCGTGCCTTCGGAGCCTGTGTCGATCAGGATTGGTGAGAGGAATTGGGGGAGTGTCGTTGCTGTTCCACAAACAGAACTTGATCAAGGCCCATGGTCGTATGCGTCTCTTGTACAGCCAGAACTTTCGAGCACGAGGCTGCGGCGTTCGTCTTCATCCACACACTTCTTGGATAATATTCCGAGAGTGGAGTTGCAGAACCTTGCAGATTTTGGTCCGTATGAGATGCAGATTAAGAACCCTGATCAGGGACTGTTTACGATCATTCAATCGACAGAGACTTTGCATGCGGGCATTCCCGCGCTTTGGCACCATAAATCGACCTACAACAACACGCTTCTGGCGGCATCGGATGCACGATTGCAAAGGCGGAGTGACAAGGATTCGAAGAAGCAGGAGGCCATGCTTGCGAAGCAGCGTCGTCTTCATCTCGCCCGTGAACTTGGGTGGGCCCCGCAAAAACTGGCCTGTGTACTAACCGAGACACCGATGCTTGGCGTTAGGTCTTGGGTAACGATTCTATTGCATCATGGTGTTGGCGGCACCGAGGAAGCGCTGTGCCTTTGGTTCAATTCGACACCTGGCGTGTTGATGCGGGTGCTGCATGGGGGGCGACCCTATCTTGGTAGGTCTACGATCACGCATGAGCTTGCACGCAGTTTGCCGGTGCTCGATGTTGGCAAGCTTGATCAGCAGCGACTGAAGGCATCGGTAGACATCTTCCATAGTCTCAAGAACCGTCCGCTGCAAGGATTTACAGACATTGCAACCGATCCCGTGCGGAGAGAACTGAATAGCCGCTTTGCCAAAGAGGTACTCGACGTGGACCCCAACCTGATTGAGGCATTGACGCAAAAGCTTGCGCTGGAACCCACTATGCACGTTCGGCACTGACTCTTACAGCAACCGCTCCTCGACCGCCAGCACGATCTCCGAGCGATTCGTCGCATTGCCAAGCGGCTGGCCGAAGTGATCGGCAAGGTGGCCGGTGACTCCGAACTTCACCCAGCCGTCGTCCAGCAGTTCGATTTCGCCTGCCGGGACGCGGGTATTGGTAGCGGTATCTAGCAGCGTGACGCGCAGACGCGAAGCGTCCGTCGCTTCGGCGCGGAGCGCCGGCAATACTTGTCGTCCTTGCCAGTCGCCAATGCCGAGGTCAACGCTGCCGCCTGTCCAGTCAATTTGACCGGACAGGCTGAGCGCGTCCCCTATCTGGGCGATGCGGAAGTCCTTGAAGCCAAGCCGCCCTTCGGCAGAAATGGCGTATCGAGAGAGAATGGGCGCGAGTTGCGCGATGTCAATGGAGCCGGACAAGGCGGCGTTCACGGCGCCTGCTTTGCGCGTCACTTGGCCGCTCAATCCCGAGTCTTGAAGCGCCCATTCGAGTTGCGGCGACAATGTCACGAGCGAAGTTGGCGACATCTTCCACGCGAGGCGCCCGAAATCCACCTGCATGACGGAGACTTTCGCGCTGCCGCGCCAAAGCGTGCCTTGGGGCGCTGCCAGCCGCAGCGTAGCGCCCGCCGCCGAATCATGCACAAGGTTCGGGACGATGCTCGCCGGCAACTGCGTCAGCACAGCGAGCGCGAAGACGAAGAGGCCGAAGAGCGAAAAGCCAATAATCGTCCGCCGCGTCACGTGAGTATGGATTCCAGAATCTTCAGATAGATGCGCTCAAGCGCCTCAAGATCGTCAAGGCTGACGCGCTCGTTGACTTGGTGAATGGTCTCGTTGCAGGGGCCGAGCTCGACCACCGGGCAACCGTGCGCCGCGACGAATCGCGCATCGGAAGTGCCGCCGCCAGTATCGAAACGTGGCGCGGTGCCGGTCGCTTCGCGAATAGCCTCTGCGACCGTGTTCTGAAAGTCTGCGCTTGTGTTCAAGAAGGGCAGGGCGCTCGTCTGCCATTCGACCTCATAGTGCTCGCAGCGTTCGGCAATGATCGCTTCGGCGCGGGCTTGCAGGGATTCCGGCGTCGAAGCCGGCGAGAAGCGAAAATTGAAGTGGGCGACGAGCTCGCCGGGGATGACGTTCGTGGCGCCGGTGCCGGATGTGACGTTCGAGAACTCCAAGTTGGTCGCAGGGAAATCCTCGCTCGCTTCGTCCCATGTCATTTGTGAGAGCGCTTGGATGATTCGGCTGGCGATATCGATGGGATTCTTGGCAAGATGCGGATAGGCGACATGGCCTTGGATGCCTTGGATGGCGAGGCGAGCGTTCATCGATCCGCGCCGGCCATGACGAACAGTGTCGCCTGCGCGTTCAAGCGACGATGGTTCGCCGACCAAGCAATAGTCGGGAAGCTCGCCCTCGTCTGCGAGCACCTCCATGACGCGCCTCGTGCCGTCAACCGCATCGCCTTCTTCGTCACTGGTGATGAGAAACGCGAGCGAGCCGCGCATTCTGTTTTGGCGGACAAACGTTTCGGTCGCCGCCAACATGCACGCGATGCCACCCTTCATATCGGCGGCGCCGCGACCGTAGAGAAAGCCATCTCGGACGCTTGGCTCGAAAGGTGGGGTTGTCCAAGCGTCCAATGGACCGGTCGGTACGACATCCGTATGACCGGCGTAGGCGAGCAGCGGTCGCTTGTCTCCGAGCCGCGCCCACAGGTTCGAAACCTGCCCAAACGCAAGCCGGCGCACCTCAAACCCAAGTGCTTCGAGTGTCGCGGCGATCACGTCTTGGCAACCTGCGTCATCCGGAGTGACCGAAGGTTGGGCAATCAGCGTTCTAGCTAGATCAAATTGGCGCATGAGAACAAAAATTCAGTTGTGCGCATGAAGCGCCGCGTTGAGTTCGACCTTTGATCGATTGGTTCGGCATTCTATGCCGCCGGTGAGGCCGTTCCTGATAAAGAGCATGTCGTCGCGTCCTGACAGGTCGCGCGCCTTGACTTCGCCGATGCGCGCGCCCTCAGCGTCAAAGACCGACACCGGCGTGCTTGCGGTGATATAGAGACCCGCCTCGATGGTGCAGCGGTTGCCGAGCGAGATGCCGGTGCCGGCATTGGCACCGATGAGGCACTCATCGCCGATCGAGACGCGCACCGTGCCGCCGCCGGAGAGCGTGCCCATGATGCTCGCGCTGCCGCCGAGGTCGGAGTGCGCGCCGACGACGACGCCTTGACTAATGCGTCCCTCGACCATGCCCGGACCGATCGCACCCGCGTTGAAATTCACAAAGCCTTCGTGCATGACCGTGGTGCCCTCGCCGAGATAGGCGCCAAGGCGAATGCGCGAGGCATCGCCGATACGAACGCCGGTCGGCACGAGATAGTCGGTCAAGGGCGGGATCTTGTCGACGAGGCGCACCTGCAAGGAGCGTCCTCGCAGACGCTCGCGCATGTTCGCCGCAGGCACGTCTTGTGGTCTCATAGGACTGAGATTGGTCCAAGCGAGGGTAGGAAGGACGCCAAAGAGTCCGTCAAGGTTCATCGTGTTGGGTTGTTTCAGGCGCGCTGAGATAAGATGCAGCTTGAGGTAGGCGGATTCGATGTCTTCGATTGGGCCGTCTTCAAGCAGCGTGACGGCGACCGGAGAAGCCGAACCGCGCTCGTCGAGCAGTGGCGCCAAGGCGTCAGCACTTGCGCCAAGCGCCGCTTTGATCTTCTCGCCGAACGCGCCTGAAATTGGCGTGACGATTGATTTCCGGTTCGTAGCCAAGACCTTTTCGAGCGCTGGCGCCGCGCCCCCGCAGGCGAGGTGCGCAAACCACACGTCAAGCGTCCCAAGATGGTCTTGCCGCACGAATCCAAGGCCGTAAGCAAAAAGTTGATTCATGTGTCGATGTGATACGTGACGATTCGTTATTGTAGCGGTCGCACTGTAGCGAAAACCGCAGAAACATTGATATCACCGTGTCTGCCACATGCCGCACGGAACTCTTCGGCTCCACTTTCTATACGCTGCTCGCGGGTCGCAGAGTCTTTCGTCGCTTCGCGTCGATTGACTAGACTCCTTGACCAACCCAAACTTTAACAGACAGGTTGCGTTTAGGCGGCGAG
>JAPOTJ010000079.1 GCA_026709225.1 Gammaproteobacteria bacterium | reverse complement strand
TGCCGCTTCTGGGCTGTGCTTGTGCTACGGTTGCGAATCCAAGCCTGCACTGCCTTCGTGTCGGGAAGGCCTTGGATACGCCAACGCTCGGTCCACACATACTGGAACCAGACCATTCCGTAGCCATGCGTCTCCATGTCGGACAGCACAAGCTTGAAATTTTCGGTGCCGTCGACGACGTTGTCCCTGTAGGTCTTGACCCGGACCTCCGCATACTGACGGCCCGCGGCAAACACGACATAGCCCTTTTGCGCCTCATAGTCCTTGCCAGCCTTGGCGGTGGCGTCCTGCGTTTGGTAGGCGTACCGGATGTCGAAGTCGAACGAGCGGGACAGGCTGAGTTTGAAGATCGCGTCGTCGCCTTCAACGACCTCAATATCCGCCGCCTCTAGCTGCGCCGTGACATCCGGTATCATCACTTGTGCCGTAGCTGGCTGGGCCAGCGTCGCTAGCATCAGGGCGGCGAGCCATGTGAATGCCCCTCCGCCTAAGAACCGGGATGCTCCGCTCGCGCTTCCGTTGGCTGTATACCTCGTCATGTTCATGTTGCTTCCTCCTCTCCCGAACTCGGGACTTTTCGCTTCGTGCATGACATTGCCACATCGCCATCACTCCGACGGCGCACACGAAGATTGACAGGAAAATTGGCAAATTGCAACGCCACTTTGTTCAGATGTGTTGCGAACACTTCTTGCATCAGATCCTGATTCAGCGTGAATCACCATACAGGTCAGGCCGGATTCGCATGAAGCTCGCGAAGCGAGGAATTCCCTTGGCGGTGGTTCCAAAGTGCTTGTAGGTCACCGTCGCGCCGATGGGCGGGGGTTCGCGTCGTTCGGCATCGGTGAAGCCTGTGCCGAGTTTGAACCTCTGACCGTTCGGCATTTCGACGAGCAGCGAGCCCATCATGCCTTGGTACTTGCCCTTGCCCGGCAGGTGGGCGACGACGATTGCTTCGGCGTCTTGGTAGGTCTTGAGCTTCAGGAGGTCGTCGCTGCGTCCCGGTCGGTGCGGGGATCGGCCGTCGCGGAGCATGAGACCTTCGCCGCCTTCGGACGTGACGCGCTCCAAGATCGCCATCAGCTCGGCTTCGCTGGACACGCGAAACTGCTCGACCAAAGTGATATACGGCGAAGGCGCTGGCACCAGGATTTCCTGCAATCGCCTGAGGCGGTCGTCGAAGAGCATTCCTGGCTCCGGGTGATCAAAGACCATGAATCGGATCCGCCGCCAAGCTGCGTCGTCTGGGATTTGCCGACGCACCGCGCCGGAGAGATTTTCGAACGTACCGCGTCCCATCCATAGTTCGCCATCAAGCGCAAGGGCGGGGAAGTCCTTGATAAACCAAGCCGGCGCATTGAAGCGGTTGCCGCGACGTGAGTAAAGCGCCTCGCCGTCCCAGAGGGCGCGCACCCCGTCGAGCTTTTCACTGACCCAGTATCGGCCTACATCGATGTCGCCTTGGTAGGTGTTGGCGAGCGATGGCGCCGGGATACCGTCGCGGACGTCCGTCGCGAGCGCCAGCCCGCTCAAGCAGCAGTACAAGAAAATAGCGTAGCGGAACATCGTCGTGTCTCCCAGTGATCGAGAGACTCACTTTGAGGGATTGGGTAGTGTCTGTGAAGAGGAAATCGCCCCGATCCTTTGTAGGAGATTCGCCAGACGTGAGCCTCGGGAATCTCCGCATAGTCGGCGTGTTTAGGCTGTCTTCATCCCCACCCGCATCTGCCTGCGAGCGTCGCCTTGCTTCTTCAGCGCCTCTGCATCCTCTGGCCGAATCTCCATGAATTGTGCCCGCCAAGTGTCGCTGCCCCATTCGAAGGGCGTGCGTGAAACCGTGCCCGGACGATTCGCTGACTCCAGTCGCTCAAGCCCACAAGTCACAATCGCACGCTGCATGTTGGCATCAAAAGGTCGTCCGCATGGGTTGCCGAGCGGAAAGTCCGTGAACACGAACCGCGGCACGCCGCAGTGCTCGACGATGTCGAGCGCGGAGCCAAGAATGACGGTTGCAATGCCAGCCTCTTCCAAATATCTTGCGGCCAGACTCACGGTCTGGTGACAGACTGGTCACAAGGGCACGAGCATCGCAAGATCAGCGCCGTCTTCGCGGCAGCGGCGCAGCAGTTCGGGCGCGTCCACTGTCAGGGTGCGGCGTTGGCTGTACTCAGTGGGAAGACAGTGAAAACGTCTCGCAAGGGCGCCGATTCGCCCTGAGTCCGCGAGCGCTTTTAGGTGGTCGATTGGGAAGTACGAATTGAGGTCGTCGAGATGGGTGGCCTTTCGGTCCCAGAAGAGGTCTTCGGCGTAGAGGCGCGTTGGCGGATCATCAACGAACCCGGAAACGAGGCTTCTCTTGTCGGTTTCGACGCGTGGCGCCAAGCTCGCGGTAGTGATGAGCGCAAGCCGCGACTGCGCGAGCGGTTTGCGTGGCGTGGCAAGAGGCACTTCGTCAAAGTGTGCCCATTGATAGGGTTCGTCGAAACCCTGCGCCGCATAGTAGCGGCGAGTTCGTTCCATGTAGGCGACGGCGTTCATAATTGGCCTATCACAAGCCCCACGGGATAACGTTTTATCAGAGGGAAGTCTATTTTTCCCACCTTCCAATTGCGCAAGATTTCCAAGGTTAAGGCATCCGCGAGCATCAGTCTATTCTCTGACTCGATCACGTCGCGTGCGCCTATGAGCCTGCGCCGCAGCAATTCACGGCTGTCAAAGATCCCATTCCGCCAATTCGTCATCAGTCAGTGGCTGCAATGCATCTTCACGCAGATGCACCGGCTTTGAACTCAGCGTTCCCACAGCTGGTCGGCTGACTTCGTGCTCATCAATCGGAGTCAGTTTGGCAACCTTGGCTATGTCCTCGAACTCGGAGCGCTCCGAAGATTGCCCCCAATCATATCAACAGCCCCGCCGCCAACATTCGTCTCGGCAGAGGCATCTCGCCCGACTATTCGTTACCAAACTCACAAATAGTCTTGACTTTTTATCAGTAGCGTGACAATCTGACATAGATGTCCACGAGCACGAATCCAGTGGAACGCGATCTACAGGCACCAGTGCACCATGACCTCGGCAAGAAAATCCTGCTACTTACTGGTCCCCGCCAGTGCGGGAAAACGTTCTTGTCGAAAGCATTGACCACTGATCACCAGTACTTCAACTACGACTTCGCCGAACATCGCGTCCTGCTCATAGAAAAGGGCTGGGACCGAAGAAAAGCGCTGCTTATCTTCAATGAACTGCACAAGATGCACAACTGGAAGGTGTGGCTGAAGGGCATCTTTGATGTGGAAGGCATGCCGCCGGCGATCATTGTCACTGGCAGCGCCAAGCTCGATGCCTTTCGCAAAGCCGGCGATTCGCTCGCTGGCAGGCACTTTCAGTTTCGCCTGCACCCGACCGACCTCAAGGAAGCTTCTCGCTTTTCAGACCTCTCAGAAGACGAGATTTTCAATCGTCTTATGCGTGTTGGCGGTTTTCCTGAACCATTCTTGAACGGCAGCAAGCGCTTCTACAGTCGCTGGAAGCGATCACACATCGACCTTATCCTCAAAGACGATCTTCGTACACTGACAGCGGTCAGGGATATTCAATCGATCGAAACGCTGATTGAACTCTTGCGTGCGCGGGTGGGCAGCCCGGTCTCGGCTAATTCGCTTGCACGTGATCTTGAACGAAGTCCGAACACCATTCGCCATTGGCTGCAACTCCTTGAAGACTTGTACGTGATCTTCAAGGTCTCGCCGTACAGCAGGAATGTCGCGCGCGCACTCCTCAAGGAGCCGAAATATTACTTCTACGACAATGGCATGGTGCAGGGCGATGCCGGCATCAAACTCGAAAACCTCGTGGCCTGTGCGCTGCTCAAAGCGGTGCATCGGGCGCAAGACGTGGATGGGCGAGAACTCGGCCTCGGCTATGTTCGCAGCAAAGATGGTTTTGAGATCGACTTTCTTGTCACCGATCAGCAGCGCCCACAGCAGTTGATCGAAGTGAAATGGAGCGATGACCGCTTAAGTCCGAATTTCGGCAAGTTGCTCGCGCGCGAACCGCTGTCGCGCACGCAAGTTGTCGGGGAACTGACCGAGAGCAAGTCGTTTCCGGGAGGTGAGCGAATTGAACCGGCGATCCGGTTCTTGTCGGAGTTGTGGTGAGCGTTTCGGGGTGTACGCTTAACCCAACACCCGTCGCCAAAACGCGAGCATTTCCTCCCGAAACCCCAGCGCGTCTTCCTCAGTTCCGCCGACCTTGGCGCCCTTTGAACCGTATCCTGCTTTTAGCGCGTAGACCATGACATCGCGGTCAACGAGGGTCGGGTCCGGGATCTCGCTTAAGGGATGAATCATCGCCCCGTCATCCGCAAGATACGTCGTCGGCGCGGCGACCGTCACCGACGCCTCTGGCACATCTTCAAACGGCGGGCCTCTGTCGAATCCGTGCCCTGCTCCGCTGAACAGTCTCATGCTGACAATGCCACGGCTTAAACGAATCGCCTGGACATGCGCTTGCACCTGCGCCGCCGAGCACCAATCATCGCGATCGCCCATGAGCACGCGCACCTCGGTGCCGCCAACGCGTGGATCAAGAAATTGCTGGCCGCTCCACGGATACGCTGGGAGCACGGCCTTCAGACCCTTGCCGTTGCCCAGCACAGCATCGGCGAAGCGCCTTGTTGCGGCGGTCAGGACGGCGGAGCCGCCACGCGAATGGCCTTGCGCGCCGATGCGGTGCGCATCGATCTCTGGACGCTCAACAAGCGTCTCGAAGGCGGCGAGCACATCGTAGGCGCTCGCCGCAAAAGAGAACTGGGTTTGGTTGGCAACGGTCGAGGTGACATTGCGCGCGCCGAAGCTGTCGAGCACGAAGCTTGCGAAGCCAGCGTCGCTCAAGGCCTCGGCATGCGCGAGGTGGGAATCCGCCACACCCAAGCTGCCCGGGCAAACCATGACAAGCGGCAATGGCGCCTTGAACGCTACAGGCAAGAACAGCTTGCCATCGACAGTCGTGCACGGCATCTCTGCTGGCGCGTTGATGACTTGATAGAAGTTCGCCGGAGACGCCGAGTCGATCTCGATGTTCTCTCCGATGATGCCGCTCGCAAAGCGAATAGATTGGTCACGAAATCTCATGATTCACATCCTTGGCACGTCAAAAATGTCCTGCTCCGCCTCGTAATCGACGCCGTCCACTGCGAAGCCGAACACGCGAAGAAACTCGGCCCGCACGGATTCAAGGTCGCTCAGGTCGTCAATGTTCTCGGTGCATGCCCCGGCCCAACGACGCGCCACTTCACTTTGAATCTCGCTTCCAAGTTCAATCCCGTCAAGCCGGAGCCTGCCGGCATCATCAAGCTCTCGATCACCTGACCCATAGAGTGCAGTCCGAAAAAGCCGCTCGATGTGCTCAATCGTCGATTCGAAGACGCCTTGCGTTTTCAGCACCTTGAACAAGATCGACACGTAGAGCGGGACGACTGGAATTGCCGTGCTTGCTTGCGTCACCGTCGCCATGAGCGCGGCGACGCGCGCGTCTTGCTCGCCTTGCAGTCGGCCGCGGATGGCTTCGGCTGCACGGTCCAAGTCCTCTTTTGCCCGGCCGAGCGTGCCTTTGTGATAAATCGGCCAGGTGAGCTCGCTGCCAAGATAGGTGTAGGCGACTGTTTGGAAGCGCTCGGACAAGAGATTCCTAGCTGCAAGCGCATCGACCCAGAATTCCCAGTCCTCACCGCCCATGACGACAACGGTATTCTGCGTCTCTTCATCTGTTGCCGGCTCAAGGTGCGTCTCGGTGACTTCGCCCGTGTGAATGTCTAGCGTGCGCGAGTCAATGGGCGCGCCCAAGGGTTTGATAGCGGAACGGTGCAGCTCGCCTGTCCTCGGGTGCTGTCTCACCGGGGATGCAAGGCTATAGACCAACAGATCAATCGGGCCGAACTGATCGGCCAAAGCGTCGCAGACTTCGCTCTTGATTTCATCAGAAAAGGCATCGCCATCAATGCTGTGCGACTTGAGGCCGCGCCCTGCGGCAATGGCATCAAAGGCGCGCGTGTTGTACCAGCCTGCCGAGCCCGTGCGCTTGCCAGCGGGCGCTTTTTCGAATGACACTCCAAGGGTGGCCGCGCCACAGCCTGCAGCGGCGGTAATACGTGACGCGAGGCCATAGCCGCCCGAAGCACCAAGCACGAGCACGTTGCGCGGGCCGCCTTCGAGAGGCTCGGCGCGCTCAAAATCACGCTTGACAAGCGCCGCGCACCCAGTTGGGTGAGCGGTAGTGCAAATGAATCCGCGGATTCTCGGTCGAACTATCACGCATGGCTCCCTATTTCTTGATCAACAACTGCACGTTCAAAGATCTCGAGCGTAAAGGCATAGGCATGCTGCTCGTCAGCCTCGTGCCGCTCGCAGAATACAGATTGCCAACTGTCCATGCACACTTCCGGGAACAGCACATCGCCTTCAACCTCCGTGTGAATACGTGTCCGGTAGAGGCGGCCGGGCGCGAACTTGCCGCGCATCCGAAGCGCGAGCGCGTAGATGTAGCTGCCGCCGATCACCATCGGCTCGACGTCAGCGCCCTCAAGCGCCTCGTAGGCATCTTCAAGATGCGCAAACGTCTCGATGCCGGGCGCGGCATACGCCGAGTTCTGGCTCAAGACAAGATTGCGCCGGCCTGGAAGCGGCCCGTCCATGCTCTCGAAGGTCCTGCGGCCCATAATGACCGGCTTGCCGCGCGTGTGGCGGATGAACCAGCGCATATCGTCGGGGAGGTTCCATGGCAAGCCGCCTGCGCTGCCAATCACGCGGTTTTCCGTCATGGCCCAAATCAGCGCAGGCGCGCTCATACCGCAATCGGCGCGGAGATCGCCGGATGAAACTGATAATTCTCAAGCCGAAAATCCTCGTAGCGAAAACCGAATATGTCCTTGATTTGCGTGTTGACGTGCATTGACGGCAATGGCAGCGGCTCGCGGGAAAGTTGCAAGTCCGCCTGCTCTAGATGATTGAGATAGAGGTGCACATCGCCGAAGGTGTGCACAAAATCGCCAGGTGCAAGATCGCAGACCTGCGCGACCATCATGGTCAGAAGCGCGTAGGAGGCAATGTTGAAGGGCACGCCAAGAAAGTAATCGGCGCTGCGCTGATAGAGCTGGCACGAAAGCCGGCCATTGGCCACGTAGAACTGAAACATGTTGTGGCAGGGCGGCAGCGCCATCTCATCGACAAGCGCCACGTTCCATGCGCTGACAATCAGGCGTCTTGACTCAGGCACATGAAGAATATCGTGTACCACGCGCGCGATCTGGTCAATCGTCCTCCCTTCGGGTGTCGGCCAGCTGCGCCACTGCGAGCCATAGACGGGACCGAGCTCGCCCTCTTCGTCGGCCCATTCATCCCAGATATGGACGCCTTCGGCCTGCAAGGGGCGCACATTGGTCTCGCCGCGCAAAAACCAGAGCAGCTCGTGGATGATGCCCTTCAAGAACACTTTTTTGGTGGTGACAAGCGGGAACCCTTGCGAAAGGTCAAAGCGAATCTGTCGCCCAAAGAGGCTCTTGACGCCGGTGCCGGTGCGGTCGCCCTTGACCGTGCCCTGCTCGCGCACTTCGCGCATGAGGTCAAGATAGGCTTTCATGTCTTTTGAGCGCGTGCCAGTAAAGTAATGCACCTGCCAGCAGCATGGCGATCGACAGGCATTGCCCCATGGTGAGGCCGACTCCCAACAAGAACCCAATCCACGGATCGGGTTCGCGAAAGACCTCTGTGACGACGCGCGAAATCCCATACGCCATGAGAAAAACTGCGGAGACTTGTCCTGTCTTTCGCGGCGAACTCGAATACCACCACAGAATCGCGAACAACAGCAAGCCTTCGGCGAAGGCTTGGTAGAGCGACGACGGATGGCGCGCGACTGTCTCAAATGCGCCGGTGCAGCTCGGATTGATCTCCCACACGGCGCGGCACGGGTAGTGGAAACCGAAGCCGCTCTCCGAGACCCGTCCAGGCAGCTCGGTGTTGGCGAAGTTGCCAAGCCTGCCGAAGCCAAGACCGATCGGCACGAGCGGCGCGACGAAGTCCGCGGTTTCAAAGAATGAAAAGCCCGTCTTCTTGTTCCACAACCAGAGCGCGACGCAGACGCCAAGCAATCCGCCGTGAAAGGACATGCCGCCTTCCCAGATTCGCAGCAGCCAGAGCGGGTCGGCTAGCAGCTGCTCGGTGCCGTAGAACAGGGCATAGCCGATGCGGCCGCCAAGAATTGCGCCGAACGCGCCATAGAAAACGAGGTCCGACAATTGCGCAGCGGTGGGCGTTCGTCTTGATAAGGTCGGCAACTCAGCGCGGCGCTTGCCGAGCCACCAGACCATAAAGAACCCGGCGAGATAGGCAAGGCCGTACCAGCGAAGCGCGAGCGGCCCTAGCGAGAAGATCGTGCCGTCAATATCTGGATAGTTCAAGCGCGGTTCCGAGTTCCCAATCTCCTGCTTAGAATAGCACCGAGAGAGAAGGAAGGACTTTTCAAGTGTGTCTCATCGCGCTCGCCCATCACGCCGTTCCAGATATTCGCCTCGCGGTGCTCGCCAATCGCGATGAATTTCATGCGCGCCCGACTGCGCCTGCGGATTTTTGGCCAGATCACCCACACGTGCTTGCAGGTCGCGATCTCGAAGCCGGAGGCACATGGATGGGCGTGACGCGAAGCGGTCGCTTCGCGGCGCTCACCAATTACGCCGAGATTCGGGCAGACGCTCCGAAGTCGCGCGGCACGCTGGTCGCCGATTTTCTCACCACAGGGACAGGCGCTTCGGAATTTTTGCGCGGCATCCGGGGCGAGGACTACGCAGGATTCAATCTCGTCTTGTTCGATGGCGAAACGTTGGTGTGCGCAACCAACGACGGCAGCGCGCCTCGCGCACTCGGGACCGGCGCGCATGCCATTTCCAACACCTCGATTGATGCCGACTGGCCGAAGATGCGCGACACTCGGGCATTGCTTGCCAGAGCCGTCGAGACGGGCATCAACCGCAAGTACGAGCAATTATTTCTTGAGATGCGCGATACGCAAGAAGCCGCGGATCGCGACTTGCCGACGGGCGATGCGCCGCTCGAACTTCGCAGGCGCACCTCAAGTCGGTTTGTGCTTGGGGAGGACTACGGCACACGCAGCACGACCTTGATCTTAATCGGTGCGGCGCGGATTGATTTTGAGGAGCGCTCTTTCGGACCGATGGGTCAAGCAGGCACCAGGCAACGATTCACGCTGACGCTTTGAAGACTTCCGGCACATGCACCGGCATCATGCGTTCAAGTCCGAGCGAAAGGATTTGCTTGCGCATGAACTCCCGAATCTCTTGGGCGTCGGACATGCGCAGCACCCGCGCAAGAATCTTGCGCGCCTGCATCAGTGATATCTGCCGCAGCACCCACTTGATGCGCGGGATATTCGAGGCGCTCATCGACAGCACGTCATAGCCCATCGCCACAAGCAAAATGGCGCCAGCCGCCGAACCCGCCATTTCTCCGCAGATGCCGATGGGCTTGGATTCGCGGTGCGCGGCCACCGCCACTTCGCGCAGTGCCCAGATGACGGCCGGATGCAGCTCCTGGTAGAGGTCGGCAACACGGCTGTTGTTGCGGTCCACAGCCAGCATGTACTGTGTGAGGTCGTTCGATCCGACAGCCAAAAAATCAAGCTTGGCGGCAATGTGCCGCGCTTGATACACCGCTGCGGGCACTTCGATCATGGCGCCGATCTGCGGGCGCTTGACCTTCAGGCCTTCCTCGCGACTCTCCGCGTAGGCACGGTCAATGAGTGCGCACGCCTCTTCGATTTCAAGCAGATTGCTGATCATCGGCAGCATGATTCTAAGCTGGCATTCGAGGTCGGCATTGGCGGCAATCATGGCGCGCGCCTGGGCGATGAAGATGTCGGGATGATCCAAAGTGACGCGAATGCCGCGCCAGCCGAGAAACGGATTGTCCTCGCGAATCGGAAAATAGCTGAGCGACTTGTCGCCGCCGATATCAAGCGTGCGCATGGTCACCGGACGCGGGTTGAACGCTTCCATCTGCTCGCGATAGATCAGCCGCTGCTCCTCCTCGGTGGGGAAGGTCTGACTCGTCATGAACGGCACTTCGGTGCGAAAAAGGCCAATGCCTTCCGCGCCCATATCGAGCGAGCGAGTCAAGTCGCTGGCGAGGCCAATGTTGACCCACAGCCTGATACGAAGCCCGTCGCGGGTTTCGCACGGCTCATCCTTCAAGGCCGTCAGTTCGTCATTGAACTCGGCCTCTTCTTCAATGACGGACTCGAAATAGTCGGCAAGCTGCTTCGACGGGCTTGCGAAGACGCGCCCGTAGTGACCATCGACGATGAGTTCCTGCCCCTCAAGGTCCAAAATCGGCAGATCCACCGCGCCGACCACCGTTGGCACATTCAGCGCGCGCGCGAGTATCGCAACGTGGGAGTTGGCCGAGCCGCGCGTGGAGACGATGCCTTTCAAGTATTTCTGATCGAAGCCCGCGACGATGTCTGCGGTGATCTCTTCGCCGATGATGATGATGCCCTCGCTCAAGTCGCGCTGCTCACGGCCAATCTCGGTCAGTCCATCGAGCAAACGGCGGCCGATGCTGCGCACATCGGCGGCGCGTTCGCGCAAATACTCGTCCTCGAAGTTGGCAAACGCGCGCGAGTGCTCGGACACCACTTCAAGCAGCGCGCCTTGCGCCCAGCTGCCTTCTCGAATCTTGGCGCGAATCTCGGCTGGCAAACTGTTGTCGTCGAGCATGTGCTGATAGGCATCGAACACAGCCTGCTCATCCTTGCCAACGCGCCCTTCGAGCCTGCCCGCAAGCGCCGCGATTTCCTCGCGCGCTTGGGCGAGGGCACGCTCGAATTGTTCGAGCTCCTGATCGATGTCGGTGACCTCGCGCCTGCCGACCGACTCAGGCTGCAGGGGCGCTTGCACGACGATGGCGCGCGCATGCGCAATGCCGGGCGCGCCGCGCAGTCCCTGAAAGCGCGCATCGACCGGAATCTGCGGCTGTGACGGCTGATGCACGAAGGGTACGCCTTTCATGGCGTCGGCGTGGGCAATGACCCCTGCAAGCTGCGCGCCGAGCGTCACAAGAAAAGCCTCTTCCTGCTCGTCGAATCGGCGTTCCTCCTGGCCTTGCACCACGAGCACGCCATGCACGCGACGCGCGCTAATGAGCGGCACGCCGAGAAAAGACGGGAAAATCTCCTCGCCGATGCCTTCGATCAATTTGAACCGCGGATGCAGCTTGGCGTTTTTCAGGTTGATCGGCTCGGCCCGGCCGGCAACATAGGAGACAAGACCTTCGCCTTTTTTCAGGGCCGTGTTGCCAATGGCCTCAGGGTCGAGTCCGTGACTCGCGACCAGCAGATGTCGATCATTCTCATCGTCGCACAAATAGACGCTGCATACGTCCACGCCCATTGCTTCGTGAATGCGCTCGACGATGACCTCGAGCACGCGCCCCACTTCCGATTCGGAATGAACCTCTTGAATGATGGCGCGTAGCGAGTTCAGCATTGGGCGATTTTGGCAAGATGAGGCGCGAGTTCCTTCATGGCACCGGCGTAGACCTGACGCTTGAAGCTGACGATCGCGCGCACAGGGTACCAGTAGCTGACCCACTGCCACGCATCGAATTCTGGCGAGGCTTCGCGGTCAAGACGGATATCCGCGTCGCCGCCGAGAAACTCAAGCAGATACCACTTCTGTTGTTGGCCGATGAAGTCTTTCAGGTCGGGGCGCTGTGACAAGGCGGCGGGAATGCGGTATTTGCGCCAGCGGCGGGTGGACGCGATCGGCCTCACCAAGTGACGCCCAATCCCGACTTCCTCAAGTAGTTCACGATAGACGGCTTGCTCCGGCGATTCGCCATCGGACACGCCGCCTTGCGGAAATTGCCATGCGTTCACGGCACCGCTTCGACGTGCGAGCAGCACCTGTGCCTCGCGGGTCGCGAGAACAATCGCGACGTTTGACCGATATCTGTGTGTCCTGTCCCGAGCCAAAGCTCACACTCTTCGGATGGGTTGCGATTGTTTCATAAACGAGGCGCGCACGCAGGTTCAGGTGCCATGCGACGCGTGCGCGCGACGTTCGGTCAGCGCCTTGCGGACAGCATCGTGATCGCCGCGGCTGAAGCGGAACTTGGACTTGAACAGCCAAGCGCCGATGAAGTGCGCAGCGGCCGGGAACAGGCAGTAGAGCACCATGATGGTGAGAATGACCGTGAACGACTGCGCGGCGCCCGGCACATAGCCCGCGAGATCAAGCACGATGCCGACAATGAGCGCCATGAAGCTGACGGAAAACTTGACGGTGAAATTCCAGCACGCGAAGTACGCGCCTTCGCGCCGCTCGCCGGTTTCAAGCTCGTCATAGTCGATCACATCCGAGAGCACGGACGAGGAGAGGATCGATCCGCAGCCAGCAGCGGCGCCGACGATCAGGGTGACAATCGGCATGAGAACCAGCTGCGCCGATTGATCAAGAAAGGTCGCGCCGAACATGCCGGTGAATCCGACGCCCGTGCCGAGCATGGCAGCAAACCAGACGTTGGCCTTGCCGTGGCGTCCCGCGAGCCATACCCAGAGCGGTGTCGAGGCACCAGCGGAAACCAAATAGAACGCGATAATGAGTATGGAGAGCTCCGGCATGTTGAGCACATAGTCCGCGACGTAGAGGGTCAGCACGCCGATCGTCGAATAGCCAGTGCGCTCGATGAAGTTGACGATCAAGAGCGTGCGCGCGTGCGGATTCCGCCACACCTGTTGAAAGGACCGAAGCAAGCTGGTGCGCGGCGATTGCGCTGCGCCTTGGGTTTCTTTCAGCGCAAGGACACAGACAACGATCAGCACAAAAGCAACCACGCCAGCGGCGACGCTGAGCTGGCTCACAGCGGCCGCCTGCCCTGACTCGGCGCCGATGACAAATGCGAGCCCGGCAATGGCAAGCAGTGCGCCGACATATTGCGCGACCGTGTGCGCGCCGAACAGCCGATTGCGCTCGTGGTAGTTGGGAGTGAGTTCAGCGCCCCACGCATAGTGCGGCACTTGGATAGCGGTGAGCGCGGTGTACACACCGATCAGCGCGACGCCGACCCAGATGCTCAAGCCCGATGTGCTCAAGGTGTCGGGCTGCGTGAACAGCATGATGCCGGTCAGCGCGAGCGGCAGGGCGCCTGCAAGAATCCACGGCCTGCGCCGACCGAAACTCAAGCGCGTTCGGTCGCTCAGGTAGCCCACAAGCGGGTCGCTGAATGTGTCCCAGAGGCGGGCAAGTCCGAACAGCGCACCGATGACGCTCGCCGAGATCAGCAGCACATCCGTGCTGTACTTCATGACGTAGACGATCATGAACTGGAGGTAGAAGCCATAGGCGATGGCAGGCACCGCATAGGCGAGCCGGTCGCGCGAGCTAAGGCGCTCCTGGCCTAGTTCCTCGTTTCGCACTCGTCTAAATGTTTAGGCGTTGCGGATTGTCAGTCCACCATCGACAGGCAAGGCGACGCCGGTCATGAACGAAGACGCCGGCAGCACGAAGTTCAGCGTGCCGTGCGCCACTTCCTCAGGGTCCGCATAGCGCCGCAAGGCGACCCGCCGCCTCGCGAATTCCTGCTTGGCGTCCATCGGGATAGCTTGCGTCATGCCGGTGTGAATCGGGCCGGGGCAAATGCAGTTGACGGTAATGCCTTCAGGTCCTAGTTCGACGGCAAGTGAGCGGGTCAGCCCGATGACGGCGTGCTTGGCGGCGGTGTAGGGACTGCCATACTTGGTCGCGCCCAAGCCTTCGGTCGAAGCGATATTGACGATGCGCGCGCTATCCGATGCGCGCAGGTACGGCAGTGCAGCGCGAACGAATCGCTGTTGCGCGGAGATGAGGACATCGAAGCTACGCTGCCAAGCGTCTTCATAGTCTTGGCTGTCGATTGGCGCGGGAATCGAAATGCCAGCGTTGTTGACGAGAATGTCGATGCCACCGAAATGGCTCGCAAAACGCTCGACCGCTTGGCGGATAGCTGCTGGGTCGGAGATGTCGAAGGCGGCGGACTCTGCTTCGCCGCCGTTTGCGCGGATCGTTTCGACAACGCCTTCCAAGGCCTCGGCGTTGAGGTCAACCAAGGCGAGGCGCGCGCCTTCGTCCGCAAAGAGATAGGCAGTGGCCTCCCCCATGCCACTCGCCGCGCCCGTGATCAGTGCGATGCTGCCGTGGATGCTTCTATTCAATTTGGAGAGACGAGCCATACTGTTGCCCTTGTGCTAAGGAAGGTCTGATCAAGTCTACTTGGCTCAGCGCTTCACTTGTTGGCATATCGAAATCAACTCCCTTACACTATTGTGACCGAAAAAATCAACGAAATCGCCTCTACCACCACGCGAAGCGCCCTTCGGGAGGTCATGTGGGGCGCGCTGCCTGCGTCATTCCTCATCACGTGGGGCCTGCCACGCTTCTTCGTCATTCCTTGCCAGCGCACCCCACATTCTTGCAGGAGCAAGAATGCACTGCGCAGCCGCCCGCAGGGGTGGGCACACGGAGGTGCCCACTGACATGACCTCTGAGCTTTGCAGACTTAATCAGTCCTTCCTTGAAAAACCTGACTCGAATTCTACGAGGATGGTGGGTCGTCTGGGGCTCGAACCCAGGGCCCACGGGTTAAAAGCCCGTTGCTCTACCGACTGAGCTAACGACCCGCGTTAGGGGCGCGTATTGTACTCAAAAGACAGGCTTGCTTGATGCCTAAGACGCGCGGCCTTTCATATACTCGCTGGCAAGCTGCGCCGCCGTGGTTCCCGGATGTTCATTCAAGGCGCGCTGCAGATGCTCTTCCGCCGTTTCCGGGTCGCCAAGTCGATCATAGACCACGCCAAGTTTGTAGAGGGCATCGGGCACTTTGCGGTTCTCCGGGAAGAGGCGAATGACCTGCACAAACGATTGCCTCGACTTTTCCAAATCCTCAAGGCGAAGATGGAGCTCGCCGAGCCAATAGAAGGCGTTTGGCGTGTATTCGCCATTGGGGTAATCGATGAGAAACTGATCAAACGCCACCACCGCCTGCTCAAACTCGCGTCCTTCAATGAAGGAAAAGGCTTGCGTATAGGCGTCCTGCTCGGTCTCAGGAGCGCTTGGAACGGTGGACATCGTGCTGGTGTCCGTGATTGGCGTATCCTGTTGCGCAAGTGCTTCCATAGCTGGCATCGCGCCCGCTCCGCCCAAGCTACGAATGCGACGGTCCACATCCGTATATTGAGCCGATTGCTGGCGAGTGAGTTCATCGAGCCTGTGCCCAAGCTGTTCGAGCTCGCCGCGCAGCTTTTTGACCTCGTTCTGCATGAGCTGCAGCTCGTAGAAGAGCGAGGACAGGCGATTCGGGTCTTCCTGCGCGGGCGGAGGCGCTGCGCTGCGCTCGATGATATCGACTGGTGAACCTTGCTCTTGAGAAAGTGCCTGCGCGGAGAGACTCAGGGCGAGAACACCGGCAAGTACGCAAGCCGTCCGCCGCTCTTGTCTTACAGCTAAGCCGAGGCCACTCCGTGGATGACATGGGGGATTTTGCTTCCCCAACCCTTTGAACATGCCGCCGCTCGGGCGGCAGTGTGATAGAGGGGAACGTTCGTACAAGCGAAGCTCTACTAGGGCGTGTTCACACTATGCCCGCCGACGCTGTTGTCGCCTGGGCAAGAGCCGAAAAATGTGAATCACATGCCTCAAACGGGTCGCTCCGGCTCTTGCTCAGGCGACAACCCTTCGGGCCGGCCCCGTTTTCCGCCAGCCTTCGTTCTCGCTCGCTCATGGGGGGTAAGCCCCACAGCGCTCGCTCGGCCTTGTCTGGCGGAAAATGGGTCTCGGCAGCGTCAGCGGGCATAGTGTGAACACGCCCTAATAAACGATTTCTACCCGCCGATTCTGCGCCCAAGCGGCTTCGCTGCTATTCGGATTCGCAGGGCGTTCTTCGCCGTAGCTGACCGATTCGATTTGCGATGCGCCTGTACCTGACGAGACGAGGAAACTCGAAACCGCCATGGCGCGACGCTCACCAAGCGCAAGGTTGTAGTCGCGCGTGCCGCGTTCGTCGCAATGCCCTTCGAGAACGGCGCGCACATTCCGATTCTCTTGCAGAAAGACGGCGTGCAGTGCCAAGACATCGAGGTCATCACGCGAAATGATGGCTTCGTCGTAATCAAAATAGAACACCCGCGAGAGCGGCGCACCGGTGCTAGGGTCAAGTGGATTGCCCATCGAGTCCGTGCGTATTCGTGTTTCTGGCTGCTGTTCGATCGAAGACGCAGATTCAGCCCGCGAAGGTTCTTCTTCGACTGGCGTCGGCGGCTGAGTCGGCGCTGGCCTTGGGCAACCGGCCAAAACAAAGCTTGAAAGAAGCAGGATGAAGGCCCCGGAGAGAAGTTTACGGTCCACTGCGCTATCCGTTGTCGGGAATTGTGCACATAATAGGACATATCGCGTCTAAAAGAAAGATTGTTGATCATTCTTTTCATTCTTGTCCTCTACAGCGTCGCGCTTCTCGGCATCGGCGTCTGGGCGAAGTCGCGCGTTACCTCAAGCGAGGACTTTCTCGTCGGAGGGCGAAAGCTTGGCCCGTGGGTTGCGGGCCTTTCCTACGCGGCGAGCACGTCGTCGGCATGGGCGCTCTTGGGATTCACCGGATTTGTCTATATGATCGGCCTGTCCGCCCTCTGGATTGTGCCTGGCATCTGGATCGGCTATGCCGTCGTGTGGCTGGTAATGGGCCCGCGGCTGCTCGCCGAATCACACGAACAGGACCATGTGACACCAACAGACTTTGTGCTTGGCAAAGATCGCGGGAACATGCGTGCGCTCGCAGCCATGCTGGCCTCCCTCTTGATCTCGCTGTGCTTTATTTTCTATATCGCCGCGCAGTTTGATGCCGCCGGCAAAGCACTCATCGAACATTATCCGATCAGCCTTGCGCAAGCCGTTATCATCGGTGCCGCGGTTATTCTCATCTATTCATTTATCGGAGGCTTCTGGGCGGTGAGCCTCACCGATACGGTGCAGGCGCTCGTCATGATCGCCGTTGCCGTGCTGCTTGGCATCGCGGCAGTCATTGAACTCGGTGGCGTGGGCGCGATGTTGGATGCCTTGCAGGCATCGGGGCCGCACGAGTATTTGAGCTTTCGCGGTCAGTACGCAGGGCTTCTGCTGTTCGGATTCATCGCCGGTACACTTGGCATCACGCTCGGCGCATTCGGTCAACCGCAGCTCTTGGTGCGCTTGATGGCGGTCAAGGACGAGCCTTCGCGCAGGAAAGGCTTTGTCATCGTGCTCGTCTGGGGGGTGCTCATCTACGTTGCTCTGTCTTTCCTTGGTTTGGCTGGTCGCGCGCTCTTTCCCGCGATGCCGGACGGCGAAGCCTTGCTCTATACGGCAGCCGAAGCGCTCTTGCCGACAGTGCTCGCTGGCATCGCCATCGCTGCGACGCTCTCTGCGGTCATGTCCACCGCCGACTCCATATTGCTGTCAGCATCCGCCGCTATCGCGCACGACACGGGCCTTGGCAGGCGTTTTCCCGGACGCGAACTCTTGGTGTCGCGCGCGGCAGTCCTCGGCATCACCGTGCTCGCCGTTGTATTGACGCTGATGCTCCCCGACACTATTTTCAACCGTGTGCTGTTTGCCTGGTCAGCGCTCGGCGCGGCCTTCGGCCCCGTCATGTTCTTTCGCGTCTTTCGCTGGCCTGTGTCCATGGGCGCAGCGATGCTCGCCATGCTGCTAGGTTTCGGCTGCACAGTATTGTTCTATTCGGCAGGCACCGTTTTCGGGCCGAGCGACAGCCTGATTGTGTACTTCGCGAGGCTCCCCGGAGACCCGTTCGAGCGGATCGTTCCTTGGCTGCCGGGGTTGCTGGTGTTGGCTGCCGCCAGTAAACTCAAATAGGCTATCGCGAATAATAAGACCGGCTGAATCTACTCGGCGCCGGCTTCCACAGTCCGCACCACCGGCGCAAGCTGCGGCGACCAAGCTGGTTCTCGTACATCGCCGATGGCTGATGGCAGCCGATACTTGACAGCGCCATCGGTGGAGACGACCGCGAGAATGCCTTGATTGCCCTGCTTGGTCGCATAGATGAGCATGGCGGCATTGGGCGCGACGGCGGGCGATTCGTCGAGGGCGGTTTCGGTCAGTATGGTGATGGGGTCTCTTGCCAAGTCTTTGATCGCCAGATGATAGCGATTGTCGATCCGATGAATGAAGGCGATGTGATCGCCCGTCGGCATGCTGCGCGCCCGTGTGTTGTAATCGCCTTGAAAGGTCAGGCGCTCAGGACGCACCGACGAGAAATCATAGAGGTAGATCTGAGGCTGTCCGCCGCGATCGGAAGTGAAGACAATGCCTGAACCATCGGCAAGCCAGTCGGGTTCGGTGTCGATTGCCTGATGCCGAGTGAGGCGCACAAGTGAGGCGTCGCTGCTCGGATTGGAAAGATCGAGGGTGTAGATCTCCGGATTGCCATCGCGGGAACTCACCAGCGCCAACCGCGTGCCATCGGGCGAAAAAACGGGCGAGGTGTTGATGCCTTGGAATCGTGCCAGCAAGCGCTGCTCTCCGGACGCGATCCATTGCTGATAGATGCCGGAGCGGCCACCTTGAAACCAGACGAACACCACCGACGATGCGTCCGGCGAGAACGAAGGCGAGAGAATCGGCTCGTTCGATTCAAGCAACGTGACCGCGCGCGCACCATCGGCATCCGCCAGTTCAAGCCTGTAGTTGACGCGCGATGTACCAGCGTCCTGCACGAGCACATACAAGAGTTTTGTTGAGAACGCGCCCTCTACGCCGGTGATGGACTCGTAGACGACATCGGAGATGCGGTGCGCAATGTCGCGGCGCTTGCTTTCACCGCCAATGACCTGCCCCTGCCACAGCACGCGCTCGCCGAGGACATCGATGAGCGACCAGTTGGCCACAAGGTCGCCCGCCGTCGTGCGCTGCACATCGCCGATCACAAGATAGTCCACGGCCGAAATTCGCCAGTCACGGAAGAACACTTCGTCTTGGCTGCGTGGCAGGCTGAGCATGTCGGTGACAGCCAGCGGCGAGAATTGGCCGCTGCGCACGAGGTCGCGGCTGACGATGTCCGAGATGCGCTCACGCTCGCTGGCATCGGCTAGGTCCGTAAACGGCACCACCGCAATGCGAATCGGGTTGTCGGCACCTTGGTCAATGACCACCGCCATCTGCGCGTGTACAGAAGGCAAGGCAACGAGAGTGAGCAGGTAGAAGGCAAAGCGTTGTGTCAAAGCGTTCATCGAAGAAGATCCTGTGGACTGAATATCACCGGCAAAGCGCGGAAATGGGTTTCAAAAAGGTCGGGCTCAGTCGGCACGTTGAAGTGCCCCGCACGCCTGATGGCCTGTTCTGCTGAGCGGTCGAAAGCGATATCGCCGCTGCTTCGAACCAACGTCACGTTGGCGACGTCGCCCGTTGGCACAAGATGCACGATCAGGTCTGTGCGCATGCCGTTTCTCGCAGAGACCGGACGCGACCAATTATCGACAATACGCCGATAGATGGCCATGTGATAAGACATGGCGGCGTCATTGGCATCGTCTTCGGCGAGCTCGGCGGCTTCTTGTTCTATCGCAAGATCGAGGGCTTCTTCGAGCAGCCGGTCTTCGTCAAACGCAGGTTCCGGGTCGGGCGCTGGCTCCGGTTCAGGGGGCGGCGGTTCATTCTTGGGCTCAGGTTCAGGCTCAATCGGCAGCGGCTTGGCTTCGGCTGGCTGTGGCGCCGGCTTTGGTTTTGGTGGCGCGGGCTTCGGTTTTGCTTCAAAAACGATGAGTTCAGCGGTGATGGCGATGGGTTCGTCAAAGTCGAACTGGCGAATTTCCTGAGCCGAGACCCACGCGAACATGATGACAGCGCCGATGTGAAATAGTATGGCAAGCAGCGCAGGGAGGAGGTGGTTGAGGAGCAAGGCCGCCATGTCCCTTAAGAATTGTCGTCCGGGGCTTCGGTGACGAGCCCGACGCTTTGCGCCCCTGCGTTTTGCAGCACGGTCATCACGCCCACAACCTCACCATAGGGAATGGCGGCGTCGGCGCGCACGAACACCGGTAGCGCAGGCCGCGCGCGAATGAGCTTGCCCGCCTGCTCTCCAAGCGAATAGATGGTCACGCGGTTGCCGGCGCGGTTCTCATCGGTGAGCCCGAGGTTCACGAAAATCGAGCCGTCGGCGCGCATGCTGATCACGAGCGGGTCTTCGTCCTCGCCTTGTATTGACTCCGATGGCGCGCCCGGCAGATCGACTTCGACACCTTGCAATAGGACAGGCGCTGTCACCATGAAAATAACTAGCAGCACCAGCATGACATCAATGTAAGGCACCGCGTTGATTTCGGACATGACGCGGCGCCTGCGCCTTATTGTGCCGCCATCGCTCATGACTGTGCTTCCCGTGACGAACCGTGCGCGGCGCGGTGCATCATGCCCATGAAGGCTTCAACAAAGACCTCGTAGCGGTTCATCAGGTCTTCGACCTTGACCGAGAACCTGTTGTAGGCGATCACTGCCGGAATCGCCGCAAAGAGACCCATCGCGGTCGCTATGAGGGCCTCTGAGATCCCCGGCGCCACCGCGGTCAGGCTCGCCTGCGTCAAGTTGGCGAGGCTGCGAAAGGCGTTCATGATGCCCCAGACGGTGCCGAACAGGCCGATGTAGGGGCTCGTTGATCCGACCGTCGCCAAGAATCCAAGATTGCGCGACAGCCGGTCCTCTTCCTGTAGCAGCGCGACGCGCATGGCCCGTTGCACGCCCTGCACAACGGCTTCGGGTTCGGTGCCGCGCAGTCGCTCAAACTCATCAAAGCCCGACACGAATAGGTGCTCCATCCCGGTCAGGCCGTCTTCAAGCTCGGAGAGCTCTTCGTGAAATTCACGCACGTTGATACCCGACCAGAAATGATCTTCGAACTCGTCAATCGAACGCTGCACGCGACTGAGCAGGATCACACGCTGGAAGATCATGTACCAAGACACCAGCGAGGCAAGCAGCAACAGCAGCATGACAAGCTGCACGAGCGGCGTGGCACCAATGATAAGACTGACGATTGAAAGTGGTTCTGCCATGCGTTGGTTCCCTATTCCGACAGGTCGAGATTGCCCTGATTTGATTGAGCGCCCTCTGGCGCTTTGAGTTCGAGATGATCGTAGGCCTTCTTGGACACCACGCGGCCGCGCGGCGTCCGGAGCAGATAGCCCTCCTGCACGAGGAACGGCTCGATGACATCGGTGATGGTATCCTGCTCAAGGCTGCTCGCGGCGGCCATCGCGGTGAGTCCCGCGGGACCGCCGTCGTACTTCTCGATGATTTCTTGCATGAGATGTCGATCGCGCCAATCGAGTCCGGCGCGGTCCACATCGAGCCAATCAAGCGCTTCGTCGGCAACACCTTGGCTGATCGCGCCTTGATGCCGAACTTCTGCAAAGTCGCGCACGCGGCGTAGCAGGCGATTGGCGATACGCGGCGTGCCGCGGGAACGCTTCGCGACTTCCAAGGCGCCGGCAGCTTCGGTTGGAATGCCAAGACGTTCAGCCGAGCGCGTGACGATTTCGGCAAGTTCATCGGGCGTGTAGAAGGTGAGATGCACATCAATGCCGAAGCGGTCGCGAAGCGGCGCACTGAGCATGCCTGGGCGCGTGGTCGCGCCGATAACCGTCATTGGCGGCAGCGGCAGTCGCACCGAGCGCGCGCCCGGCCCTTCCTCCTGCAAAAAGTCCATGACGAAGTCTTCCATCGCCGGATACAGAAACTCCTCGACCGGCCGGTTCATGCGATGCACTTCGTCGATGAAGAAAATATCGCCGCGCTTGAGATTGGTGAGCAAGCCCGCGAGGTCGCCTTTGCGTTCGAGCAGCGTGCCGCTGGTGATCTTGATGTTCACCTCGAAAGCGCCCGCAATCACTTGCGCGAGCGTTGTCTTGCCGAGACCCGGGGGACCGCTGATGAGCAGGTGGTCGAGAGGTTGACTTCGGCCTTTGGCGGCATCGACATAGAGCTTAAGTTGATCGACGACCCGCGTCTGTCCGACGTATTCATCGAAGGTTTTCGGCCGCAGCGCCTTTTCAAGCACGAGATCATCTGCACTGGCGCGTGCTGACAGTGCATCGTTCATGCACGCGCACCCGCCGATGCGCGCAGCGCCGCGTGCAGCGCCTGCTCATAATCCATATCCGGCAGCACGCTTGCTGTGACAAGCTGCTTGGCTTCCTTGTCCTTGAATCCGAGTTGTTGCACGAGCGTGCGCGCGACCGAATCGCCGATGTCGCCCGACGCTGTGCTCGTGCGCCCAGTTGCCGTCTCGGAGACAGGGCTGAGCGTGTCCTTGAGGTTGAAGCACAGCCTTTCCGCCGTTTTCTTGCCAACGCCCGGCACGCGGCTCAGGGTGGTTTGGTTATCCGCATGCGCGTGCTCGGCAAGCTCTGCTGGCGTGAACTGAGAGAGCAATGCCATGGCCATCGCCGGCCCGACCCCGTCGGTGCGAAGCAGCAGGCGAAACGCGTCGCGGTCGGCGACATCGATGAATCCGAAGAGCTTCTGCGCATCTTCACGCACCATCAAGTGGGTGTGCAGAAGCTGCGTACTGCCGACATTCGCAATGTCATCGAGAATCCGCGCTGGCACTTCAACTTCATAGCCGACGCCTGCCACGTCAACAACCAGCGTTCGCTCGCACTTGAGCGTGATCTCGCCTCGCAGGTGACCGATCACGCTTGGGCACCCACGCTTCGATGATGGCACAGGGCGGCAGCGAGGGCATCAGCCGCATCTTCTTCAGGCGTTTCGGTGAGCTCTAAGGCGACTCGCACCATGAATTGCACCTTGTGTTTGCTTGCATGTCCGTCGCCCGTCACCATACGCTTGATTTGTGTCGATGGGTAATCGTATACCTTGACCTGCTGTGCGATGCAGGCGCCTAGAATGACGCCGCGCGCTTGCCCGAGAACAAGCGCCGAAGTGGGGTTCTTCGCCATGAAGACTTCCTCCATGGCAACGGCGTGCGGCTGATGCTCGGCAAGCACGTCAGAGATTCGATGGTAGATTTCGATCAATCGCTCGCTGCGTTCGCCGCCGCTCGCACGAATGCGCCCATGATCGACGTGGCGGACTTCCTCCTCTTCGACATGCAGCACGCCAAAGCCGGTGATGCGCGAGCCCGGATCTATGCCCACAAGGGTGCCCACTAATTCACCTCGAGGTTGGAATGCACCTCCTGCACATCATCCAAATCTTCAAGTGCGTCGATCAGTCGAAGCGCTTTTTCCGCATCGGTTTCGCCAAGCGGCGTGGTTGTGCTTGGCACCATGGCGAGTTCCGCGTCGCTTGATTCGAGGCCGTGGTGCGCAAGCCCTTCCACGACATCCGCGAAGGTCGCTTCATCGGTGACAACGCACATTGAGCCGTCCTCGTTGCTTTCGACATCGTCCGCGCCCACTTCGAGCGCTGCTTCAAAGAGGGCATCCTCATCAACGCCCGGCGCAAATGGAATGAGGCCGCGGCGCGCAAAGAGATAGGACACCGAGCCGTCGGTACCAAGGTTGCCGCCGTGCTTGGAGAAGGCGTGGCGAATCGCGGCGACCGTGCGGTTGCGATTATCGGTCAGCGCTTGCACGAGGATGGCAACGCCGGACGGTCCGTAGCCTTCGAAAGTGACCTCTTCGTAGGTTTCGCCTTCAAGTCCGCTCGCGCCGCGCGCAATCGCACGGTCAATGGTGTCCTTGGGAATATTCGCGCCGGTTGCTTTCACAAGCACCGTGCGCAGCCGAGGATTGTCCTCTGCACTGCCGCCACCCAAGCGTGCCGCGACAGTAATCTCCCGGATGAGCTTGCCGTAGATCTTCTGCCGCTTGGAATCCTGACGAGCCTTGCGGTGCTTGATGTTCGCCCATTTGCTGTGTCCGGCCACGATCTACTCCTCTCCGCGCTTGTCGAGGCCGAGCTCCACGATTTGCTCGTCGCTCGCGGCCGCAGGCGCGCCTGTCAATGGGCACACGGCGTTCTGGGTTTTGGGAAAAGCAATCACATCGCGAATCGACTCGCCGCCGGTGAGCAGCATGGCGAGCCGGTCCACGCCGAGCGCAATACCGCCGTGCGGCGGGCATCCGTACTCAAGCGCGTCGAGGAAGAATCCGAAGCGATGCTGGGCTTCGGTGTCATCAAGACCCAACACCTCGAACACGGCGCGCTGCATGTCGCGATCATGCGAGCGAATGGAACCGCCGCCGAGCTCATGTCCATTGAGGACGACATCATATGCGTTCGCGAGCGCGGCCTCGGGCTTGCGCCGCAGTTCATCAGGCGTGCAGGCGGGCTGCGTGAAGGGGTGGTGGGCCGCCGCCAAGCGCCCGTCGCCGGCGCGTTCGAACATCGGCCAATCGACCACCCAGCACGGTGCCCAGCGATCTTCGATGAGACCGAGGTCCGCGCCGAGACGATTGCGCAGCGCGCCGATCGATGCGTTGACGGTATCGGCGTCTCCTGCACCGAAGAACACGAGGTCGCCGGTGTCGAGTTCGCAATCGTCACGTAATTTCAGCGCCGCCGCGTCTCCAAGAAACTTGACGATCGGCGATTGCAGCCCTTCGATGCCTGCGCTGCGATCAAGCACTTTGATGTAGGCAAGTCCGCGCGCACCGTAACGGCCGACAAACGCCGTGTAGTCGTCGATGACCTTGCGCGATAGGCTCGCGCCGCCGGGCACAGGCAGTGCCACCACCCGCGAGCGCGGGTCCCTCGCAGGCGCTCGGAAAACCTTGAATTCAACATCGCGCATGGCCTCGGCGATATCCAGAATGCGAAGCGGATTGCGCAAATCCGGCTTGTCGGAGCAGTAGCTCGTCATGGCTTCGGCATGGGTGAGGACTGGAAACGCCCCAAGCTCCACGTTGATCGATTCGCGAAATACGGCTTTGAGCATGGCTTCGGTGAACGCCATCACCTCGGATTGATCGACCAGCGCCGCTTCGATATCGATTTGCGTGAACTCGGGCTGCCGGTCGGCTCGCAGGTCCTCGTCGCGGAAGCATTTGACGATCTGGTAGTAGCGATCCATGCCGCTCATCATGAGCAGCTGCTTAAACATTTGTGGCGACTGCGGCAGGGCGTAGAAATCACCTTGGCGGACGCGGCTCGGCACGAGGTAATCGCGCGCGCCTTCCGGAGTTGAGCGCGTCAGCATCGGCGTTTCGACTTCGATGAAGCCCATGGATTCAAGCGAGCGGCGCACCGCGCCGACCGCAAGCGCACGTGTTCGCAGCCGCCGCTGCATCTCCGGTCGCCTGAGGTCGAGATAGCGGTAGCGCAAACGAACATCCTCGCCAGCATCCGAATGGTCATCCAACCCGAAGGGCGGCGTCTTTGATCGATTGAGGACGTTGAGCGTCTCGCCGAGCACCTCGATCTCGCCAGTATCCATGTTCGGATTGATGGTCGCGGCACTGCGCAGGCCCACGTGCCCGGAGACTTGCAGGTAATGCTCGCTGCGCACGCTCTCCGCGAGCGCGAAACTCTCCTTGCGGTCTGGGTGGTAGACGATTTGCGTGATGCCGGAGTGGTCGCGCAAGTCGAGGAAAATGACTCCGCCGTGATCGCGACGACGGTTCACCCAGCCGCACAGGGTCACGCTTGTCCCTTCGCTCGATGCGCGCAGTTCGCCGCAAAGATGGCTGCGCATTTTGATGGACTGAAGCGTGCGCGTCATGGGCTGGCACCTCTCGATTCGCTGGCGGGTTTTGGCTTCGCGTCCGATTTCGTTTCAGACTTGGCTTCGGTCTTCTTCTCGGCTTTGGACTCCGCGCCGCCGCCATCCTTGTCACTCGAAGTTTCGGACTTGGCGACATTGCGTGCATCGCCCTTCTTGAAATCAGTCTCGTACCAGCCGCCGCCCTTCAAGCGAAATGCAACCGGCGAGATGAGTTTCCTGAGACCGTCCTTGCCGCATACCGGGCATTCACTCAACGGCGCGTCGCTGATGCGCTGCATGGTTTCAAACTGATGGCCGCAGCTTCCACACTGATATTCGTAGATCGGCATAGGAAGTTCGGTGTTTTTCCAACGAAGAGGCTAAGATGACAATGATAAAGGCTAGGAGCCTGCGCTGTAGGAAATTCACGGCTGCAAATCCGCTCCCACTCGCCCGTTTGAACATTTGACCTCGTTCGATTCGATTTCGTCAAATATAGCCCGACAGTATCCTCAATCGACCGTTCGAACGGGCGGCGTGTTGGCGGCGGGATCGAATTTTCGCTATCGTGACTCCCTACGGCGCAGGCTCCTAACGCACGCGAGCGGAGGCAATCGCAAGAGCATGGCAAGACTTGAGGGCAAAACAGCGCTCGTCACGGGCGCGGCAAGCGGCATCGGAGAAGGGGCTGTCCGTAGATTCGTGGAAGAGGGCGCGAGCGTCGTTCTCGCCGACATTCAAGAAGACAAGGGACAAGCGATTGCGGCTGAGCTCGGAAGCGTTGCGCGATACGTCCATTGCGATGTGACTTCTGAATCCGATATCGCCGCCGCCGTTGACCTCGCGGTTGCGGAGTTCGGCACGCTTGACGTGATGGTCAACAATGCCGGCGTGCTCGGCGCGATTGGACCGATGGTCGACACGACTGCCGAGGCCTTTGACCGCACCATGGCGATCCTTTCAAGGGGCGTGTTTCTCGGCATCAAGCACGCGGGCCGGGTGATGGTGCCGAAGAAGTCGGGGTCGATCGTGTCGGTCGCGAGCTCCTCTGGTGTGACCGGCGGTGACGGGCCGCACGTCTACACCATGGCCAAGCACGGCGTCGTCGGCATCACCAAGTCGGCGGCGTCGGAGTTCTCGGCGCAGGGTGTCAGGGTGAACGCGGTGGCTCCGAGCGGCACCGTCAGCGCGTTAACAAGCATGGTTGTCACAGGCACCCCCGATTCATTGGAAACGACCGAGAATGCGCTCGCCGCGTCCTCGCCGCTCGGCTTCGCGCCCGTGCCCGCCGACATCGCGAACGCCATCCTGTTTCTCGCCTGCGACGAGTCTCGCTATGTGACTGGGCACACGCTGGTGGTGGACGCTGGCCTGACAACGGGCAAAGCGCCATCGTTCTTTCACACCATCGAAGCTGGCCTCGTGTTTGAGGCTGGACGGAGGCAGTAGCGATTCCGAACTTACGCAAGACCGAGCTTGCTCAGCAGTCAGCCTGCGCACACAACTGTGCTACGACCACTCACGGCCCGCCAGGATTCATCCTGTCCGAAATCATAGCCAGCGAAATAAGCTTTTGCTTCGACCGCCCAATCCTCTTGGAGTATCAAAAATGGTTGTGGTATCGACGCTTTTCGTGTACCAAGCGAGAGGTCTTGTGAGACTTTGGCTCGCTCGGTTCGCAGCATCCACTCAGGTAATTCCAAGTCCTCTAAGAGGATGCGCCCGACACATGGCCGGGCGCGAAGGGGGTACTACTGGTGTAGGTGCGTGGGCTTGTCATCTACCGCACGGGGGTTCAACTCCCCTTACCTCCACGGCGCACTGTATCACGCTTTCAAACCGTGCAGGAAGCGTTTTCGGTTTCAGTCCGCGGCGCTCCCGTTCGTCGAAATTGAATGGGAACGCTCCGTGCGCAATAGATAGAATGTTGGCAGCATTGCCGGAAAAGAGCATTGACTTGGGGAGACAAATAAATGATGATGGTGACAAACATAATTAAAATTTGGACAGTTTCGAAATGACGGAGAGCAGCACGGAGACTGCGGGCTTTCGAAATGCGGAATGGACGATGCAGGGGTTGCCCGATTCTGTCAAAGTCGGGGTGTTTCCACTGAAAACCGCCGATGGCGCCGCCACCAACGGCTTTCTCTATATCGACGGCAACCCTGAGACCGTGGTCTGCATCATGCATCCTCGGGAATTCCTCGCAACCCACTACTTCATTCCCTATCTGTTGAATGCGGGGTTTGCGGTGTGGACGCAAACCCCTCGCTCAGTCGGCAGCGACCTTCGTCTGGAGCACGAGCTTGCGCTCCACGAGGTGGCCGCCGGCATGAATTTCTTGCAGAGGTATGGATTGAACAAGGTCGTGCTGCTGGGAAATTCGGGCGGTGCGGGCTTGTATGCGTTCTACAACCAGCAATCGAAGCTCGGCCCGGAGGAACGTCTCGCGAGGACACCGGCCGGACGTCCGACCAAATTGTCAGAAGCCACCATGCCGGTGGCTGACGCCGTCGTACTGGTCGCGCCGCACCCCGGACAGGGCGCGCTATTGATGAACTGCATCGACCCGTCGGTGCTTGACGAAGACGACGCCTTGTCTTGTGATCCGCACTTGGACCCCTTCGATCCGAACAATGGGTTCCGTAATCCGCCAGAGAGTTCGTCCTATGCGACAGAATTCGTGGAACGCTATCGGCTGGCGCAGCGAGAGCGGATCATGCGAATCGATGGAAAAGCGCGGGACATGCTGGCGGGCAGGCTGCGGTACAAGTCCGCGCTCAAAGACAAGGATGCGCCGCTCGCAGAGAGAAAACGGGCCGGATACGGCGGCATATTCCAGGTGTGGCGCACCGATGCAGACTTGCGATGCTGGGACCTTTCGCTGGACCCCTCTGACCGCGTGGTGGGCTCGGTGTGGGGACGAAACCCTTACGCCTCGAATTTCGGTAGCGTCGGTTTCGGCCGCATATGCACCGCTGAAAGCTGGCTTTCAACCTGGTCGGGGATTTCTTCCAATGCGCTTCTTGAGAAAACCGCATCGTCGATCACCCAGAGTTCACTCGTGATTGGTTACACCGCTGACAACACGGTGTTTCCTAGCGATGTGCGCGGGGTATTTGAGTCCCTGCCTGCGAGCGACAAGCACATGGAAATGGTCGAGGGAGACCACCATGGGCGCGGAGGCAAGGATGGTCGGGACGGGCGAGAAATCTGCGCGGCCCATGTGACCGACTGGTTGCGGGAGCGCTTCGCCGCATAGCGCGTTGCGTTAGGATTCGACGCGATAACGCGATACAGAGATGAGTACGAAATCACCCCGTCATCACGCCCTCGAAGGCGTCACCCCGTTGCCGCCGGAGGTGATTGCCCGCTATCGGAAGCAAGGTGCATTGCCGTCGATTTCACTCGGACAGGCCCTGCATGAAGCCGCATTGCGCTGTGCGAGCAATGTGGCACTGGTGACACCGGATACTAGACTAAGCTATCGAGAGCTAGACGGGATTTCCGATAAAGTCGCGGCGCTGCTGCTCAACATGGGTTTGCAGCCAGGTGATCGGGCGATGTTCCAGATCGGCAATGTGGCCGAGATATTTTACTTGCTCTACGGCTGCTTCAAATCAGGTGTTGTGCCTGTGTGTACGCTCGCAGCGCATCGACAGAGTGAGATAGGCTGCCTTGCGGACATGGCCGCAGCAAAGGCGCACTTTATTCAAGCGGATTTGCCTAAATTTGACGCCCTCGCTTTCGCGCTCGAAATGAGAGAGAAGGTGCCCAGCTTGGAGCACATCTTGGCGGTTCGTATGACGGTCGAGCACCAACAAGATGATGGCGTCGTCTGCCTAGAGTCGTCACTTGAGCAGATCGACGCGAAGTCGGCGCGCCGCGCCATTGAAGCGCTTGATATTGGCCCTGATGATGTCGTCGCTTTTCAACTGTCCGGCGGCACGACGGGCATCCCGAAGATCATCCCGCGCTTTCATGCGGAGTACGTGCACAATTCCGAATGCTATGGCGCTTGCGCCCGTTACACGCAAGATTCGGTGGGTTACTGGCCGCTCCCCGCTATCCACAATGCGGCGATGGTGCAGTTCAACCTGCCGATCCACCTGACGGGCGGCACGGTGGTTGTGCAAATGTCCCACAAGACCGAGGATTTTCTCGGCATGATCGAGCGCGAAAAGGTGACGCATTCGGGCGCTGCGCTGCCGCTGATTGTCCGCGCGGTAGAAAGCGGCGCCATTGACGACTTTGATCTCTCTTCGGTCATCGATTTCGTCAGTCTGGGTGAAGGTGAACTGGTGTCGAAGGGGATGCGCCTTCCGTCCAACCATATCTTCGGCATGGCCGAAGGCTTGTGCATGCGGACTCGGATGGAAGATCCCGATGAAGT
>JAPOTJ010000043.1 GCA_026709225.1 Gammaproteobacteria bacterium | reverse complement strand
ATCCCACTCATAGCCAAGCTCCATCATAATGAGCTCCGTGTGCTCAAACGCCTGCGGCGCTCGGCTCACCTCCGCGGCTTCGCGATTAAACTGAACCGGGCTTGCCACCAGCTTGATGGGCTTGCCGCCGTCGATCGCATCCACTTCGCAAATCACGTCATTGGCTAGCACCTGCTCGTCGCTCGCGATACTCAGCCCATCGTTGTAGACGGCCCACTGCCAACCCACATGCTTGAGCTTTTCGCTCCAGTAGGCCAGATCCTGCCCGGCAATCGCCGCCGCCACCCGGTCATAGACTTCCGTCTGGTTCTCGAAGACGCCCAAGGCATTGTTGAACCGCGCATCCTCGATCATATCCTGCAGCCCAAGATGCTCGTACAAGCTGTGCAGGTGTCGATCCGGCGTCAAAATATTGATCGTGAGGAACTTGCCATCGGCAGTGGGCCAAGAGCCGATCAATGGATTGCCCGGCAACGGCTTGCCCGGCATTTGTGCTCGGTGGGCCACCACATCAAACTCCATCGACAGGCTGACGGTCAGCGCCGTTGCCCAAGCGCCGGAGCCAAGCAGGGACACATCGACCTCGATCCCTTCTCCGGTGCGCTCGCGATGGAACAGCGCGGCAGCCATGCCCCCGGCTATGTTCATGCCACCAATGGAATCGCCGTACGCGCCACCGGGCTGGCCGAGCGGGCCGGGCATCTCGGCGGGTGTGACGCCGGCGGCCGAACCTCCCCGCGCCCAGAAGGCCGTGGAATCGTAGCCGCCCATTTCCCGCTGATCACCCTTGTCGCCGAAGGAGCTACCGCGGACATAAATGATATCGGGATTGTGTACGCGCAAATCCTCGAAATCCATCTTGAATTTTCTGCGCGCGGCAGGGAGGTAATTGGTCAGAAAAATGTCGCAGTCGGCAGCTAGCTTATACAGAATCTGTTGACCTTCTTCGGTCCTGAGGTCGATACCAATGCTGCGCTTGCCGCGATTGGCATGCTCCATCAGGATGTGCCGGTTGGGATCAATTGGCAGACCACTGAGGTTGATAAAGCCTCGCTGGGTATCGCCCACGCCCGGGGTCTCGACCTTGATGACATCCGCGCCCCATTCCGCAAGAATCGCCGAGGCCACAGGCACGAACGTGTACTGCGCGACCTCTAGAACTTTCACCCCCTGCATCACCTTCATGGCTGGTGCGCATTCCTCTGCAAGAACGACTTAGAAATTAACATAGGGTCAGTGATCGCGCAAGCTCATATCGGTCTCCGTGAGACCCAACCATGCTCTTATCTACGCTTCTCTGAACGGCACATTCTTATCGGGCTTGTAGTCACCCGGCATGCCCAGTATTCGCTCGGCGATCGTATTGCGCAGCGTCTCGTCGGTTCCACCCGCGATCCGAAAAGGCGGGACTTCAAGCCAAGAGAACCTAGCGCAGCTCGCCGACTTGGCATCCGCAGCCAAGCTTGCGCCTGTGGGGCCAAGTAAATCCAGAGCAACCGCGCCGATACGCTGCCGGTTGTTCGCTGACACGAGTTTGCAAATGGACCCCTCGGGCCCCGGCTCCTTGCCAGCAGCCAACGCGGCGAAAGCTTCTGCCTGGATATGCCGCAAACCCTGCTCCCGAGCATACAGGTCGGCGAGTTCATACTGCACTCGACCGTCCTGAATCGCAGGCTGATTCTCTATCAGGGTGTTCTTGGCAAGCGCAAAGTAGGCTTCAATCTTGGGGCCGTAGCCAGATACATCCGTCACCGAATAGCGTTCTATCATGAGCGTTTCGAGCGCTACCTTCCAACCTTCGCCGACCTCGCCTAACCGGTAGCTGTCCGGGACGACAACGTCGTTAAAGAACACTTCGTTTATCTCTGATTTGCCGGCAAACCGCCGCACTTTTCGCACTTCAACGCCCGGCACCCGCAGGTCGACAAAAAAGAATGTCATGCCGCGATGCTTCGGTACATCGGCATCAGTTCTTGCCAGCAAAATACCGTAGTCCGAGACGTGCGCCCAGGAAGTCCAGAGCTTCTGGCCATTGAGAATCCAGTTGTCACCGTCTCGGGTGGCAGTGAGCCTGACCGCCGCGAGGTCGGTGCCCGCAGAGGGTTCTGAAAACAGTTGGCACCAGATCGTGTCGCCGCGAATGCCCGCAGGAAGCAAGTCTTCTTTTTGCTCATCGGTCGCGCGGTTGCACACGATTTGCAGCGGCATGCCTTGGGAGATGTGAAAGAGGTGACTGGGCGTCTCAAACCGGCTTTCTTCTTCTTCGTAGATGAGCTTCTGAATGATCGTGCCGCCGCCGCCGCCGTAGCGCTTCGGCATGACTATGGCCGCATAGCCATGTTTCGCTCTCAGCGCCATCCACTCCTTTGCCTTCGCAACCCACGCTTCCTCGCTCAGCCCCTCAAGCGCTTTCGCGGAGTACGCAGGCGCATGTCGCGTCAACCACTCCCGCGCCTCGACACGAAAGCGCTTCAGGTCGTCAGGCTCCACACGGCCAGCAAGCTCATCGGTCTCTTGCCCTTGCGCCGCAACCGCATTGACGAGCCGGTCTGCCCAGTAGGGCGCGCCGCCCAAGACCATCGCCAAGGTCTTGCTGCGACGATAATAGAAGTGGCAGTTGGCCTCCCACGTGATGCCGATGCCGCCGTGAATCTGGATATTTTCCTTGGCGCAATACTCGAACGCGCGGGATGCCGCAAACCTCGCGGCGGCGAACGCCGCCACCCGCCTCGCAGAACCCGCGAGTTGCGCGAGCAATGCCTTGCTGGCCGCGCCTCGCGCCAACTGAACAAGCGTGTACATTTCAGCCAGGTTGTGCTTGATCGCCTGAAAGCCACCGATTAGCTGGCCAAACGCCTTGCGTTCCAAGGCGTAGGCGCTGGCCATATCGAGGCACGCCTCGGCGCCACCGACCTGCTCAAACGCATACGCCAACGCGCCCGTATCGAGAATGTTCGCCAAGGAAGATTCCGCGTCCGAGGCCAAGGCAGTGGCACGAGCACCGTCGAAGCACAGATCGGCGTACTGCATGTTGTCGTCCAGATACGTTCCGACTTTCACCGTCACCGCAGGGTCTTCGAGCGCCACGAGGTACAAGCCGAGCTCTCCGCTCTCGGCGCACTTCGCATAGACGATGCTGTGGCTGGCGCAGGCGGCGCCCGCCGCCGAGGGCTTGGTGCCATAGAGGGCGCCTCCCCGATACGCCACCTGCGGGTCGCCAGGGATAGCGGCGCTGCCCTCCTCGGCGAACGCAATGCAGCCGATCGCCTTGCCCTCGGCGAGCGCAGGCAGAACTCGTTCTTTTTCCGCTGCATCGGCCAACTGCACGATGGCGTGTGTGAACAATACGGCCGATTGTGTATAGGGAATTGCCGCGACTGATCGGCCGAGTTCCTCGGCAAGGACACACGCCTCGGTCAGGCCGAGCCCCAACCCGCCGAATGCTTCGGGCACCAGAACGGCCTGCCAGCCAAGCTCGGCTGCCTGCCGCCAAGTCTCTTGATCGTACGCATGATCAGAACCGGCGAACTCGCGCAATCGGTCGAAATGGCTCTCTTCCGACAGCAAACGCCGCGCTTGGTCTTTGAGTATGGATTGTTCTTCTGTCAATTCCATCGCTTTTCCTTAGCCT
>JAPOTJ010000081.1 GCA_026709225.1 Gammaproteobacteria bacterium | reverse complement strand
GGAGCCCTCAGCCAGAAGGCGCGAGGGGCACCCTCGCAAGAATGTCGGTCGGCGGTTGTGCTCACTCCCGAAGGGCGCCCAGCAGAAGGGCTGTGGCCCAATGCGGCGTGAGATAGCGTCCCTTGGTAACATGTCCAACATTCCCCTGCGTCAGCACCCAGCTACAGCCGTTCTGCTGCGCGCTGAATCCATACTTATTTATGGGACACTACACTAGAAGGCCATCGCCTCTGTTACATCGCGTGAAACGCCACGTGAATGCCCTGTTGCCCAGTCCATGTGGCACACAAAAGGTGCGGAATACACCATGATGCTATTGCAAGCTTTCTTCCTAGCGATCCTACAGGGCGTCACCGAATTCCTGCCTATTTCAAGCTCTGCGCACCTCATCCTTGTAAGAGAATTCGCCGAGTGGCAGGAGCAAGGCCTTGCTTTCGATGTCAGCCTTCATCTCGGAAGCCTCGGCGCCCTCCTCGTCTATTTTCGCCGCGATCTCTATTCGCTTGCCCTTGGCGCCAGCAAATCATTGAGACATCGAAAACTCCACGCGCATGGTCGCGTGCTCTTCATGCTGTTCCTCGCAACCCTTCCAATTGTTTGCGTTGGCTCGGCCGTAGTCGCCTTAAGTACAGCAGGTACGCTGCGTAGTCCTCACGTGATCGCATGGGCAAATCTCGTGCTGGCACCCTTTCTTCTGATCGCCGACAGGAGACGCGGCACTCGGAAAATCGAGTCGATCACAGTAAGACATGCGTTTTTGATTGGTTGTTGGCAGTCTCTATCCGTCATTCCGGGCGCGTCAAGGTCGGGTGTCACAATGACCGGCGCACTGTTCCTCGGCTACACGCGCCAAGAAGCAACGCGCATCGCAATGCTTCTTGCGGTGCCGAGCATTATTGGGGCTGGCCTACTGTCGGGGGTTTCAGCCTTTGAAGCAGGCTCGTTGCCCCCAATCTACTTGCTCATCACTGGCGTTCTAATCAGCTTCATCACCGCGTATGCTTCGATTGCGTTACTGCTCAAGGTCGTCGAACAGATCGGCATGCTACCGTTTGTAGTCTACCGCATTGCGCTCGGCGTGATGCTCTTGCTGGTGCTGCATGCGACCTGATAGATTCCCTTAAAACGGAATGTCGTCCTCAAAAGATGAGTCTGGCTGTGCTTGAGGCTCCTGCCCTCGACTGCTCTGATGACTCGGTGAGTAGGATCCACTGTCTCCCTTGTGATCGCCGAAACCACTTCCCTCCGACTCAGCGGCTCGACGAGAATCGAGCGTATTGACAGTGCGTGCGATTACTTCTGTGTTGTATTGCTTGACGCCTTCCCGCTCGAAACTGCTTGTCCGCAATGATCCCTCGACATAGATGAGGCGCCCCTTGCGTAGATACTGCTCGGCGAACTCCGCAGTCGGCCCAAAGCATACAACAGTATGCCATTCTGTTGATTCCCGACGTTCGCCAGTGGCACGATCACGCCAAGAATCTGACGTCGCCACGCGCAGTCGGGTTACTGGGCGATTCTCCTGAGTATGCCGAACCTGAGGATCCTGTCCCAAGTGCCCTATCAGAATGACTTTATTGATTCCGCGCGCCATCTTTTGTACCTCAACAGTAAAGCTTTATGGAGGGCGAATAGTGTATCGCCCTTGACCGCAATGGTATATGGAACAGCCGTTGAAATCTGCCGCAAGCTTGTGGGATATTACTGTGAATTTGCGTAAGAAATGTCTCACATATAAAAATTGTCCCATGAAATCAATGGTTTACGTTCTTGAAAGTATGAAGTCGCTGATCGAAGTGCCTGTCCCTGTTCGCAATTCTCCGCCTATAAGGACGGGAAGCCAGTGAGATGAGGCCACTTTCCGGCATCAAAGTTTTGGATTTCTCGCGTGTCCTCGCGGGGCCGCACTGCGGCCGGATGTTGGCGGACCTTGGCGCGGACGTTGTCAAGGTCGAGCCAATAACGGGTGATGTACTGCGTACAAGCACCCCACGGCGCAATTCGATCTCAGCCGCGTTCACGCATCAAAACATCGGCAAACGAAATATTTCCATTGAGCTTCGTGATCCGAAAGGCCTTGCTATCGCACACGCCCTTTGTGCGAAAGCCGATGTCATCTTGGAGAACTTCCGTCCGGGCACCATGGCAAAAATGGGATTTGATTACAAGCATCTTTCCGAGTCGAACCCCGGTCTCGTCTTCGCATCCATCTCTGGTTATGGGCAGGACGGCGTATGGCGTGATCGCCGTGCTTACGCCATGCTGGTACAAGCCGAAATGGGCTACATGGAGGGAGATGCGCGCTACACGGGGCGCGAGCTCAGCCAAGAGCCTTATGCGCACGGCGACCTTTATGCTGGGACGCAATGCTGCGTCGGCATTCTCGCGGCTTTGTTGCAACGAAGTGCCACCGGCAAAGGCGGCACTGTAGACATCGACATGGCCGAATCTATCCTGTTTATGAACGAGTCCGCAACGGTTCAAGCTTCTGGTCTATCGGAGAGCTTGCCTCTGCCTACGACCGGATCACCGACCTTTCAAGCAGCAGACGGGCAGTTTGTATGTGTCGCGTTCGACCCGGTCGAACATGGTGTTTTTGCCAGCTATGTTCAGGCAATGGGAAATCTGAAGATGGCAGCGGACCCGCGTTTTGCATCTCGACAAGCGCGCATAGAAAACCGTTCGGAATTGCTCAAGATGATTGACAGGTGGGCGCAGAGTTTCAAGAGTGCGAGGGAACTTGAGACGCATCTCGCACGATTCGGCCTAGCGAGCGGTGTTGTGCGGTCTGTCGCCGAGGCGGCTAGACTCGAATGGGCAAACGAGCGAGGTGCGTTCGTTGAAGTATCCGACCGAGGTGATGGCTGCTTCAAAGTACCAAATACGCCGTGGAGATTCTCCGCAGGGCAATCTGGCGGCGGTGGTGTGGCGTCCTACAGGGGGGAGGACAACCGCGATGTGCTTCGCGACTGGCTAGCAATGTCTGACGTAGAGATCAGTTCTATGGAGTCAGAAGGAATACTCAGCTACCGAGGCCCGAGCGGCAAGGGTTGAGCATCCGTGCGATAGGCACGAGGGGCGCTCTGTCCGCGGGCGCGGACGGGACAGGCACAACCCACAGGATTCCTGTCAGGGACAGGCACCGGTCAGCAGCAGGAGACGCGCTCAAGCGTGAAGCGCTCACTCAAGCCGTATGGGCCATGTCTCACATGTGCCTGCGAGATGTACTACATGATTTTGCGGCCAGAACTCACCTTGAGCACGTGTCGAGTACGCCATACTTTGCGACATGGCTAGACCGCGCTGCGAACAGATCGATTTGAAGAACGGGGGCTTCGTGCACCTCGGCACTCGATGCGTCCGCCACACCTACCTGTGCGGCTATGACTCGGCCACCGGCAAAGACTGCTCACATCGTCGGGGTTGGATCGAGCGACGAATGCTATTCCTCGCGTCCGTGTTCTCGGTCGAGATTTTCGGCTACTCCATCATGCACAACCACTACCATCTGCTCGCCAACTTCACGCCTAAAGGCGCACAGCCATGGAACAGCGAAGAGGTTGTTCGAAGGTGGCTCATGCTCTATCCCAAGAAGACTGCCGAGGCAACCGAACAGTTCATCGATACGACGGTGTCCAATCCAGATCGGGTGGAAGAGCTGCGTGAGCGCCTCTGCACACCTCCGTACTTCATGAAGGAGCTGAATCAGTAGATCGCCCGGCTTGCGAATCACGAGGATAATGCCAAGGGTGCCTTCTGGGGAGGGCGATATTTCTCAAAGGCGCTAAAGACCGAAGAAGACATCGTTACTTGTCTCGGCTACGTCGACCTGAATCCCGTTCGCGCTGGCATTACCTCTGACCCTGAGTCACCAGATCAGCAGACTTCTTTTGTTCGCAGGCTTGAAGAGCTCGCGGCACTTCAAGCGAAGGAATATGCACGAGACACCAGCGACCCGCACACGGAACAATCCGAAGCCAAGAATTGCGTAACCCAATCTCCCGAGATCGACGCAAGTACTTGCCCCGACCCCGCCTGTCTCCCTCTCAAGCCGCTCGTGCGCAGCGATCACACATTGGTCGCACAGACGCTCGAAACAGGAAGCCAGTTGCCGATTACTTTGAGCGCTTACCGACACCGGATTTCAGTGCTTGCCCAGCGCGACGTGAGAAAGTCACGGTATTGGAATGAACGCTCCAGAGAGCCGCCATGCGCCGAGCCGTGGCTGGAAGCTTGGATCGAGCGCATGAAGGGATTTCGGCTGAGATCACCTGCCCGAACGCCACTGTACTGGTGGATGGCGAAGCCGTAATCGCCAATAGCCGTCATTGCGCTCAGGCTGGAACGTCGGATCAGCCACAGGGGACCGGATCGTCTACGATTCACCGATTCGGCCTCCTGCTCGGCATGAGCCATGAGATCGCCAATCCAACGATGAAACCACTCCAATGCGCACCATTCGCAACTTTGAAAACGACAGCCTCGCCTACGCCCGCAGACAACAGGACCATGGAAATGACAAGGAAAGTGAGGAGCGCCGGTGAAGCCTGCCAGCGACGCTCGTCGGCATCAAGAAAGCGCCGAATGGCAATGAATCCAACGAGCCCGTAGTTCACCCCAGAAAGTCCGCCAAATAGAGGAGTCGGCTCGAACAGGAACTGTGCTAGGTTTGATGTCGTGGCTACCGTAAGAATGAGCCCCCCAAACCGAAGAGGGCCTAAGACAGCTTCGGCCCGCCGCCCTAGCTCGCAAACGACTGCTAGATTGAGAACCAAATGCAGTACAGTGAAATGTAGAAATGCTGGAGTGACGTGCCGCCACAGTTCGCCTGTCAACAAGACAGTCTCGTACGGAACAAATCGCAAGGTCGTCCCATGGATATGAAAGGGTACGAACGTCATCAGGTGGAATGCTCGTACGAAAATGTCGTGTTGCCACAGGAGCGTTGCGCACCAGCCTAATACTGAGGCGCCACAAACCAAACTCAACACGGGGAGTCGCTTGAGGATGCCCATCAATCTGCTCATTTCCATTCGCCCAGCATAGCCATATCGATTTATCTGCCAACCAAGCTGCAATTCTGCCAGCATGTCCGAGACTCAGGTGCCTGTCCCTGACTCACTGATTCAGGTGCCTGTCCCTATCTGACACAGGGCTGATAGAATTTTCGTTCATACGGGGGCATCCGGCTCTTGTCTCGTCTATTTTGAACAAAATTTACATGCGAACAGTCACATGACCACACACTTGCGAGATATGGACAGCGAAGTGCTTACCACTTTGTGTGGCTGGCTCTCCGAGGATCAACACTGCTGGCTCGCCACTGTCGTGAAGACTTGGGGGTCGTCGCCACGACCAATTGGCTCTTTGCTTGCTGCCAATGCGTCAGGCCAGATCATGGGGTCGCTTTCGGGCGGTTGCGTCGAGGATGACCTCATTGAAAAACTGACCCTAGGCTCACTCGCCAAAGACGCTCCGGAGATTCACGTTTACGGTCTTAGCTCGGAAGAGACCGAGAAGTTCGGGCTTCCTTGTGGAGGTCATCTGCATGTGTTGGTTGAACCTGTGGTGCCGCGCGATTCTGCTGAGCGACACTTCACGGATATCTCCACGAGCCTCACCGAGCGGCGCTGGGTGACCAGAATCGTGAACGCACACTCCGGAGCTATGCGCCTCGAGCCTGCCGAGGGACATTCGCCGCTCGCATGGGATGAATCGCTGCACACACTGACTCATGTGTTTGGTCCTGCTTGGCGGCTGTTCATCATCGGCGCAGGCATGGTGAGTCGCTATCTGGCGCATATAGCCTTGATGCTGGGCTACCAAGTGGTCGTATGCGATCCGAGACGCCAGTTGATCAATGAATTTGATGTGGCGGGCGTTACGCTGGTTTGCGAGATGCCCGACGATGCGGTCAAATTGTATGCAGACGATTCGGCATCTGCCATTGTCGCCGTCACGCACGATCCTAGAATCGACGATATGGGACTTATGGAAGCACTGTCGACCCAAGCGTTCTACGTGGGGGCAATGGGTTCGAAGCGCACTTCGAAAGGCCGGCTTCGAAGACTGCAAGCACTTGACGTTACTGAGAGAAATCTCACACGCTTACACGCACCGATTGGTATCCCGATTGGCAGCAAGACGCCTGCGGAAATCGCCGTTTCAATACTTGCCGAGATCACCGCAGTGCGAAAAGGGGCGATCACTCTCAATGCTTCCCCATCACCTAGCAACCCGTGATTGCCGCACTCATTCTCGCGGCTGGCTATTCTCGCCGCTTCGGGAGCGACAAGCGGCACTATCGGCGAACTTCCGAGAAGCCGCCCATGCTCATTGAAACCCTTTCAAAGTATACGCAGGCGTTTGATCCGTGCTTCGTCGTGATTCGCACCGATGATGGTGAAATTGGACGGCTCTTGGCTGCGCATTTCGATCAGCAAGTGCAAGTCATCGCCAGTCACGAAGCCGTCTTCGGCATGGGCGCGTCGCTCGCGGACGGCGTGCGACACATCCTCGCCAAGCACACAGAACTGCACGGGCTTTTTGTCGGGCATGGCGATATGCCTCTAGTCAGGAGCGGTTCGCTCGCAAGACTCAACCAAACTATGAAGGGCCTGTCCCCTTTTATGTCTGAAGCCATCCTGCGCCCTGAATTCAATGGCGTGCCTGGGCACCCTGTCGGATTCACACACGGTTTCCTGCACGAACTCAGTCAGCTTTCCGGTGATGTCGGCGCAAAATCCGTACTCACATCGCACCCAAGTGCCGTGCAGACCGTTGACCTCGACGACCCCGGCATCTGCGTCGATTTCGACAAGCCAGAACAATAGATTGCCAGATTGCCTACGACAAGGACTGGCGCTTCTGAGGCGCCTAGCCCTGTGTTCGTCAGCATCGGTCAGCGGCGAATCTCCGAGATGAAAAAACTTTTTTATTAGGTTTCTTCAAAACCCATAGGCCGCGCCCAGGACAGCTTGCTTCGGCAAGACTCGAAGAAGCTATGCTCCGGCGGATAAAGTAGTTTCAGTTGATGGGCGTGCTTGCGAATCGTGAGCAGGTCGCCGGGCCGAACACCAATACTGACCTGCGAATCAAAGCTCACCTGCGGATTCTCCGAAACAGTATGTTCAAGATGCGCTGTCACTTCCATGCTGCTCGGTACGAGTAGCGGTCTCGATGTCAGTGTATGCGGCACCATTGGCACGATCACGATGGCGTCAATACTTGGAAATAAAATAGGCCCGCCTGCGGAAAGGGCGTATGCGGTGGAGCCTGTCGGTGAAGCGACAATCAAGCCGTCAGAGCGCTGCCGGTACACGAGTTCGCCATCAGCGTAGACAGACATGTCGATGATGCGCGCCATCGTCCCGTGGTGCAAGACGACATCGTTCAAGGCGGGCGAACTGCCAATTCGCTCTCCGTCTCGCCACACCTCCCCCTCAAGAAGAAAGTGCTCTTCGGCCTGATAACGCCCCTCAAGGACGCCTCCGATGCCGGATTCAGCCTGCTGCGGCGGGATGTCGGCAAGAAACCCCAACCCGCCACGGTTTATCCCGACAAGCGGCACACCGGAAGATGCGAGGTCCCGGGCCGCGCCGAGCAAGCTGCCGTCACCACCAACAACGATCACCAAGTCACATGTCGTGCCCATTTCCTCACGAGGCAGAAACCGATCGACGCCGCCGATCACTTCCTTGAGGGACGACTCGACGCACACGTCTACTCCTTCCCCAACTAGGAAGCCATGGACTCTTTGCATCGTAGCGATGGCTTTTGCGTTTTCAAGTCGCCCGGTGAGGCCAACGCAACGGAATTCTGGCATGCAAGTCACTGATGCGAACCGACTTGCAGTATACCTGCGGCAACCCGAACGCCTCATCGTTAGGGACAGGCACCTCGCGGATTAGGGACAGGCACCTCGCGGAACGCCGAAGAGTGGGACAGGCACCAAAGGCGCAGGATCGGGGACAGGCCCCCTGGGGAGCACGAGATTGAAATCTAGACCTCACCCTCATGTAGCGTTGGACAGCTCTGGAGCTTGCGTGAAAACCACCAGATGTAGTACCTTGTCTGTTCAGCATCACGAAATACGGTCTCAGCGCAATGACGGAGTCAGCGATGGCAGAATCATTCGAAAAACCTGCGACTGCTTCCCAAACCCACATGTCATTTAACGCTAGGCAGCCTTTCACCGGTTCGCCGACCTCAGATATGATCTCCGCTGTCCGCGAAGCCGCTGAACCTGGCGTTGCTGCCACCGCCCCGGGCAACCTGAGGGTCATCAAGCGTGGCGGCGCACTAGTCGCCTATGACGACTCAAAGATACGCATCGCCATGCTCAAAGCCGTGCTCGCGGTCGAAGGCGACAGCGCAGCCAACTCTGCGCGAGTTCGCGACCTCGTGGAGTCACTCACGGAGAGCATCAGCCAAACCTTCGCGCGACGCTTTCCTTCTGGCGGCACCCTGCATATCGAGGACATTCAAGACCAGGTCGAGCTGGCGCTAATGCGCGCGGAACAGCACAAAGTTGCGAGGTCGTATGTCATCTATCGCAACGAACGCGCCAAAGAGCGAGAACGCAGCGACAGCGAAGCCGCGCCCTCCGAGAAAGGGCAGATTGAAGTCACGATACCGAGCGGTGAGCGCGTCCCGCTCGACATGGAACGAGTACGTACCCTTGTCAGCGAGGCCTGCGATGGGCTCAGCGATGTGGATGCCACGCGCATCATTGATGACGCGCTCGCCAACATGTATCAAGGCATCACGCTCTCCGATGTCGGCGCATCGCTTCGCAACGCAGCGCGCGCATTGGTCGAAGAAGAACCCAACTACACCTACGTGACCGCAAGACTGCTTCTCGACCAACTCCGTACAGAAGCCCTCACCTACCTGAATGTGGACACCGACAAGGGTCACCAAGCAGTACAGTCGCAAATGCACACGACCTATCCGGTCGCGTTCAAAGCGTTCATCGAAAAAGGCGTCGAGCAGGAATTCCTTTCCCGAGAGCTGTCAACAATGGATCTTGACGTTCTTAGTGCCGCGCTCAAGCCCGAACGAGATCTGCAATTCACCTATCTCGGCCTGCAAACACTCTACGACCGCTACTTCATTCACGACGACAAAACGCGCTTCGAGCTGCCACAGGTATTCTTCATGCGTGTCGCCATGGGCTTGGCGATTCGCGAAGAAGATCGGGAACAGCGCGCCATCGAGTTCTACGACCTGCTGTCGTCCTTTGACTACATGTCTTCAACGCCAACCCTGTTCAATTCTGGAACGCGCCGCTCGCAGCTTTCGTCCTGTTTCCTCACAACGGTGCCGGACAATCTCGAAGGTATCTACGGCGCGGTTCGGGACAACGCACTGCTTTCCAAATGGGCGGGCGGGCTCGGCAACGACTGGACGCCCGTGCGTGCGCTCGGTGCCTATATCAAGGGCACGAACGGCAAGTCGCAAGGGGTCGTGCCATTTCTCAAGGTCGTCAATGACACAGCCGTCGCGGTTAATCAGGGCGGCAAGCGCAAAGGCGCCGTCTGTTCCTATCTTGAGACTTGGCATCTCGACATTGAAGAATTCTTGGAACTGCGCAAGAACACCGGCGACGACCGGCGGCGCACCCACGACATGAACACCGCCAATTGGATACCCGACCTCTTTATGAAGCGGGTGTTTGAAGACGACGAGTGGACGCTGTTCTCGCCAAGCGACGTGCCAGACTTGCACGACCTCTGGGGACAGGCCTTTGAGAATCGCTACCTTGCGTATGAGCAGCAAACCAAAGCCGGCGAAATCGCGCACTTTCGCCGCATCAAGGCGAGTACCTTGTGGCGTAAGATGATCTCCATGCTCTACGAGACCGGCCACCCTTGGATAACCTTCAAGGATGCGTGCAACGCCCGCTCGCCGCAACAGCATAGTGGCGTGGTTCACTCAAGCAATCTGTGTACTGAAATCACCCTCAACACCCGTGCTGAGGATGAAATCGCGGTATGCAACCTCGGATCGATCAACCTTGCGCAACACCTTACCAGCGATAACAGTCGGCTTGATCTCGAAAAGCTGGAGCGCACGACCCGCGTCGCTGTTCGCATGCTCGACAACGTCATCGATATCAACTACTACTCGGTAGCAACGGCGCGCGCATCCAATATGCGACATCGACCTGTCGGCCTCGGGCTCATGGGTTTTCAGGACGCGCTGTATCGGCAAAGAATTCCCTACGCATCAGAACAGGCAGTGGACTTTGCCGACAAATCCATGGAAGCAATCAGCTATTTTGCGATTCAAGCGTCCTGCACGCTCGCTGAGGAGCGAGGCCGCTATGAGAACTTTGAAGGCTCCTTGTGGAGCCGCGGCATATTGCCTATCGATTCCCTTGAGATTCTCGAACGGGAACGTGGTAACGAATTCCTGCAAGTAGACCGGCGGACCACCCTAGATTGGGATGCACTGCGGGAACAGGTGAAAGCCAAGGGTCTTCGAAACTCAAATGTCATGGCCATCGCGCCGACAGCAACGATCGCTAACATCGTCGGGGTTTCGCAGTCCATCGAGCCGACTTACCAGAACCTGTTTGTGAAATCCAACCTGTCCGGCGAATTCACCGTAGTCAATCCCTTCATGGTGCGCGACCTGAAGGCGCTTGGCGTCTGGGACAAGGTCATGGTCAATGATCTGAAGTATTTCGACGGCACCCTCTTGCCTATTGACCGGGTACCGCCGGAACTCAAGCTGCTCTATGCGACAGCGTTCGAGGTCGAACCCAAGTGGCTGGTCGAAGCAGCTTCGCGCCGGCAGAAATGGATTGATCAATCGCAGTCGCTCAATTTGTACATCGCTTCCGCATCGGGCCGCAAACTCGACGTCACCTATCGCATGGCATGGCTTCTCGGATTGAAGACCACCTATTACCTGCGCGCCATCGGCGCAACGAGCACCGAAAAGTCCACTGTCGCCGGCACAGCGCTCACAGCGCTCAACGCAGTGACTGCCCAGCGTCATCCGTCAATGGACAGCAGCCCGGTACCTGTGCCGAGCGCTTGCTCAATCGACGACCCTGAATGCGAAGCCTGTCAGTAAATTAAAAATTTAAGAGGAGATATACGTCATGCTGGATTGGAATGCCTACGACGGCGACGTTGATGACTTTGTGGAAGACTCTTCTGCGCGTGCCGACAAGTCATCGATGCGCCCGGCAACCGCCCCGTCTGAACCAGTCAGGCCAATATCTGTCCCACCGATGCGACCCACGCAGACTGATGCGCCGGTAAGCGAAATGACAGATTTGCCGCCGTCTGTCGTGGCATTTGAACGGGCCACTCCCGCCTCGTCAAACAACAGCTTGGAGCGCGTGACAGTTGATCAAAAGCGCATGATCAATTGCCGCGCCGACCTTAATCAGCTTGTGCCGTTCAAATATCAATGGGCTTGGCAGAAGTATCTTGACGGATGCGCCAACCACTGGATGCCGCAAGAAATCAACATGACCGAAGATGTGAAGCTATGGAACTCGTCGGACGGCCTGTCAGAAGACGAACGCACGATTGTGAAGCGCAGTCTCGGTTTCTTTTCAACCGCTGACTCGCTGGTGGCAAACAATCTCGTGCTCGCCGTCTACCGGCTTATCACCAATCCGGAATGCCGTCAGTATCTGTTGCGGCAAGCCTTTGAAGAAGCCATCCACACGCACGCCTATCAATACTGCATTGAATCGCTTCGCATGGACGAAGGCGAGATCTTCAACATGTACCACGAAGTGCCGTCGGTCGCACGAAAAGCATCCTGGGCGCTCAAATACACGCGCGCGATTTCGGATCCGACGTTTGTGACAGGGACGCCAGAAACCGATGCCGAGCTGCTTCGCAACCTCATCGCCTATTACTGCGTCATGGAAGGCATGTTCTTCTACTGTGGCTTCACGCAAATCCTCTCAATGGGACAGCGCAACAAGATGACGGGCACGTCGGAACAGTTCCAGTACATTTTGCGCGATGAATCCATGCACGTGAATTTCGGCATTGACGTGATCAATCAAATCAAGGCCGAAAACCCTGATATTTGGAGCGATGAGATGCAGGCGTGTGCCTCCGACATGATTGTGGACGGTACCAACCTTGAGATCGAGTATGCGCGCGACACGATGCCGCGCGGCGTGCTCGGCATGAATGCCAATATCATGGAAGAGTACCTACAGTTCATCGCCAATCGACGCTTGGCGCAAATCGGACTGAGCGAACGATTCCCGGGCGCAAGGAATCCATTCCCTTGGATGTCTGAGATCATGGACTTGAAGAAGGAAAAGAACTTCTTCGAAACGCGCGTCATCGAATATCAGACTGGCGGTGCCCTGAACTGGGACTGAAGACCGCGCTGACGTTTCAGGCGACGGAAAAATCGCCCAAGGCCGTGCCTACTTGAACTCGCATGCCAGCTTCGAGACCGGGCGCAAACCCAAACTCGGCATCCTGCCAGCACATGACGATGGTCGAACCGAACTTGAACTGACCGAGACGGTCGCCGCGAACGTAATCCGGACCATCGGCCTCGCCTGACTGGATAGCACCGTAGGGAGTGGGAGGCGGATTGAAGCTAGTTTCGATGCCGCCGACCATTCGCGCACCTATGAAGACAACGACAAGCAGGCCGTTAGGCGTGTCAAACTGGCAGACAAGGCGTTCGTTTCGGCAATGCAGGTCGCTGATTCTCGCCGAGGTTGCTGGATTGACGCTAAAAAGGTTGCCGGGAATTGACTGCCAGCGACAAAGCCTGCCGTCAAATGGCATGTGGACGCGGTGATAGTCAGGCGGCGACAGATAGATGCAGGCGTGGAATCCGCCTTCAAGCCGCTTGGCGGATGCCTCGTCGCCAAGGAGTCGACTCACGGAATACGCTTGGCCTTTGGCTTCAATGAACTGCTCTCCTGTCAGCCTGCCAAAGGACATCAGTCTGCCGTCTGCTGGGCAGGCGAGCGCGCTGGCTGCTTCGGGCATTGGCCGCGCACCCTCCTTGAGCGCGCGCGTGAAGAATGCGTGAAGCGTCGGGTAGGCGCGAAGGTCCTGCTCGGCAGCTTCTTCAAGGCTGATTCCGTAGCCTTTTTGCATGAGCCAGATCAGTGGGCGCGCAAGCAGGGTGCTCCTGGCGGCGGCACCTGCGATGCGCGACAGAAAGTGCTGCGGAAGAAAGTGCTGCGGGCGAGAGAAATAGCGCATTGTGCGCATCGCGTCAGGGAGGCGAACGCCATTATACTGAGCCTCGGACACTCGTCACTCGCTCTGCACGCTTGATGGTCAAGGATCGAAATCTCGTCTGGATGGATCTTGAAATGACAGGTCTCGACCCGGAACGCCACGTCATTATCGAGATCGCGTCGATTGTGACGGACAGCAGTCTCGACATCATCGCGGAGGGGCCGGAGCTTGCCATCAAAGCCGATGAGCGCGAGCTCTCGGCGATGAATCGATGGAACGTCGATCACCACACCAAGTCCGGTCTGCTTGATCGCGTGCAGGCGTCCGCCGTCAGCGTGGCCGAGGCGGAGGCGATGACGCTCGAATTCTTGAGAGATCACACCGTCAAGCGACGCACGCATCTGTGTGGAAACAGCGTCTGGCAGGACCGCAGATTCCTGCTAAAGCATATGCCGCTCGTTGAAAACTGGTTTCATTACCGCATCATCGATGTGTCTAGCATCAAGGAACTCGTCAAGCGATGGCACCCCGACATGGTCAAGGAAATCAAAAAGAACACTGAGCACCGAGCGCTCGCGGATGTCCGCGAGTCAATCGACGAGGCGAAGTTTTATCGCGACAGGTTCTTCAGGACCCGCAACTGACCGACAGGGGGGCGTTGCCCCTTGGCTTGCTCGGCAAGCGCCCAATCGATGTGCTCCTTGACAAGCGGGCTCGCGTTTGCTCGTCGCTGCCTGAGGGCGCGAGCGATGCGTGGATGAGCCGGCGCATTGCCGAGCGCGACCGCGAGATTGCGCTGCCACTGCTCGAAGCTCACTCTGCGTAGCGCCATGCCTCGCGTCTTCTCGAGAAAAGTCGCCTCACTCCATTCGAACAGCATGACGAGATCCGCTGAATCCAATTCATGTCTTGGCAGAAAATCGTTCTCGCGAGTGCGCGGCGCGTCTCGATTCCAAGGACACACAAGCTGACAATCGTCGCACCCAAACACACGGTTGCCGATGGGGCGACGAAGCTCCAGCGGGATGGCCGTCTTATGTTCGATAGTGAGATACGCGATGCAGCGATTGGCATCAAGCTGACGCGCTGCGGTGATCGCGCCTGTGGGACAGACATTCATGCAGGCCTTGCATTTGCCGCATAGGTCGTCCTCATCTGCCCCGGATTCGGGATCGAGCGGCAGGGGAAGGTCGGTAAAAATCTCGCCGAGGAAGAACCACGAGCCCGCTTCCCGATCAAGCAGCAGGGTGTTCTTGCCGATCCAACCGAGACCGGACTTTTCGGCAAGTGGCTTCTCAAGCACCGGCGCCGAATCGGTAAAGGCACGATAGCGTCCAAGCCCTTCCGCTTCGGCACGAATGAGACGCGCAAGCTTGGCGAGGCGCGTTCGCATCACCTTGTGGTAGTCGCGACCCAAGGCATAGCGAGCGATGTAGGCCCGTGTCGGATCGGCGAGCACTTTGATTGGCTCTGCGCCGTCCGCAAGATAGTTCATGCGCGCCGTGATCACTCGCGTCGTACCAGGTTCAAGCGCGCTCGGATCAAGACGCTTCTCGATATTTCGGCGCATATAGCCCATTTCGCCGTCGCGTCCGTGCTCAAGCCAAGCGAGCAGATGGGCACGGTAGCGAGACACATCCGTATCCGTGATTGCGATCGCATCAAAGCCGAGCTGTTTGCCAAGCGATCGAATCCTATCGGCGAGCACCCTGAAATCACGTCTCATAGCATCACTATAATGACAGATTGACAAGGAAATCGGCCTCTTCTGCACCTGATGCGCGCTTACTCACGGGATTCAATCCTCGCCATAGAAGGCCGGGTCATCAGTGGCGATCCGGCCACCGCCTTCGATCTCATGCGGCGGGCTGGCAGCGCTGCCTACCGTCTCCTGCGAGCGCAGTTTCCGAGCGCGCGGCGCGTTCAGGTGCTGTGCGGCTCAGGCAATAATGCTGGAGACGGCTATGTGCTCGCGGCGCTCGCTCAATCTGAGGCGCGAACCACAGGCATCGAGGTCGAAGTCATCCGTGTTGGAAACCTGCCCAAGCCGCAGGAAACGGCATTGATCGCCTACAAAGAAGCCGAGGAATCAGGCGTTCCCATCGTCACATCGAACAACTATGAGCTGCGAGCCGATGTGCTCGTGGATGCGCTGCTTGGCACTGGCGTGCAAGGCGCGCCGAGGCCTGAGTTCGCAACGGCAATCGCCCAGATGAACGCATCTCACGCCAGTGTCCTGTCGCTCGATCTACCATCAGGCATGCATCCGGACACCGGCTCCGCGTCGAGCAGTATGGTGCGAGCGGATGTCACGATCTCCTTTATCGGAGCGAAGCGCGGCATGTTGACGGGCCTAGGCAAGGCGGCGACCGGAACGCTCATTGTGGATAGGCTCGGGCTGTCGCAGTCAGATTTCCAAGGACACACGGGACAGGCACTGATCAGCTGGGCTGAGGTCAAATCGAAGCTACCCGCGCTCGATGTCAATGCCCACAAGCATGGACTTGGTCACCTACTTGTCATCGGCGGTGATACCGGCATGGGCGGTGCCGCGATCATGGCCGCCGAAAGTGCGCTGTACGTCGGGACAGGCTTGGTAACGCTCGCTACTCGGCAAGAACACGTTCTGCCCGCGCTTGCTCGCTGCCCGGAGGTGATGCTGCTGCCTTTGGAGAGCACGCCATTCGAACGCGAACACTCAGCACCAAAGATGAACTACAACGCCGTCGTCATCGGTCCGGGTCTCGGACGCAGCGAATGGGGCGCGCGGCTGCTCACATGGGCTGCGGCGAGCAATCTGCCAATGCTCGTCGACGGCGATGGCTTGGCGCTTCTCCGCGAAGACATCAATCACCCCGCCGTCATCACGCCGCATCCTGGAGAAGCGGCGCGCCTGCTCGGCTGCCGCACGCAAGAAGTCAGCCAAGACCGCTTTGCTGCCACTGAGCGGCTTGCAAGCCGCTGCAAGGCCGTCACACTGCTCAAAGGCGCTGGCAGCCTCGTCGCCGCACCCAATTCAAGCCACGATCATATTGACATTTGCGCCGAAGGCAATCCGGGCATGGCAACCGCAGGCTCCGGTGACGTGCTCGCCGGCATCATCGGCGGATTCCTCGCCCAAGGCGTAAATCCGCTCGACGCCACGCGATGCGGCGCATGCCTGCACGCGGCCGCTGGCGATCTCGCCGCAGGCAGCATGGGCCAGCGCAGCCTCAAGGCAACCGACCTACTCGAACACCTGCCGGAGCTGCTGCGTGAACTCGGTTGACCCCATCCTCGTTGACTCGGAGCATGCCATGGTCGCATTCGGTGCCGACTTGGCTGCGGACCTTGGCGACGACTGCGTGATGACCTTGAGCGGCGACCTCGGCAGCGGCAAAACCACCATTGCTCGCGGCGTGCTGCGCGGCCTCGGCTTTGCTGGCCGCGTGAAAAGCCCGACCTACACGTTGGTAGAAACGTATGAATGCGCTGGAAAAAGCATTTATCATTTTGACTTTTATCGCATACAGGATGCGGAAGAGCTCGAATTGGTCGGCATCGCAGAGTTATTGACTAAACCCGTCATTCGAATCATTGAATGGCCCAACCTTGGCGGAACCTATGTGCCAGCTGTCGACCTTGCCATCGCCATCAAGACGCATGGCGACGCCAGGCGCGTCTGGTTGCAGCGCAGGAGTGTTGACACAGCATGATACAGCGCTCGCTCAGCATGTTCGCTGCGCTGCTCCTTGCGCTTCCGGCCTTTGGCGCCGAAGTCACCGGCCTTCGATTTCGTCAGGCGCCCGATAAGCTGCGTGTGGTGTTCGATGTCAGCGCCGAAGTCGAATATGACGTACTGGTATTGGAAGATCCGCCGAGAATCGCGATTGACCTGAAAACTTCAACACCGGAGGCTTCCTTTACTCGTATCCTCGATCGCGCCGACTTTAGCGATACCTCTCTTCGCGGTGTACGCAGCGCCATGCGCGGCAAGCACGACTACCGAATGGTGCTCGATTTGCGCCGCTCCATGTCACCCGAGGTGTTCACGCTGAAGCCTGCGGGCCCCTACGGGCACCGACTCGTCGTCGATTTAACAAACGATGTCCTCACGAGGCCGCGGAAGATGCCGATACCGCCAAGCGGGATGCCTCGGGATGTCATCGTCGCCGTGGATGCCGGTCACGGCGGCGACGATCCGGGCACGCTTGGCATTGGCAAGAAAACGGAAAAGGAGATCGTGCTGTCGATCGCCAAGCGACTTCACAGACACATCAACGCGCTTCCCGACTACCGGGCGGTCATGATTCGCACCGGCGACTATTACGTTGCGTTGCGCAAGCGTATTGAGATGGCGCGGGCGCTCCCCGCAGATGTGTTTGTCTCGGTGCATGCAGACGCTGCGCCGAGCAAAGCGGCAAACGGCATCACCATCTACACGCTCTCCGAACGCGGCGCAGTCAGCGAGGAAACGCGGCGGCTCGCTGACCTTGAGAACAATTCAGACCTCATCGGTGGCGTCTCCGAGATCGATCTGCGCCAGCAAGAGGACATCTTGGCAAGGGTGCTGCTTGACATGTCGATGGACGCCAATCGCGTGCGCAGCAATCAACTCGGTGAGGCAGTGGTCAAAGAAATGGGAAAGGTTGCCGAGCTGCGTCCGCGCCCATTGCTTGAAGCGCCGTTCGTAGTGCTGAAATCACCCGATGTACCTTCCATTCTTGTCGAAACCGGCTACCTCACCAACACAAAGGAATACCACAAGCTCGCGGACGGCAATCATCAAGAAAAACTTGCCAAGGCGATGACCGCTGGCATCCAGAATTTCATTCAACAAAGCCCGCCGCCAGGCACACGGGTCGCACTGACGCAAGCTGGCTCATGACCATGAAGCCCATTCGAAGGCTCGATCCCGTGGTCGCGAATCAGATTGCCGCGGGCGAGGTCGTTGAGCGCCCGGCTTCAATCATCAAGGAGCTTGCTGAGAACTCGCTCGATGCCGATGCGAGCCGCATTGATATTACGGTTGAGCAGGCAGGGATACAAAGAATCGAAGTCTTGGATGATGGCGTCGGTATCGCGCGCGACGACCTGCTGCTCGCCGTTGAGCGCCATGCCACCAGCAAGATCAGCGCTAGCGAAGACCTCGCCTGCATAGGAACGCTTGGATTTCGCGGAGAAGCGCTCGCCAGTGTGGCGTCAGTTGCGCATTTGACGATTATTTCCCGCCCAAGCGAAACCGACACCGCATGGAGATTGCACACCGAAGCCGATTCGAGCGCGCGCATCATGCCTGCGGCGGGCGAGTCTGGCACCCGAGTGATTGTGGAAGATCTCTTCCACAGCGTGCCGGCAAGACGCCGCTTCTTGAAGTCCATGAGCGCCGAGTTCAGCGCCATTGAGCGGACGTTCGTAAGAGCTGCACTCGCATCTCCGCAGGTGGCCTTTACATTGTCCCGCGATGGCAGAGAGCTCATGAGCCTGCCTTCGACACACTCGCCCGACCAGTTCGATACGCGTCTAGAACGACTCGTCGGGCGCGGATTCATCGAGCAATCTGTGGTGATCGACGAGGCACGGGGAAGCCTTCGCTTACACGGCCGCGTCGGCTTGCCGACCAATTCACGCGCCCGTCCGGACCGGCAGACCTGCATTATCAACGGGCGTCCGGTGACTGATCGGCTGTTCTCGGTCGCCGTGCGCCAGGCCTTTCGCGATGTGCTGTTTCATGGCCGTCATCCGCTATTCGTACTCAACCTCGAAATCGATCCCGCAGATATCGATGTCAATGTACATCCCACCAAGAACGAAGTGCGGTTTTCCGACCAGAAGCTTGTGCGCGACTTCGTGTTCGGCAGCCTGCATCGCGCCCTTCGCGATTTGCGGCCTGACTCCATGCCAAGATCTAGGCTAGGTTCGCACAGCCTCCCTCAGCCGACAGGATTGACACAAGAAGCTACGCCGAGCGCGCGCCGCGAAGCATCTCAGTCAGCAGCACCGACTTCGCTGTTCGAGTATGAATATCAGCATCGAGACCTACAGCCAGGAGACACGCAAGGTCCGCAGGTCATGCACGATCAGGCGCTATCTCGCAAGGATGCGCTGTCCTGCGGCAGTAAGGATGTACCGGCGCTCGGCTTTGCGCTCGGCCAGCTCCACAACATCTATGTGCTCTCAGCAAACAAGGAAGGGCTTGTGGTCACCGACATGCACGCCGCGCATGAGCGCATCCTCTACGAACGCCTCAAGCACGAGCTTCGCGATGGCAAGGTCAGTGCGCAGCTTCTTCTGATTCCGATTCCAATTGATGTCACCCATGCGGAAGCGGCACTCGTCGAAGAGTCGGCGGAGAAGCTCGCAACGCTTGGCTTCGAGATAGACCGGCGCGGGCCTACGCAAATCCTCATCCGCAGCGTACCGAATTTGCTTGGCAATGCAGATGTTGAGAAGCTCGTCCGCGACCTACTGCCCGACCTTGAAGAATATGGCAGCTCGCAAGCGGTCGAGGCGACCCAAGACGAGGCACTGTCAAGCATGGCGTGCCACTCGGCCTGGCGAGCGGGTGACAACATGCCACTCGCCGAGATGAATCACCTGCTCCGGCGCATGGAACGCACCGAGAATTTTGCCCAGTGCAACCACGGGCGTCCGACCTACGTCACTTGGTCGATCAATGAACTCGACCGGCTGTTCATGCGTGGTCAATGATCGTCGTCTGCCTCATGGGCGCCACCGCAACAGGCAAGACCGACCTTGCCATTCGCTTACGTAAGCGCTTTGACATCGACCTTATCAGTGTCGACTCGGCCATGGTGTATCGCGGCCTCGACATTGGCACAGGCAAGCCCGACGAAGCAACGCTCGCTAGAGCGCCACATGCGCTCGTTGACATTCGCGATGCCAATGAACGCTACTCGGTCTACGAATTCCTAGGCGATGCCTGGCGACTCGTCAAGGAGAGCCATGGCCGACGGCGCGTGCCGCTGCTCGTCGGCGGCACCATGCTGTATTTTCGCGCCTTTGCCGAAGGCTTGGCACAGCTGCCTGAAGGCGATGCGGCGATTCGCGCCGAAATCGAAACGCGAGGACGCGAGGAAGGCTGGGCAACGCTCCACAACGAGCTCAAGAGACGCGATGCCCACGCGGCCGCTAATATCGCCCCACAAAACGCCATGCGCATCACACGGGCACTCGAAGTCGCCGCCATCACTGGCAAGCCCATCTCCTGGTGGTGGCGGGCTGGCAACCGACGGGGCTGGCGCAAAGATGCGGCGCTCTCCGTTCTCGAAATCGATCTCACGCACGGGGACAGGCACTTTCACTGGCAACGCATATCTGATCGGCTGCGCGGCATGTTTCGCGCAGGCTTCGTTGACGAGGTGGCCGCGCTACGCACTTCGAGCTTAGGTTTGACAGCGGCAAGCCTGTCAATGCGCGCTGTGGGCTACCGGCAAATCTGGCAGGGGCTTGATGCGGGAGCGAGTGAGACGCACATGTTCGACGCTGCATTCACGGCAACGAGGCGCCTCGCCAAGCGCCAACGTACCTGGCTGAAGCGTTTCGCGAGCGCAGTCCCACTTGATTGTACCGACAGACATGTGGACAGGCACCTGTCCACGCTCCTCGAACAGAAGCTTATGGAACAGCCAGCGACGTGATCTTCGAGCGCCCACCCGCAGGAGAGCGTGTGCTCTGCGTCATGCCGGAGGGTATTGCGTGTCCGTTTGATGCGTTCGAGCTCGAAGAACAAGGCCGTGAGCTTGGCGAACTTGTCGATTCGCTGGACCTTGTGACGCTTGAAGTGATACACCTCAAAGTGCGGCAGATCCGGCGTGGCACGTATCTTGGGCCTGGTCAGATCGAAAGAATATCAATGCGGCGAAAGGCTCTTGGGGCAGACCTTATCGCCATCAGCATCGAGCTGTCCGCGACGCAGCAACGCAACCTTGAAAAAGTCCTCGCGTGCAAGGTGCTGACGCGCACCGAAGTCATACTCATGGTCTTCTCCGAACGTGCCCGCAGCTTTGAAGGCAAGCTACAGGTCGAACTCGCCGAGCTTCAGCACTCAGCCACCCGTATCGTCAGCGGTTGGACGCATCTCGACCGGCAAAAGGGTGGCATCGGCCTGCGCGGCGCGGGCGAGACACAAGCAGAAGCTGACCGGCGCCAAATCGCCGCACGCATCCGCAAGGTGCAAGGTGCCATCGCGAACGTCGCTCGCAGGCGCGCATCTGGGCGGCGCAAGCGCGTCAGGGCGGGCGTCGCCACCGTCGCCTTGGTCGGCTACACCAACAGCGGCAAATCGACGTTGTTCAACAGGCTCACGGGCGCCGCGGTCGCGACCCGCGACCGCGCTTTCGAAACGCTCGACCCGACCTTGCGACGCATTGAACTGCCAGAACGGGAGGACGCGGTGCTGATCGACACCGTCGGTTTCGTTCGAGAACTGCCAGAAAGCCTCGTGGCCGCTTTTCAAGCCACGCTCGAAGAAGCCACCGAAGCCGACCTGCTCCTACTCGTGACAGATGCGAGTGCGCCCGACCGCCTGCAGCGCCGCGAGTCCGTCCTGAAGGTGCTGACCAGCATCGGCGCAGCGCACCTGCCGCGCATTGAAGTAATCAACAAAATCGACCTGCTCGCCGCGCAACGCCGAACACCTGATGTCGATGAGCGCACAAAAGGGACAGGCACCAGCACAACGCCAAAGGGACAGGCACCGAAGTCTCTTGAGTGTCCCGTCAGTGCGCTGACAGGGACAGGCACCAACATGCTCAAGCAGTGTATCGCGTACATGCTTGGCACTGGTGAGGTGCATGAACTTGCGATCGCGCCGAACGCGGGCGGCATTCGTGCTCGGCTGTACGCGCTCGGCGCAGTTCTCGGCGATTCGAGCGACGCCGACGGTACCATGCGCCTCACCGTCCGGCTCTCGTCTGAGTGGCTTCAGTCCCTGCTCAAAGAAGACGGGGTCACGCTGGCAGCCAAGAGCTAACGCGTCGAGTTTTCACCAGACGGGCTTCGGAGACACGCACCATGCCAACAAACAACATCGACCTCATGCTTGCGAAGCAAGCGATCAGCGAGATCAAGCATCTCTATGCGCACGCAACCGATCTGATCGGCCGCGCCGACAACGCGTCGGTCACCGAAGGCCGCGCCATCTATCACCGAATATTCGCCGAACATGCGCGCATCGGCGCTGCTGGCATTGACCCTGTCACGGGCCCCGACGCTTGGGTAAATATCGTGCTCGGCGCACTCAAGGACTATAGATCAACGCAGCACTTGATTGGCACCCAGCTCATCGAGGTGATAACGCTTCCAGACGGCGACCACGGCGAAGCGACCATGCTCAGCTATCTACAGGCATGGCACTCGACAGACGACGAGGTGTGGCTGTTCATGGGTGCCTACCACGACAAGCTCACGCACAGCGCGCGCTGCGGCTGGCAAATCAGCGACATGATGCTCAAGCAAATGGACACTGATCGCCGAGCGCGGAGCAGTGCGCCATCAAACTGATAGTGCCTCCTGCTCAATGCGCATGACCAAGCCTGTTAGAATCCCCTCCGGTTTTACGGATGCACATCGCATGAACTGGAATGATGCTGGAGGCGGCCAAGATCCATGGGGTCGCCGCAGCCGCCAAGGGGCCTCAAGCGGACAAGGCGGTCAGAGCAGACAGGGCGGCCAAGGCGGCTCTTTCTTTTCGCGCTTCTTCGGCGGCGGAATGCCGGGCGGCCTGACCACGGGGCCGCTCATCATCCTGGTCGCCATCATTGTCATCGCCTACGGATATCTCGGCCTCTATCAGCTTGACCAATCGGAACGCGGCGTCGTGCTGCGCTTCGGCAAGCTGCAGGAGCAGGTGCTATTGCCGGGCCTCAATTGGCAGCCGCCGCTCGTCGACTCGGTGACCGTCGTCAACACCACGCGCGTCAACTCGTATGACCACGACAGCCTCATGCTGACCGAGGACGAGAACATCGTCGATGTCGCCTTGACAGTGCAGTATCAGATCGGTGATGCGAAGGCCTACACCACCGAGATCAGAGAGCCGGAGGCCGCGCTCGCGCACGCAACCGAGAGCGCCTTGCGGCATGTGGTGGGCTCGTCGGTGATGAACCAAGTGATCACGGAAGGCCGCGCCGAAATCGCCGCGGAAGTGCAGTCTCGCCTGCAATCCTACCTTGACCGCTATCGGTCGGGCTTGAGCGTCGTCAAGGTCAACATTGACCGCAGCGGACCTCCAGAACAAGTCCAGGACGCTTTCGATGATGTGCAGAAAGCCAAGGAAGACGAGGTTCGATTGAGAAACGAAGCCAATCGCTATGCCGAAAAAGTCGTCCCGGAAGCGCGCGGCGACGCGCAGAAGCAAATCGAAGGCTCGAACGCCTATCGCGATCAAGTGATCGCGCAGGCGCAAGGCGAGGCTGAGCGCTTCCGCAAGCTGCTCGCCGAGTACCAGCTCGCGGAGAGCGTCACGCGCGACCGACTCTACATCGACGCCATGGAGTCGGTGCTTTCGAACTCGACCAAGGTGATGGTCGATGTCGATCAAAGTAACAACGTGCTGTTCCTGCCGCTCGATCAATTGACCGCCGCGGCAATGATGAGCGAGCGCAGGTCCTCGACCAATGACGATTCCAACGACAGCCTCGCGAGCAACATGTCGCGCTCTTCGGAATCAAGTTCGAGCGGCTTCGACCGCGCAAGGAGATAGCCATGTCGCTCAAGAACATTATCGCCATTGTGCTCGGCCTGATCGTCATTCTGCTTCTGTGGACGAGCATCTACACCGTCAAACAGACCGAACGCGCCGTGCTGCTTAGGTTCGGTGCCGTTCGTGTTGCCGACGTCACGCCAGGCCTGCATTTCAAGCTGCCGATCGCCGAGGATGTGCGCAGAACCGAAGCGCGCGTGCTCACTGTTGATTCCCCGGCCGAGCGCTACTTCACGCTCGAGCAGAAGCCGCTGATCGTCGATTCATTTGTCAAGTGGCGGGTGGACGATGTGGCCACCTATTACACTGCGACTGGATTTGACGAGGCGGTGGCGATCCAGCGCATCGCGCAGCGCGTCAATGAGGGGCTTCGCAACCAGATCAGCCGCCGCGACATGCACGAAGTCGTCTCGGGCGAGCGTGATCAACTGATGACCGAGCTCACCGAAGAGCTTGACGGGGCGATGCGCAAGGAGTTTGGCATCAGTGTGCTTGATGTGCGCGTCAAGAAGATCGACCTGCCTGAGGAAGTCAGTAACTCGGTCTACCAGCGCATGAACTCGGAACGGCAAATCGAAGCGCAGCAGTATCGCGCCTCAGGTCGTGAGCTCGCGCTTGGCATCAACGCCGATGCTGATCGTCAAGTGGTCGTCATTGGCGCCGAAGCCTATCGTCAAGCCGAGGAGATTCGCGGCGATGGCGACGCCGAGGCGGCGCGCATCTATGCCGAGGCTTTCAGTCAGGATCCTGAGTTTTACGAGTTCTACCGCAGCATCAACGCCTATCGAAACGTGTTCGCCGACAAGGGCGATGTGCTCGTGCTCGACCCGAAGAGCGATTTCTTCAAGTATCTAGAGGATTCCGGGGAATAGCGTCCCCGCACCCATCATGAACACCCCGAGACCGCGCCTGCCAGATGGCGTGGAAGACCTCCTGCCCCCCGATGCGCGCGTTCTGGAGGTCCTTCGCCGCTCGATTCTCGACCTCCTGCACACGCACGGCTACGATCTCGTCATCTCGCCTGTGTTCGAGTATCTCGACTCGCTGCTCGTCGGCGCAGGCGCCGATCTCGATCTGCAAACCTTTACCTTCACAGACCGTGCGACCGGACGCCTGCTCGGGCTGCGCGCGGACTTGACATCGCAGGCACTGCGCATCGACTCGGGACCATTGAAAGGTGATGGCGTCAGGCGCCTGTGCTATTCCGGGCCGGTGGCGCGTGCGCAGCCGGAAGGCGTATTCGCCATGCGCGAGTCACAGATCATTGGCGCTGAGCTGTTTGGCGCTTCCCAGCAGACAGCGGATGCCGAGATCGTGTCGCTCATGGCGGGCGTGCTGGAGCTTGCTGGGATGCGCCAGCCGATGATCGAAATCGGGCACGTCGGCATCGTCGCATCGCTCAGCGCCACGCTTGGGCTTAGCGAATCGCAGCAGGTCGATCTGCACGCCGCATTGCATCGCAAGGCGCGCGAGGAAGTTCGCACGCTCACCGGAAACGCCGGAAAACTCGGCGAGAAGCTCGTCGCGCTCACTGATCTCTTTGGTGACGAAAGCACGCTTGAGCGCGCACGCGAAGTGCTCGCCGATGCGCCAGCGGAAGTGCTCGAACGCATCGAAGAGCTTGAGTCCTTTGTCGGTCTGCTGAAATCAAGGACACCAGACGTCAAGCTGCGGGTGGATCTTGCGGAAATGACAGGCTTCGCCTATCACACAGGACTCGTGTTCGCCGCCTATTCAGCTGACTCCGGGCAGGTGCTCGCGCGCGGCGGTCGCTATGACGGCCTCGGCGCGCACTATGGATGCCCGCGCCCTGCCGTCGGCTTCGATGTGGATCTCGCGCGTTTAATCCGTGTCAGCGAACAGCCAGAGCACTGCATTTGGGCGCCGCTGACGGGCGACGATTCGGTTCGGGAACGCATCACAGCCTTGAGAAACGAAGGCTGGCGCGTGATTGAAGCACTCGCAGAAAACGAGACGCCGCCAGCAAGCGCGACACACGCACTTCTTCGCACGACATCGGGCGATTGGCAACCCACACCGATCGAGGCACGCTGAACATGGGACGCGCAGTGGTCGTGCTCGGCACGCAATGGGGCGATGAGGGCAAAGGCAAAATCGTCGATCTCCTCACCGAATCGGCCGATGCCGTGGTGCGCTTTCAAGGCGGGCACAATGCCGGGCATACGCTCGTCATCGGGGATAGAAAGCATGTCCTGCATCTCGTGCCGTCAGGGATATTTCGCGAGCATGTCACCTGCATGATCGGCAACGGCGTGGTGCTTGAGCCCACTGAACTCTTGAAGGAAATCGACAAGCTCATCGACATAGGGATTCCAGTCGAGGACAGGCTCAGGATTAGTCCGGCGTGTCAGCTCCTGCTGCCCTATCACCGCGCGCTTGACTTGGCGCGCGAACGCGCCCGAGGCAAAGGCAAGATCGGTACCACGGGACGCGGCATTGGCCCCGCCTATGAGGACAAGGTGGCGCGCCGCGGCATCCGCCTTGCCGACCTCGCCGACACCAAACGCTTCGCGGCGCAGCTCGAAGAAGTCCTCGACTACCATAACTTCGTCTTGCAGCATTATCACGACGAAGCGGCCGTGGACTTTACGCAAGTGTATGAAACGAGTATCAAAGCGGGCACTCGCCTGCTTCCGCTCGTCGAAGATGTGGTTACGTCGCTGCATTCGATGCGAACCTCCGGGAAACGAATCCTCTTTGAAGGCGCTCAAGGGTCGCTGCTTGATGTCGATCTTGGCACCTATCCCTTCGTCACTTCTTCCAACACCACAGCCGGCGGCACCGCCGTCGGCACGGGCTTCGGCCCGCTGCATCTCGACTATATCCTCGGCATCACCAAGGCCTATGCGACGAGGGTGGGATCCGGCCCCTTCCCCACTGAACTCGATGGCGAGATTGGACAGCGGCTGGCAACGCGCGGCAATGAATTCGGCTCAACAACCGGCAGGCCGCGGCGCTGCGGCTGGTTCGATGCGGCGCTGTTGAGAACCGCCGTGCGCATCAACAGCATTTCCGGCCTGTGCGTGACCAAGCTCGATGTGCTCGACGGCTTGGAACGCATCAAGATCTGCGTGGATTACGCAAATGAAGGCGCAGGCGCCTTGCCAAGCCTTGCCGAGACCGAACCGATGTATGAAGAAATGCCGGGCTGGCAGGCATCGACCGCTGGCGCTCGCCGCCTCGATGAGCTGCCGAAGAATGCGCGCGCGTATCTCACGCGCATTGAAGAAGTCGTCGGCTGTCGTGTGGACATCATCTCGACGGGGCCCGAGCGTTCTGAAACAATAGTGCTCAAGCAGATATTCGATTGAACTGTCTACTCATTTATGCTCGACTCTCGACTACTTGAAATTCTCGTCTGCCCGGTGTCGGGGGGCGGACTCGTGCACAAGCGCTCGTCAAACGAACTATGGTGCAAGGAAAGCGGCCTTGCCTACCCTATTCGCGACGACGTGCCGATCATGCTTGAATCGGAAGCACGCACGCTCGACCCAAATGAATGGAACGCGCACACCGAGTAAACTAGTGCTCGATCAAACTGAATGGAATACGATCTATGAATACACATCGACAGCAGGCCATGCCCGACATCGCCGTCGCCGCCAGGCCAGCAACAGAAGGCACGCTCGACTGGGTCGGCATGTCCGAAATACGTCAGCCGTTGACGCTGCAGGACGGCGGTCAGATGCGAGAAGTGAACGCGCGCATCCAAGTATTCGTCGATCTCGACGATCCGAGTGCGCAAGGCATCCACATGTCGCGCCTCTATCTCTTGCTCGATCAGCACGCGCAGACGAGGCCATTAACGCCAGCCGGACTCAAGCTGCTGCTTTCATCGCTTCTCGAGACGCACCGGAGTTTAAGCACGCGCGCCTTCATTCAGTTCGATTTCGATTACTTTGTGCGCCGGCCCGCGCTCGTATCCGACTACTCGGGCTGGAACTCCTATCCCGTCACCATCAAGGGTGCCCTCTCCGAAGGGCAAATGCACATCGAGCTCGGCCTCGGCGTCCTCTATTCTTCGACCTGCCCATGCAGCGCGGCGCTCGCGCGCCAACTCATTCAAGAGCAGTTTCAAAAGGACTTCGGCGGCCAGGCGCGGCCCTGCTTCAGCGAAGTGCGCGCGTGGCTTGGGCGTCAAGAGAGCATCAACGCCACGCCGCACAGTCAGCGCAGCTTCGCGCGCCTGCTCATGCGGCTTGAAGGCCACGATGACGAGTTCGGCATCGTTGACTTCATTGACTTGACGGAAGACGCGCTTGAAACACCAGTGCAAACGGCTGTCAAGCGCGAGGACGAGCAAGCGTTCGCACTCAAGAACGGCATGAACCCAATGTTTTGCGAGGATGCCGCGCGCAAGGTAAAACAAGCCTTGGGCGCGCGCGACGATGTCCTCGATTTCTGGCTGCGCGTCGAACACTATGAGAGCCTGCACGCGCATGACGCCGTGTCCATTGTCACCAAGGGCGTTCATGGTGGGTATCTGCCAATTCCCTAACGTGCCATCACCCTGACAATGCCGCCTGACCTCGGAATCATGTCGTGAGATTCACGGGCGTCGCTCTGATTGCCGCGCTGATCGCCTGCTCACTCGCACATGCGCAAAGCGCTTGGGATCTGGTCTTTCGCGAACAACTCGACTGGACAAGCCGAGAACATCGATTGATCCTCTCGCGCGATCTTCTGGACCGGGTCACGCTGCTCGAATCCAACCTACCAACAATGAGCGAGCGCGATGTGCAGTGGGTAGAGCAGCTTGAGGCGCGCATCGAACGGCTAGGCGACGACGCCACTTCGAGTCAGCGTGGACGCCTGTATCTTTCACGCCAGTATCAGCACCGCGCACTGCTTGAACACACGCAGCGCATGAGAGACGAGCTTGGCTGTGTGCAGGCCGCCGCCGCCATGCATGACGAGATGCTGTGCTGGGGGCAGGTGGCCGTCGAGCTGCTTGATGGCGAGCGCATTGATGTCGCCATTGAGACGCTGCGCGATCACCGCATGATCCCGCGTCCGCGTGAAATGCCAGTGGGCACCCTCAACCCCTCGATCTGGTATGGCGAGTTCGGACGCGGCATCGTCGAGTATCTCCTGCTTCCGTACCTAGCCTCGCAAAACCACCGCGATGAAGGCGCCAACTCTTGAATCGCCGTTGAGCCAGCCGGCGCCGCAGCATTTGCCGGGCTCATCGGTCCTTTGCGTTCGCGACTTGTCGGCAAGCGCGTTGCGGTGATCGTGTGCGGCGCGTGCATGGATGAGGCTTCCTACGCAGGGTGGCTTGAACGAGGCGCCCGCTTGGGTGTCCAATAGGCAGGTATGAGAAAGCGTATCTATCACATCATCGGTCTCGCACTGCTGCTCGCGTGCGCCCACGCGCAGGCCGCGAATACCTATCTCTTTAATGATTCCCCGGCGCGCAAGTGCTATGCGGAAGCCGACAAGCGTGCGCCACCCTACAACCCTGATGTCTGCGATCTTGCGCTCGAACATGAGGGACTGACGCGAGAAGACCGCGCCGCGACCTTCTCAAACCGCGGCGTGATTCATCGCAGAATGCGTAACTTTGAAGCCGCGCTGCGCGATCAAGATTCGGCCATTCGGCTGGAGCCAGCGCTCTCCGGCGCGCATATCAATCGCGGCAATGTGCTGATGGTATTGAAGCGCTACGCGGAAGCCATGGAAGCGCTGACGCGCGGCATTGAAATCGCCGACCAGAACCTGCCGCTCGCCTATTACAACCGCGCCATGCTGTCTCGAATGCTCGGCGACCAGCGTTCGGCGCGCGCCGATGCGGCCCGCGCCGCCGAGCTCGACCCCTTGCAAAAGCAATACGAAACCCTGCTCGTTGAGTTGGGCGGCGCCCGTGAGTAGTGTCCTGCTCGGACGACGCATGCTGGGCTGGGCGTTCGCGCTTCTCGCTCCAACCGCTTGGGCTGGCTTTGATGAAGCGTCAAGTCGTGCCTTAACCCGCCTCGCCGAAACCGCCGGGCCCGTTCAATGGATCGACATCGCAGGCAACTGCTTCACCATGGGCGATGATCGCATCTACCCAGAGGAGACGCCGCCGCGTCAGGCGTGCGTCGAAGACTTCTCAATGGCCAAGCACGAAATCACCAACGCGCAGTTCGCCCTCTTTGTGCTGGAGACCGGCTATGAGACCCGCGCCGAACGAGGCTGGCGCGTCGCCGACGAAGACTGGCCCGGGCCGGAGACGCCCGCCGGGTCGTTCGTGTTTTTTGCGAGTGAGAATCCGCGCAGCATGAACGACTGGTGGCAGTTCGTGCCGGGGGCGAATTGGCTGCATCCGCAAGGCGATGCGCCGCTTGACGTGCGCTTCGCATCGTTTCCGGTGGTGCAGATTGTCTACGAGGACGCTCTCGCCTATGCCGGGTGGGCAGGCGCTCGCCTCCCCAATGAAGCCGAATGGGAGTACGCCGCTCGCGGCGGACTTGACGGCGAAGTCTATTCCTGGGCCGCCGCCGAAGACGCCGCGATTGAGGACAAGGCCAACACCTGGCAGGGTGTCTTTCCGATCGCCGATACAGGCGACGACGGCTTCGCCGGCATCGCGCCGGTCGGCTCGTTTCCCGCCAACGGGTTCGGCCTCTTTGACATGATCGGTAACGTCTGGGAGTGGACCGACTCGGCCTATTATCCGAGCCACGAAGATGCCAGGTGGCGCGGCGCCCGAAATGACGGTTTCGACCCAAGTCAAGGCGACCGGCCAGTGCGCGTCCTCAAGGGCGGATCATTCCTGTGCAGCGATTCCTACTGCTATCGCTTTCGCCCGGCAGCGCGCCAAGCCCAAGACCTCGCGCTCGGAACATCGCATATCGGATTTCGGGTGGTTCGATAATGACTGCCGACGCCGCGCCAAGAACCATCAGCGACGCAGTTCGCGAAGTCTGCCTCTCCGCTAGTGTCCTGTCCCATAAATAAGTGTGGGTTCAGCGCGCAGGAGAAGGGCTGT
>JAPOTJ010000047.1 GCA_026709225.1 Gammaproteobacteria bacterium | reverse complement strand
AATGCCTCTCGGCGAACTTCCCATGCCTCGTCGGTCTGAGGCGAAGCCTCGCTAGTGCTCATCAGCCTCGATGAGCATCGTCCGCCGCGCTTGGTGCGTTGTGAAATCTGTCAACCGCACACAGTTTCAAAGATCCTGAGAAAGTTGCTTCCAAGAATGCCTCGAACCGCATCGTCGTCGTGACCACGTGACACGAGGCCACGTGTAAAGTTGATGAAATCGCGGGCATCGTCATATCCGACAAGATTCTGACGCATGGCAATACCGTGCTCAGAACGAAAGCCGAGGGCATCAATATTGACCCCGACTGTTGACTCGGCAATGCCGTGCGGCAGCATGAATGGCCAGTCTGTGCCTATGCCCACATGCTGCCAGCCCACTCGCTCGACGATGTAGTCGATATGATCAAGCATGACTTCGACTGTCGCCTTTGCTTCCGGCGACGCAAGAAAGAAAGGAACCGCGTAGACACCGATCAGACCGCCGGTCGCAGCGATCGCCTCCAGCTCTTCATCAGACTTGGCCCGATCGTGGGAATACACCCCTTCTGCACTTGTATGGTTGGCTGTAATGGGCGCTCTAGTCGCTGTGCAGGCATCAAGCGTCGTTTGCTTGCCGCAGTGGGACGTGTCAATGATCATGCCAATGTCATTGAGCTTGGCAACCACATCTAGTCCATAATTACTTAATCCTGAATTGGTGCGTTCTGTGCAGCCTGAGCCGACAAAATCTTGCCGGTTATAGGTGAGCATGATGCTGCGCACCCCAAGCGACCGAGCCTTGTCAAAAAACTCAAGCTCTCGGGGCAACCCGGTTATGCCCGGCTGCGCGAAACCGTAGGTGACATAGGTGCCGTCGGCCTGCGCTTTGCGAAAATCCTCCGCTGTATTGGCAAAATCCATCCATTCGATCTGCTGAACGGATTGCTTGAGTCGCTCAAGGGGTGAGAGTTCCTCGTCACGCACGCCAGTCAAGGCAAAACTCGCACCCGTGTGTCCAGCGCAGAACATCCGCAGCGCATCGGATGCACCTTCCGCGGTGATGGCGTAAGGCAACTCCATACCGTGGCGGAACTTTTGCCACGAGTGAGCAGACTGCTCAAGCCGCTCGTGAATGACATCTTGCGGCAAGCGATCATAAAGCGCCGGCCCGCCCGGACCCATACTGCACATGTCAATAGAGATACTTGACTCGTGCAAGGACTGTGCCCTCGCTTCCTGTTCAGTGCTTAATCCAAAATCATAGTCACCCGGCATTGTCTTGGTTTCAATACTCCGACTCTGTCTATTGAGCATAACTAAATATATACTGAACAAGTCCATCCTTGGGTTTGTTCAGACTCGCATAGCTTCAATTGCGATTGAAGCTACGCTCACGAATTCAATGCCTTGCGGCACTGAATTCATCGGGCACATCCATGTGCCGCCTAGGAAGCCCTGTTATTCAAGGCTTCCTAAGCATAGGTTATCGTTCGCTTCAAATAGGTGGGTCACCCCTTCGGGGTAGTTCTCGGTCGCTTGTGGGTAGATCTTTTCGAGTCTCATCCAATATATGTGGGCACGTATTCTCGTCGCTCCACTATTTGATGAATTGTCCTCGGTGCAGACGAGGCAGGATATTGAGTTTTGCGCGGACAAATTTCCCGATCACATCTGCCATTGTCAAATCCCTCAATTTACATCGGAGACCCCTTGACACGGAATTCGCTACACTCTCGCGCAAATTCGTTGGGACACGCCGTCCCCAACTCCGCCAAGATCGCTCTTTTTCAACAGGCTGCTCGTGCAAATCTCCGACCTGCCAGCGACGATTCTCTTTGGTTCGCTCTTGATTCTGACAATGCTGTCGGCCTACTTCTCTGGGTCGGAAACAGCCATGATTGGCCTCAACCGCTATCGACTCAAGCATTCGGCCAACGAGGGCAACAGAAGCGCGCGCAAGGCTGAACGCCTGCTGAAAACGCCCGAAAACCTACTCGGCGTGATTTTGATCGGCAACAACCTTGTCAACAATATCGCCGCCACCGTCGCCGCCGTCATCGGGCTCAGGCTGTTTGGCGACACGGGATTGCTGCTTGCGCCGATCGTGCTCACTATCTTTTTCCTCGTATTTGCCGAGGTCGCGCCCAAGACCTTGGCCGCGCAGCACCCCGAGCGATTCGCGTTTATCTCGGTGCATGTGCTCGATCCGCTCTTGAAACTCCTCTATCCACTCGTGCGCGGCGTTGGCGGCACGGCGAACTTGCTGCTGCGGTGGCTCGTGAAGGACACCGGCAAGCCGGACGAGAAGCTCAGCATGGATGAGCTGCGCACGGTGCTCTTGGAACGATCGCGCTTGCCGACGCGCCATCAAAGCATGCTGCTGCAAGTGCTTGAACTCGAAAAGCTCTGCGTCGACGACATCATGGTGCCGAGAAATGAGGTGTACGGCATCGACCTTGAGGATGATGCAAGCGAGATCGCATCGCAAATCGCGTCGAGCCAGCACACGCGCCTGCCGGTGTTCACCGGCACGCTCAACCGGGTCGAAGGCGTCTTTCATATGCGCAAAACGAGTCGCCTGCAGCTCAGCGAGCCGCTTGCCAAGGACGAACTGAAGCACCTCTGCGATGCGCCCTACTTTGTGCCCGAAGGCACGCCCTTGCACGTGCAGCTCATGAATTTTCAGAAGAAGCGCGAACGCATGGCGCTCGTTGTCGACGAATATGGCGATGTGCAGGGCTTGGTGGCGCTTGAGGATATTCTTGAAGAGATCGTTGGCGAGTTCACGAGCGATCTTGCGTCCAATTTCGCCGAAGTCTTTCCGCAGGATGATGGCTCATGGATTGTCGATGGCAAAGCGCTCGTGCGCGAAGTCAATCGCAGCCTCGATTGGAAACTGCCGATCGGCGGACCGCGCACAATCAATGGTCTTGTGCTGGAGCACTTGCAGCGCATCCCTGATGCGAACGTGAGCTTCGAGATCGACGGCTATCGCATTGAAACCCTGCAGGTCGGCGAGCACCTCGTGCGATCGGTGCGTATCACGCCAACAAGCTTAGGGTGAGTCGAGAGGCGGCACGTACTCGTCGCCGATCGTGCGTCCGCCGTTGCCGTTGGGACGGTTGAGATTTCCGGCAAAGGCTTTTTCCGCAATCGCGTTCGCATCGACTACAGAAGCGATTGAACGAGCCGCCAAATAGTCGGAAAAAGCCTTCAGACTGCCTTCGTCGGCGCGCTCTAGCGCATCAATGTAAGCAGGTTTGCCTTGCGCCGTGATCACCGGCGGCGGCATGCCACGCTTGATATACGCCCACGCCATCAGCAGCCTCGAGGTGCGTCCATTGCCATCTTGAAAGGGATGCGTACGCACAAATCGATGGTGCAACCACGCCGCTTCCGCATTGACCGGATAGCCGCGATCTTTCACTTCGTCATAGAGTGCGAAAAATCTGTCCATCTCCGACTGCACCTGCTCAGGCGGACAATACTCGTGCACCTGTCCATCAAGCCTGCGCGGGTTGTTGGGACGAATCTTCCAGCGCCCTTTGGTTTTGAAGGGCACCTGCACACGCCGCCCGGTCGGGTCGAGCCCGGTCACCGTCGCCTGATGCCGCGTCAACAACTGATGCCAACTCTTGACCATGTATTCAGACAGAGGCCGACTGCTCGCGACATCGTCGAACACCATGTCGTAGGCAGCCTCCTGGTCTTGCAGCAAGCCTCTGATGGTCTCATCCTCAAGCGACTCGTAGGTGTGCGCGCCCACAACGCCCGCAAAGCCCTCCGCCACAAGCTGCTCGGTGACACCTCTTCGCAGCGTGTAGAGTCCTTCAATCTGCCCTGTTTCCAAAGCAAAGGCGCGCACTCGCTCTCGCAGCCAGCCAGCCATGAAGCGCTCTTTCGCTGCATCCTGCTTGAGCGCTTGGCGGTGCCGATCCCAAGTCTCTTCGAGTTCAACTTGGCCCGGCAGTGCCCAGTCCTCGGCACCCGCAGGCATGTCTTCGAGCGGCGCCCATTGCCAAGATTCTTTGCCGTTCATGGGGTTAATTATATTCTCATTTGAAGCAAGTTCGTTCGCTTTTCTGGTAGATTGCCGCAAGAGTCACTTTTTGAAGGCAGGCGCGCATGGAATCGAAAGCGGCGGTCGCATGGGAAGCGGGCAAGCCCCTTTCCATTGAACGGGTGCAAGTCGCCGACCCCAAAGCGGGCGAAGTGATGGTCGAGATCAAAGCGACCGGCATCTGTCATACCGATGCCTTCACGCTCTCCGGCGCCGATCCGGAAGGCCTGTTTCCAGCGATCATGGGACACGAAGGCGCGGGCGTGGTCGTTGCGGTCGGTGAAGGCGTGACATCGGTCGCACGCGGCGATCATGTCATTCCGCTCTACACCCCAGAATGCCGCGCGTGCAAATTCTGCTTGTCGGGCAAGACCAATCTCTGCGGCGCAATTCGGGTCACACAAGGACAAGGCGTGATGCCCGATGGCAGCAGTCGCTTCTCGCTCGGCAAAGAGCGGCTCTTTCATTACATGGGCACCTCGACCTTCTCCAACTACACAGTGCTGCCTGAAATCGCCGTCGCCAAGATTCGCGAAGACGCGCCTTTTGACAAGGTCTGCTACATCGGCTGCGGCGTGACTACTGGCATCGGCGCGGTCATCAATACCGCCAAAGTCGAAGCTGGCGCAAATGTGGCCGTCTTCGGGCTCGGCGGCATCGGCCTCAACGTCATTCAAGGCGCGAGGCTTGTCGGCGCGAACCGCATTATCGGCGTTGACCTCAACGCCGACAAAGCGCCGCTTGCAGAGCGGTTCGGCATGACCGACTTTATCGATGCGAGCGACGCCGACAATGTCGTTGAAGCGATTATCGACATGACCGACGGCGGCGTCGATTACGCCTTCGAGTGCATCGGCAACGTCAAGGTCATGCGGCAAGCCCTCGAGTGCTGCCACAAAGGCTGGGGGGAGAGCATCATCATCGGCGTCGCTGGCGCCGGGCAGGAAATCGCCACGCGCCCATTTCAGCTTGTCACCGGTCGGGTCTGGCGCGGCACTGCCTTCGGCGGCGCCAAAGGACGCAGCGACGTGCCAAAAATTGTCGATTGGTACATGGATGGCGAAATCAACATCGACGATCTCATCACGCACGTCATGCCGCTCGAAGAGATCAACACCGCCTTTGACCTCATGCACGAGGGCAAGTCTATCCGCTCAGTCGTGACCTTTGACGCGTGAGCGGCAGCGACAGCACCCAAAGCGCCGAGCACGCCGCATGGCTTACTCAAGTAAGCGAGGCGATCCTCGACCAAAAGCGCCCGATCTGCGACCCACATCACCATCTGTGGGACTATCCATCAAGTCGCTATCTGCTTGACGAACTGCTTGCGGACACCGGCAGCGGCCACAATGTCGTGTCCACCGTGTTCGTCGAATGCGGCGCCATGTATCGGTCGGCGGAGAACGAACCGGATGCCGGCCGAAGGCCGGTCGGCGAAACGGAATTCGTCAATGGCGTTGCCGCGATGAGCGCGAGCGGAGGATACGGCGCCACGCGCGCCTGCGCTGGCATCGTCAGCTTCGCGGACTTGACCATCGGCGAGGATGTGCGCGAGGTGCTCGAAGCGCACATCTCGGCATCAACGCGGTTTCGCGGCATACGTCATGCCACGGGCTGGCATGCGCATGAGGCAATTCGCAACTCCCACACCTCGCCGCCCCAAGGGCTGATGATGGACGCGCAATTCCGCCAAGGCTTTGCCGAGCTCGGCAGGCTGAACCTGTCCTTCGATGCTTGGTTCTACCACGAGCAGATGCCGGAGTTTATTGATCTTGCGCACACCCACCCTGAAGTCACCTGCATTCTCGATCACTTTGGCGGACCCTTAGGCATCGGCCCGTATGAAGGGAAGCAAGAAGAGGTATTCGCGTTTTGGCGGAAAACCATCGCCGAGCTCGCCGAGCTTCCGAATGTCCATGCCAAGCTCGGCGGCCTCGTCATGCCGATCAATGGATTCGGCTTCCACAAGCGCGCAAAGCCAGCAACATCAATTGAACTTATGAGCGCCACCAAAGACTACTACCTGCACGCCATCGACTGCTTCGGCGTCGAGCGCTGCATGTTCGAGAGCAACTTTCCGGTCGATAAGCGAAGCTGCTCGTATCATGTGCTGTGGAACGCCTTCAAGCGACTGTCGAGCGGGTTTTCCGAGCATGAGAAATCATGCCTTTTTCACGACACAGCGGCAAGGGTGTATAAGTTAGAGCAGAACCCATGAGATTCGGCATTTTCTACGAACTTCAATTGCCAAAGCCTTGGCAAGAAGACAGCGATCACCGGCTGATCCACGAAGCCTTGGAGCAGGTGGTGTTCGCCGACGAGATTGGCATCGACTATGCGTGGGAGGTCGAGCATCACTTCTTGGAAGAGTATTCGCACGGCTCGGCGCCGGAGGTGTTTCTCTCGGCAGCGGCGGCGCGCACCTCGCGCATCCGGCTCGGGCACGGCATACGTCAGGTCATCCCCAACTACAATCACCCAGCCCGCACCGCCGAATGCCTCGGCACGCTCGACCTGATATCGAACGGCCGCGTTGACTTCGGCATCGGCGAAGGCGCGACGCGCATGGAACTCGGCGGCTTCGGCATCCAAGCTAAAACCAAGCGGCAAGCGGCGCTCCAAGCCGCACGAGAAATCGCCAACATGATGGTCATGTCGCCCTATCCCGGCTTTGAGGGCGAGTTCTTCTCCATGCCCTGCCGCAACGTTATCCCCAAGCCCATGCAGAAGCCGCATCCGCCCATGTGGATGGCCTGCACCAATCGCGACACTATTCGCGTGGCTGCCCGCAACGGCCTCGGCGCGCTCGCGTTCTCGTTTGTGGACCCAGAGGAAGCGCGGCATTGGTCGGAGATCTACTACGACATCATTCGCAGCGATGAGTGCTGCCCGATCGGGCACTCGGTCAACGCCAATATCGCGCTCGTCACATCGTTCTCATTGCATGAAGACCGCATCGAGGCGATCAGGCGCGGTCAAGAAGGCTTCGAGTTCTTCAATTATGCGATCAACGCGCTCGTCGCCGAAGATGCGGTGCCGGGCTATAGCACGCTCTGGCAGCAGTTTTTGGCGAAGAGAGGCAATCGCGGCGAGCAACTCATCGAGCAAGCCCGCACCGGCGATGTCACTGGGTTTGGCCATGCGCCCGGCATCGGCACGCCGAGCGATTTCGCGAAGCACCTTCGCGGATTGCGCGATGCAGGCGTCGATCAAGTCATCTTCATGCAGCAGACAGGCAAGAACCAGCATCGGCATATCATCGACTCGCTCGACCTCTTCGCATCCAAAGTCATGGACGAGTTCTCGCGCGAGACCGAAGAGCGCGAAGCGCGCAAAGCCGAAGCGCTCGCGCCGTATATCGAAGCGGCGATGGCACGCAAAACGCCTGTCAAACCCATGTCCGAGGCTGACGTGCCGATTGTGCGCGCCTCCCGGCCCCGCGCTGAAACGATGCGGGATCGGGAGAAGGCGGCTTAGGAACTATTGGCGGCTTTCAAGGCGATGTAGCGCGGCTTGCTCGCCTAACCTGTTTGAGCAACTTCCGCGATCTTTTCAAGCTTCTCGGCTATTTCCGGGTCGATCTCGTCATCTGGGACACATTCGGCGAGTTCGTAGAAGTCCTTTTTATACATGAGATTCGGCAATTCCAGCCGCTCGAAGTAGTCCCGGAAGAGCGGCGTTAGGAACTCGTCGCTGACCTTAAGATCTTTGTCCCAAGGTGTTCCCTTACCCAAAGTTTCAAGCGCATGGATCAGTTCTGCGATGGATTCGTCCATGGTTTCGACGCGCCTTTCCTGCTCCGCAGTCAAGAATAATGGCATGTCATCGAATTCATGCAAGGCCCTACGTGCGTAAGCTTGGAGTGTGTTTTTCGTGCAGAAGTAGTTTTCGATTTCTCGACGCTGCCACGTAAGGTGATTCAGATACGGATTTGCGTTTAGCTCAGTCTCCAAGCGGTCGTACAAGGCAACACCACGCAGCTCCGGCAGCGCCTCCCGAAGTCCAAAGAAATGACTTTCTGCCTTCGCAGGCTGGTTGCGGACATAGTGCACAAATGGCCGCTCCAAGGCGCTGACGGCCTCTTGAATTCGCAAGCGGCGCGCAAAGGCACGCAGAATCGCCAAGTCGGTGGCCCCCTCAAGATACAGCACCCATCCCTGCTGTTCTGCTTGGTAGTATTGATCGAAGCCAATCTCGGCAAGTGCCTTGCGGACTTGGCTCTTGCCGCCACCGAGTCGGTGCGGATTGCCCAAGAACGCGATCACCAAGTCTTTGTCGGCCGCCTCGTTCAGAAGCACTTCGGAATGGCTGGCGGCGATAATCTGGCTGCCGCTTTCCCGCGCCGACTCATTGATCAACTGATAGGTCTGCCTTTGGCGCAATATCTCCAAGTGCGCATCCGGCTCGTCAAGCAGAATGACGGCATTGGGATTGGCATGCATGTACGCGAGTATCAGGAGGGTTTGCTGCAAGCCGCGCCCGCTTGCCGAGATGTCAAGCTCAGCGCCATTCTCGCGGTAGGACATGGTAATTTCGCCCCGCTGTTCGACATAGCGAGGCTCAGCGAGCTTCGCGCCGAAAAGAGACTCAATTCGTCCTGCGATGGAAGCCCACTTCTCTGGCGTCTCATCCATGATGCGGTAGCATAGGTTTCGCAGTACCTCAGCCGTGCGGCCTTCACCCACACGCACATTCACGGCACCCAAGTCCAATCGCGTTTCGTTCGAGGTCAAGCCAGACATTGGCGGCAAGAACGCAATTCGCACGTCGTTCACTTCATCCGGAACAGCCATTCGTTCTGGCGGCTTACTTCCATCGGTTCTGAGAGGTCGACAGTAGAAGGACTCGGGATTCGCGAAATCAAACTCCAAGCCGCATTCCCACATCTTATCGTCTCGAATGCCTTCCACGATGAGATCGATCCGCACATTGCTCGTGCTCGTCCGTCCGCCTTCCCGCTGGATGTTCCGCACATGCAGGTCGCGCCAGAGATGGTTCGCAGTAGGATGCGGAATCGAGTAGAGATCGCGTCGATTGATGGCGGCGCCGGGCCTTTTCTCCGGCGTGCTCTTGCCTGCGTGTTTCTCCCGCCAGCGTCTCAGGCCGATGTCCCACAGGGCGAGTGCTTGCATGGCCGATGTCTTGCCCGAATTATTCGGGCCAATGAACACCACTGGATTCCCAAGCTCGACCTCAACCTCGTCGAAGCGCTTGAAATTGCGAATTGTCAGCTTTGTGAGCATGATGACTAGATGTCTATCGGTATGAGTGATTGTACAATCGAGTCTTCAATGGGTCTTTCGCGGAAGTTCCAGACACCCCTATTTGATTCGGCAAGCGCTGATGTTCTACTTATATACACACAAATAGCACTCGACTAATGACAAGAGAGCGCGGCCCGCATCCTGAATTCATGGCTTACGCCAGAGAGATGGATCGCATTAAACGCATCATCCTGAAGATAGGCAATGAACCTATGCCACAAGATCCCGAAGACATAGGCGCGCAAGCACAGAAGATCAGGCGCATGTTGGAGATCATCGTCAATGCGTGTCTCCTGGTTCAGATGGCAATCGATGACGGGAAACGCCTTCGCAGGTTCGCCAACAAGAGCCGAGCGGAAGTGCTCAAGGATCGCGTAGATGGCAATCACTATCCGTCCATCGCAGACGAGCCGAGCAGGCTCGGTAGGCCAGTATTAATCGTGGCTCCTGAGGTACATCGTGGCGAGTACTTGACCAGAGAAAGATGGTTCACCGTCTGGCATACCTGCGGAACGCTGGTCCATGAAGAGCGTCCCGGTTCGACCAGACCCAAGCCCCGCTATGACAACTATCCGAAAGACAGCAGAGTCTGGCTTCAGTGGATCATCAACCTCTTGAGTCTCCACCGAATGGTCACCAAGGACCTGCGATACCAAGCGTTGGTCTCGCTACACGAGGCCAGAATGAAATGCGCACTGCTTAGCGTGGCAAAACGAGTCACGCCATGGCAAACCAGGATTGACCGAGAGGATGGCGGATCCATGGCGCTGCAAGTCAACGTCGATGGGGAGTGGCAGGATGTCAAGAATCCCGAACAGGGCGCAATCACGCTCGTGAAGCCGGTCGGGCACTACACCGCTCAGTCATATTTTCCAGTGGACAGATAGGAAACCTTAGCGGAGTGCGGCTTGTGAGCGACCTCCGTCATTGTTCTAATCTCGTGAGCCAAAGTAAGGATATACGGCGTCTGCAAGGGCAGGATTCCATATGTATACGAACAATTTTTGGCGAATGCTGTTGCGTTACGAGTGATCTGCGGTGGGCAATGGAGACAGTCCAAGTTCCTTGAGGAATGTGTTGTGCTTCGCAGTGGATGCCTGAATTTCCTTTTCGATTTCCACGAGCTCCTTGTGCGTGGCAGACAAGTCGATCTGGACTTCCGGCTTGGCTGTACTGACGTAGCGGGAGATGTTCAGGTTGTAGTCGTTGGCTTTGATCTCATCCATGTCAACGCGGCGGGCGTATCGCTCGACACTTTCAGGACGCTGCTTGTAGGTGTCAATGATGTTCTCAATATGCTCGTCTGCCAGGCGGTTCTGACGCTTGCCCTTCTCGAAGTGCTCGGAAGCGTTGATGAACAGCACATCGTCGGGTTTCTTGCACTTCTTTAGGACGAGAATGCAGACCGGAATGCCCGTGGAGTAGAACAGCTTCTCTGGTAGACCGATGACGGTATCGATGTTGCCGTCATCAAGTAGCTTGCGACGGATATTCGCCTCGGCACCGCCGCGGAACAGCACGCCGTGCGGCAGGATGATGGCCATTACGCCATTGTCCCTAAGGTAGTGGAAGCCGTGCAGCAGGAAGGAGAAGTCCGCCGCGGACTTTGGCGCCAATCCGTAGTTCTTGAAGCGCATATCCTCACCCAAGGCCTCGGTTGGCTCCCAGCGGTAACTGAATGGGGGATTGGCGACCACTGCATCGAAAAGTGGTTTTTTCGCTGGGTTGGTCTCACGAAGCATCTGCCAGTCATTTATCAGCGTATCGCCGTGATAGATCTCGAACTGGGCATCCTTCACCCCATGCAGCAACATGTTCATGCGCGCGAGGTTGTACGTGGTGATGTTTTTCTCCTGTCCATAGATTTTGCTGATGCCGTGCGCCCCCATTCGCTTGCGCACATTGAGCAGCAGGGAGCCCGATCCACAGGCGAAGTCCATCACGCTGGAGAGTCGTCTTCGTTCGCCCGCGTTCGGCTCTTGGCTGTCGAGCGTGACGATAGCAGAGAGGATGTCGGAGATCCGCTGGGGCGTATAGAACTCGCCAGCTTTTTTGCCCGATCCGGCGGCGAACTGACCAATCAGGTATTCATAGGCATCACCGAGAGCATCGCTGTTGGTGGAAAACTCTGCGAGGTCGTTGGCCAGCCTAGTGATGATCGCGCAGAGTCTTGAGTTCCGTTCCATGTACGTTTTCCCCAACTTTTCGGAGGCGAGATTGATCTCCGAGAAAAGGCCGGAAAATGTAGTGTCGAACGACTCGTCCTCGATGTACTTGAACCCGGCCTGAAGCGTGTTGAGCAGTTCGCTATCTTCGGTACGGGCCAGATGGGCGATGCTCGTCCAGAGATGTTCGGGACGGATAACGTAGTGCGTTTTGCGGCGCATCTGCTTTTCGAACTCAGATATATCATCGGGATTTCGCTCATACCAGATCGATAGGGAGTATCGCCCGCCGTTGCCGACAGCATCGGATTCGGGATAGTCCCGGCCGAGTTCCTTCTTCGCGGCGTGCGTGTAGTTGTCCGAGAGATAACGGAGAAACAGAAGCGGGAGCATGTAATCGCGGAAGTCATCAGGATCCATCGCACCCCAAAGCTTATCGGTAACGATAGCCCACAGAGTCTTGCCAAGTTGTTTGTGACTTTGCTCCGTCATCTCTCAGTGCTCATGGAGTATTGATGATGCAGCGAGGGGAAGAGCTGCTGCATCAATCCTTGCTTTTGCCGCCGGAGGGCTTCGAGCTTGCCGCCTTGCCTTGAGATCAAGTCATCCAGTGCGCTGAGACAACCAGCAATTTTCTGTTGTTCGGCGGGTTTCGGAACGACGAACCGGTACTTTAGGAGCTGGCTCCTGTTAATCGAGTTGATAGTAGCACCCAAATCTGCGGACACCTGCTCGTAGAACGCTGTTGTTTGTAGCAGTGATCGGGCGAATTGCGGGCACAAAGCTCTGAAAATGGTCATAAACGCCCCGTGTGTGCAGACAGGCATTCCTTTGGGGACTATCGCGTTTTTTCCAATAAGCGACCTGGAACCATTTCGCACGCATATGAGAATATCGTTTGGTTGGGTCAGGTTTGCTCCGTTTATGTCGTATCGAACATAAACACAATCATCAAGGATAATCTCGCTGTTCTGGATGTTCGATGAGCGCAACACAAGCAGTCCATTGTCTCGCACATCTTTTGGTCTGTAGGTCAAGCCGGAGATAAGCGTGCCGAGATCGCGGAGTCTCTTCTCTTCCCATTCCCCAGCTCCATGAAACTCGGGAAACCTCAGCCGGGGCAGGGTTTTTCCGGGGCGGGGGAAGAGGTCCTGCATCAGCCCTTGCTTGTGCTGCAGCAGGGCTTCGAGCTTACGTTCCTCCACCGTGATCAGGTCGTCCACCGAACTGAGGCAGTCGGCGATCTCTTGCTGTTCGTCGGGATTCGGGATTTCAAAATCTGCATCCGCGAGAATATTCCAATCGGCGCGAGGCATTCTTGACCCGGAAGAGATATTTGCCAACCTGCCAAACCGTTCCGTTTGAACGACATGTAGCAAAAAAGCATTTGAGATTTGTCTGCCGCGCAGCACCCAAACTTCGGATGTGCTGACGCCGTGAAAGTCTGGCCGTGCAAACTTCCGGAGATATGGACGAAGTTTGCCGAACAAAACATCGCCCGCTCGAAACTTTGTTTTGAGGCTGCTTCGCTCGGCTAGTTGAGCAACTCCAAGCAGCCGTCCTGTTCCCGATTCAATGTTTTCGAGATCAATCAAGAGCGGAGTCTCGAAGCTATTCTGCGGGTCGAATGTTTCAGTGCTCCTCGAGACAACATCCCTCAGTTTTCTCGATGTCCATGACCCACTATTCCGAAATTTGGGAAATCGCAGCTTCGGTACCAATGCTCTCGCTGCCCGCGTCATTCTTCCAGCCGAGGCGCATCTGTGAGCGCCTTCTTCTCCTCCGACGCCAATCGCCGCTCGACCTTCTTCACGTCTTCTGCGGGCAGCAGACGTTCGGGGCGGATGCCGCGCTCTAGCAGCGTATTGCGCACGGCTTGGTTGTTGGTGACATGTTCGCCAGAAATTTGTGGCTCGCTATCAAGATTGTTTTCGCGAGCGTTGTGAATGGTGATCTCCGTAGCGAAATCCTTGGCCTTGAGAATGATAGTAGGCGCAAAGTCGGCGAGCGGGCGACTCGTGGGCACGCGCCACCGCGCCTTCATCGTTTGCGTGCTGTTGCCGAACAGCGCCTGATCACCCTTACTGCGGATCAAGGCAAAGCTGTGGTTGCCGCCAGTTCGCTCGTAAATGACGCCGGACAACTCTTTTTCCGTTGCCGACAGCTTTTTCCGAGCCGAGACCCGCTCCACTTCCAAGAGTCGCTGTTCAATCAACTCCGCCTTGCGGGTCTGCATGGCGAAGTAGGTCTGCGCGAAGGCGATTTGCTGTTTCCCCGGATCACCATTCTGCGCGGTCAGATAGCAGGCGTAGCGGGTCAGCATGATGTCGCTGATTTCGCGCTGACTGCCGGAGCCGAGTTCGACCATTTTGTTGATGTCAACAAAATGGTTTTCGATGACCTGCTCTGAGCCTTCACAGGCGGCTTTTGCTTTGTTGACCACATTCAAGAAGTTGCGCCATTCCGAATAGCCCAGCAAGTGCTGCAAGTCCCTCGCTAGCCAATACTCGACACCGCTTTCCGCCTCTTGGGCATGCCCCTCAAAAGTCTCCGTCAAGGTCCGAATCAACTCGTTTTTCATCGATTTTCCCCTACTTGTGTTGCATACGCCTTTAGCCCGGAAATCTCCCGGCCTTGCGCTCGCTTCTTCAGCAGCGGCACCAGATCGTTCATGAGGGCTAATTCCCGGCCACGGCGTTCACGCCAGCCAAGGTCAAGAGGTGCCATCAGGTCGGTGAGTTGCTCGCCGTCGAAGACCATGCGCTCAAGTATAGTATCGACGAAACTCATAAGAGGCTCCTTTGCCAGCCCATTTTGTCGGGCGAGGTCTTCGATCTCTTTCACTTGCCGCTCGCGCCTGAACTGATCGTAACCGGCGCGAACTTCGTCCTCGTCAAGGCCCTTGCCCTGCCCGAGGGATCGGACATACTCGACAATCTCATCGCGCACGCCGAGGAACTTGGCATCGGATTCGATCAACCCGATGAGTTGCTCGCGGCTGATCTCGACTTTCTTGGGGTCCTGCTTCGAGTATTTGGCGATCAGCGCCATGATGTAGTCATAGTCGATGACCGCAGAGGCGAACAGCACGAACTCGAAGTCGAGTTGGCCTATCCCATCCTCGTCGATGCGCCCACCGTCCTCTCTACGCTTGCGCGTCTGATCCCTGAGCCGTTCGGCAGTTTGGAGATAGGCGCCACGGAACGCACGGAGGTCGTTCGTCGGCAGAGTTTGCTCTATCTTTTCCTGCTGCTCGCCAGTCAAGTCTGTGTACTGGTCAAGCTGAGTTTTGAGTTGCTGCACTTCTTTGAACGCCTGAATGAACCCAATGCGCGCAGCATCGCCCTTGAGGTTGTTCACTTGGTCCGGCTTGCATTCGAGATCTTGCGATTTCATGAACTTGCGAAGGTTGGCGACCGCCTCATTGAACTTGCCAATGACGACAGGCGACTTTTCAACGAGCCAGATTTCCTTCGCCCGGTCAGCCTGTGCGCCGGAGAACAGCGCGATGGCGGTATCAACGCCGTGCTGCTGCTGGCGAAAGTCGAGAATGTGACCATAGGGCTTGGTCGAATTAAGCACGCGGTTGGTGCGCGAAAATGCTTGAATCAAACCATGGTGCTTGAGATTCTTGTCAACGTATAGCGTGTTCAGATACTTGGCATCAAAGCCAGTGAGCAGCATGTCAACAACGATTGTGACATCAATTTTCTCCGTGCCCTTCTTGGGCAGGTCCCTGTTCGGAAACTCCTGATCTTTAATGCGCTTCTGAACATCCTGATAGTAGAGATCGAAGTTGTAGAGGTCGTGGTTCGTGCCGTAGCGCCTGTTGTAGTCAGCAATGATCTTCTTCAGCGCGGACTTCTTGCCCTCGGGATCTTTCCGGTTGTCCTCCTTCTCTTGTGGCAGATCTTCTTGAATCTGCCGAACATCCTTGTTGCCTTCCGCAGGCGGCGAGAATACAGCGGCGACTTTTAGAGGCACAAACGCAGATTCGCTGGCTTCGCGCTCGTCCTGCAATTTCTTGAAAACCTCGTAATACTCGATGGCATCGTTGATCGATGCTGTGGCCAGCAACGCATTGAAGCGCCGTTCTCCGGTCGCCGCATCGTGCTTGTCAAGAATGGCTTGGGCGACCGCCTGCTTGGTGAAGGTCTCCCCTGGCTTGAGGGCAGGCGCATCCTTTGGTTTGTAGTAATCGACATGAAAGCGGAGCACATTTCGATCTTCGATCGCATTGGTGATGGTGTACGCATGGAGCTCTTTCTCAAATAAATCCTTTGTGGTTCGTAGCGTGGCGATGTCTCGCTCGATTTCTCTGGCGGTTGCGTTGTCCTCAAAGATCGGCGTACCCGTGAAGCCGAAAAGCTGGGAGTTCGGAAAGAACGACTTGATGGCCTGATGGTTCTCGCCGAACTGCGAGCGGTGGCATTCATCAAAGATAAAGACCATGCGTTTGTCGCGCAAAGGCGCGAGCTTCTGCTTGAAGGTTGAGTTGCCGCCCGCCGCCCCTTGCCTACGGTTCTCATCAAGAGCGAGCCCGAGCTTCTGAATAGTCGTCACGATGATCTTGTCTGCGTAGTCATCGGACAACAGGCGACGGACAAGCGTTGCTGTGTTTGTGTTCTCTTCAACGCAGTTCGCTTGAAACCGATTGAACTCATCGCGGGTCTGACGGTCAAGATCTTTTCGGTCAACGACGAAAAGGCACTTGTGGATGTTCTCGTTGGTTTTGAGGAGCGTCGCGGCCTTGAACGAAGTGAGCGTCTTACCCGAACCAGTCGTATGCCAGATATAGCCGTTGCCGCAGTTCTGGTCGATGCAATCGACGATGGCCTTCACCGCATAGATCTGGTAGGGGCGCATCATCAGAAGCTTGTGCTCGCTCGCGACGAGGACCACGTACTTGCTGATCATGTCGCCGAGCGTGCATTTGGCAAGAAAATGATCGGCAAAGTCGCCGAGGAGGTGAGTGACTTTAGTGTTGCCCTCGGTCGCAAACTGATAGATCGGCAGGAACTGCTCGTTCGCGTCAAAGTTGAAGTGCTGCGCGTTGTTGTTGGTGAAGTATTGCGTTTGGTCTCGGTTGCTGACGATGAACAGCTGAATGAAGCAAAGCAGCGTCTTGGTATAGCCGTTGCCCGGATCGTTTTTGTAGTTGACGATCTGCTCCATCGCTCGCCGAGGGTTGATCCCGAGGCTTTTCAGTTCGATCTGGACGACGGGCACACCGTTAATCAGCAGGATGACATCGTAGCGGTGGTGGCTGTAGTCGGTGTTGACTCGGAACTGATTGACTACTTCAAATGTGTTCTTGCACCAGTCCTTGATATTGACGAGCGTATAGTTGAGCGGAGTGCCGTCGTCTCGGGTGAAGGCCTCACGGTTTCGGAGTGTGCATGCGGCCTTGTACCCATTGGGCGTGACAATCTCACTGAGAAGACGCTGAAACTCGCCTTCGGTGAGTGAGACTCGGTTGAGAGCTTCGAACCTTTCCCTGAAGTTCGCTTCGAGCGAAGCTCGGTTGCGGATATCGGGACGGTACTCGTACTTGAGATCCCGCAGCTTCCCGATAAGGGCTTCTTCGAGTTCGCGTTCGGGAGTGGTTAATGCCATCGTCGAGGCGCACTCCACGCTGCCTTGAATATCTCTATCTCGATGGCTCGGCCTCGACAATCTATGTGATTCAGCCCGTTCATTCAGCTTCCTTGCAGGGCATCTGATATACAGGAACTATACCTTGTAGCGACGCGCTTCCGCGCTAGAGCGCCAAGAATAAGGTGCTGCGCTAATCTCTCAGCGCGCGTAGCACTACACCTGCATCCACGAGATGCACATCATCTATCTCGGTCTCTCCGCTCGAGATCTCCGGCACGAACAGCACCCTGACAATCTCTTGGCCTGCGATTCCGGGAAGGTGACTTACATCTTTGGCAAGTAGATTCCTAGCGTGCTTCTGTACCTGGCCCGACAATTTCGCTTCGCCCACCAAGAGTCTCCGGCCATCGATTGAGCGTGCCACCAAATCCACCTCGGGCAACCTGCCTTGCCAGAAGCGTTGCGCTGGTTCCCAAGGCCCGAGGCGGGCCAAGTTCGAGTCCGAAGAGGTCAGCCTCGGCACCGCTTGACGGCACAAAGACTCCCAAGCCTCACTTTCAAGACCTGCCGAGAAGCGCTGCCAAATCGCGATACGAGTCTCGCGTGGTGCTTGGGCAAGCGCCGCACGATTGGGCGCGACGACGCGAAACCACAGCCTCAGGAATGGGTCATCAATTCGATACAGACTGCGCTTGCCAGACAAGGGGCTGCTGCCAAAGGGCACTTCTCGCCGCAACAGCCCCATCTCCTGCAAATGAACGAGCGGGCGAGACAAGCTTGAAGCAGGCTTTCGCAATCGTCCGGCAATCTCGCTCAGTCGATGCGCGCCATTGCCAACGACGTCAAGCAGTGGGCGCAAGTGCATGGCAGGTGGCGACTCTTCCCGCAGCAATCGCTCCGGCTCTGAGTGCAGCGGTCCGGACGGGTCAAGCACGAGCGAATCAACCGCAGTTTCAAGCTCTCCGCCGAAGCGCTCGGCGAGTTCCCAGTACCTGGGTATCCCGCCCAAAATGGCATATGCGCTGACCAACCATCGACCTGAAGACTCCGGGAACACATCGGCTAGATGGCCTGCTTTGAGCGGCTGCAGGGCAAACGCCTGATTTGCTCGGCCAAAAAGTGGCACGCTCGCATCAAGCACAGCGCCGCGCATCATGTGCGTGCTCGAACCGCTCACCACGAGGCAGGGGTGCCCTTGCGCGTGATCTACCCAATGCTGCAGCGTGCTCGCAAGACTCGCATCCGATGCGATGAGGTAGGGAAGTTCGTCGACAATGATCGGCCCGCGCCAGGCGCGCTCGATCGATGCCGCGCTTAAACGATCAAAGAGTGAGCGCCAATCCGGGTATTCGACATCCGCAAAGCCCTCGAATCGGGCTGCGATCGCGGCCGCAAGGTACGCCCTTTGAATTTCGGCGGCGGATTGCTCTGCGACCGTGTAGAGGCCGTTCACCTGTCGGCACCATTCAGTGAGCAGGCGCGACTTGCCGACCCGTCTGCGACCCCAAACTGCGGCGAGTGCGGCCGAGCCATCGGACGCATCATGCAACGCTGCGTTCAGACGACGAAGTTCTTGCTGACGATTGATAAATTCCATTGCTCGATTATTATGCTACAAAACATAATACTCTTTCACATAATCTATGATGCCAAGTAAAGTTGTCGCAATAATCACAAAAACTGTCTTTCTAGTGATTTTCATTATTCTCTGATACTATTCGCAAATTGCGTCAACTCACTCGTTCTGACCATGCCCTACACATTGCCCGACAGCGTCTTCGCCAACCGCGAAGACGATCAAGGACAGACACTTTGCTGGGACACGCAGTCTCTGCAAGAAGCGAGCAAATCCGATGTCTCGCCACGCACCCTCGAACGCGCGCTTGCTGACTTCCTGCCGATTGCCCTGGCGCCGAGCGAAGTCACAGACGAGCAGGGCCGGGGTCTCAACAGCCTCATTCGCAATCAACTCGAAACGGACGCTCGCAAGAAGCGCTGGGCATCACTCGTCGTCCAAGCACACGACACCTCGCGCGGTCACCTGTTCATGGCCAACGATGGCAGGTTCGGACGCAAATGGCTGTGGTGCCAAGGCGCCCCGGATGCCGAAGCACTGACTGACTTCTTGGACGCCCTTGCCCGCCAGTACGAAAAACCCTTGCTCATTTGGCCGCACGGCTCGATCACTGCGCTCGCAAGGGGCCTTCTCAGCACCCACAAGACGCACGATCTACCCCTCAATTCAGGTGCCACCGCACGTCTCGCCCTCACCGCCTACCCTGCCCCGCCACTGCACATGAGTCCGCCGAGCGAGCAATCGTCCCTGCTCGCACGCGCGGACATGACCCATCTCGACCGCCTCGAAGCCGAGAGCATCCACATCATCCGCGAAGTCATGGCGGAATCCGAAAAGCCCGTCATGCTGTATTCGGTGGGCAAAGACTCCTCGGTCATGCTGCGGCTCGCCGAAAAAGCCTTCTATCCGAGCCGCCCGCCTTTTCCGCTGCTGCATGTGGACACACGCTGGAAGTTTCAGGCCATGTACGAGTTCCGTGCGCGCATCGCCGAAGCCACCGGCATAGAGCTGATCGTCCATATCAACCCGGACGGCGTTGAGAAGAACATGAATCCCTTTGATCACGGCAGCGCCCTGCACACCGATGTGATGAAGACCCAAGGCCTCATTCAAGCGCTCAACGCGCACGGATTCGACGCCGCGTTCGGTGGCGCGAGGCGCGATGAAGAGAAAAGCCGCGCCAAGGAGCGCGTGTTCTCGTTTCGCAATAGCGCGCACCGGTGGGATCCGAAGAATCAGCGCCCGGAACTGTGGAACCTCTACAACGGCCGCAAGGCGCCGGGGGAGAGCATCCGCGTGTTCCCGCTCTCGAACTGGACCGAACTCGACATCTGGCAGTACATCTACCGCGAAAGCATCCCCATCGTGCCGCTGTATTTCGCAGCCGAGCGGCCAGTCATCGAGCGCGACGGCATGCTCATGCTCGTGGACGATGAGCGCTTGAAGCTGTTCCCCGGCGAGCAGATCCGCACGAAAAAAGTGCGCTTCAGAACGCTCGGCTGCTATCCCCTCACCGGGGCGTTTGAGTCGGACGCCGACACGCTGCCGAAAATCCTCCTGGAACTCCTCGAAGCGCGAACAAGCGAGCGCCAAGGCCGCGCCATCGACACCGACAGCGCTGGCTCCATGGAGAAGAAAAAGCAAGAAGGGTACTTTTGATGGACGCCGAACCAAAGCCCTACCGCGAATCGCATCTGCGCAGCCTCTTGAAGGCGCTCTCGTGGCGCGTCGTCGCCACCATCACGACTGGCATCATCGCCTACTTCGTGACTGGCGAAGTGATGGTCGCCATTGTCATCAGCGGCATCGAATTCGCCAGCAAATTCATCATCTACTACCTGCACGAACGCGCCTGGCAGCTTGTGCCGCGCGGCACCATCCGGCAACTGGTCAAGGGGCAAACAACATGAACGACCTCACCACCAACGTCGATCACTACCTCGAAGCCCAATCCAAGCTCGACCTCTTGCGCTTTATCACCTGCGGCTCGGTCGATGACGGCAAATCGACCCTTATCGGGCGCATGCTCTACGAAGCCCACCTCATCTTCGAGGACCAAGTGGCGGCGCTGAAGAACGAATCGCGACATCATGGCACGCAAGGCGGCGACATTGACTTCGCATTGCTGGTCGATGGACTCGCCGCCGAACGCGAACAAGGCATCACCATCGATGTCGCCTATCGCTTCTTCGCCACCGACCACCGCAAATTCATCGTCGCCGACACGCCCGGCCACGAGCAGTACACGCGCAACATGGCGACCGGCGCTTCAACCGCCGATGTCGCGGTCATTCTCGTCGATGCGCACAACGGCGTGCTCACGCAAACCCGGCGCCATTCGTTCATCTGCTCGCTGCTCGGCATCCGCCACGTCGCCTTGGCGGTCAACAAAATGGACCTTGTCAAATTCGACCAAGCTGTGTTCGAGTCGATTGTTGAGAGCTATCGGGACTTTGCGCGAAAGCTCTCTTTCGAGCACATCACCGCCATGCCCGTATCCGCCCTTGACGGCGACAATGTCGTGACGCGCTCGGCGAAAACACCTTGGTATTCAGGGCCGACGCTGATCGGATTCCTCGAAACCGCCAAGGCGCACGACGCCGTACGCGAACAGAGCTTCCGCATGCCCGTGCAATGGGTGAATCGGCCAGATCGCACGTTTCGCGGCTTTTCCGGCACGGTCGTTTCAGGCGAGGTCACGCTCGGCGATGAGGTTCGCATTCTGCCGAGCGGCGAAGTCGCGAGCGTGGAGGACATCGTGCTCTATACCGATCGGCTCACATCCGCAGCGACCGACCAAGCCGTCACGCTCTGCCTCGACCGCGAAGTCGATTGCTCGCGCGGCGACTTGATTGTCGCAGCCAATAATCCGGCCGAGGTCGCCGACCAATTCGAAGTGAGCCTGGTGTGGATGGATCAAGAACCAGGACATCATGGCCGCGCCTATTGGCTCAAGACTGGCACAACGCGCGTCAACGCCACCATCACGAATATCAAGTACAAATACAACGTCAATACGCTCGAGCATCTCTCGACCGGCAACCTCGCACTCAACGACATCGCCGAGGCGACCTTGAGCCTTGATCGAGGCGTTGCCTTCGAACCCTACGCCACGAACCGCGCACTGGGTTCGTTTGTGCTGATCGACCGATTCAGCAACCAGACAGTGGCTGCAGGCATGATCAACTTCGCCTTGCGCCGCGCCAAGAACATTCATAGACAGAAGCTCGCCATCGACAAGGCGGCGCGCGAGTCGCTCAATGGGCACAAGGCGCGCGTGCTGTGGTTCACGGGGCTGAGCGGCGCGGGCAAGTCCTCGATTGCCGACGCCTTGGAGCAGCGCCTGCACGAGCGCGGCGTGCGCACCTACATCCTTGACGGCGACAACATCCGCCACGGACTCAACCAAGACCTTGGTTTCTCCGACGATGACCGCATCGAGAACATCCGCCGCGTCGCCGAGGTCGCGAAGCTCATGGTCGATGCGGGCATCGTGGTGCTGACGGCCTTTATTTCACCTTTCAGGGCCGAACGCGACATGGCGAGGCGGCTCATGGACGAGGGCGAGTTCGTCGAGATCTTTGTCGATACACCGCTTGAGGAAGCAGAGCGCCGCGACACCAAAGGCTTGTATGCCAAGGCGCGGCGCGGCGAACTGCCGAACTTCACAGGTGTCGGCAGCGATTACGAGGCGCCTGAAAATCCTGAGCTTCACCTGCGGGCGGGGATCCAATCCATCGACGTGTGCGTTCAGGAAATCCTTGACTATTTGGATTCACCTCATGTACATTCAGACCAGATTCAGACTAGTTGAGGCGCCTTCTGGTGAACGAAATAGGAGCCTTTGAAGCGAAAACTCATTTGCCGAAGCTCATCGAGAAGGTTCGGCAGGGCGCATCGTTTGTCATTACTCGGCACGGCAATCCGGTGGCAGAGCTCATCCCGGTTCGAGAAGCCGACCCGAATAAGATACGCGATGCCATTGATGGCTTGAAGCGATTTCAGGCGGAGCACCGTCTCGATGGCTTATCGGTACGTGAGATGATCGAGGAAGGACGCCGCCACTGATGGCGTTCGTCTTGGATTGCTCAGTCGCCATGTCGTGGGTATTCCCTGACGAGGCCGATGCAATCACAGAAGCTTTGCGAGAGCGGCTCATGTTCGAATCCGCGGTCGTGCCTGCAATTTGGCCGATGGAGATTGGGAACTGCCTCATTGTGGCGGTGCGGCGCGGGCGTATTCGCCGAGACGAATTGGGTGGATTACAGCAGCTATTGCTCGACCTCCCTGTCGAGATTGATCCACTGCACTTGAATACGGTTTTGGGCCGATGTCTTGACTTGTCGGACCAGCATACGCTCAGCGTATACGACGCCATGTACTTGGAACTCTCCATCCGACGCGGGCTGCCACTTGCAACGCTCGACAAGCGTCTTTCAAAGGCTTGCTCTAATGCCGGTGTGAAATTGGTAGCGTGAGTCGATTGAGCGATTGAGATAGTTGCCGAGGTCGCGAACCTCAATCCTTGCATCCATCAAGAAACCCACCGAACCCGGCAGGCGCGTATGGGCCGATCACCATCTGCTCAAGCAGGCCGATGCCCGAGCGCGTCCCGTCATCCGCCCGCACAACCTGCTGCACGTGGTTGTTCTCGATGGCGAGCAAGTCCAATTGATTCGGATCGAAGGATTCGTGACCGAGGGCGAGCTCATCGTGCCAAACACCGTGACGCCACATGGGATGCCCGTAGCCGAGGCCCTTCATGTGAAAGCGCAGCAGAGGTTCGAGCCGCATGTCTCGCTCGCCGCCTGACACGTCCGTGAACTTCAGCGCGGCGCGCTTCGCAAGGCGCGTATTGGGATGGTAGTCCACGCGATGAACGACACTCGCCATCTTCTCGAAGCGCGCGTTCGCCGCATCTGGAATATCGCCGTCAAGACAAAAGAGCGGCGCGCTGAGCGCCTCGCGAAAGAGCGGTTCGCCGCGCGGCCCGTCAAAGAAGATGGCTTGCGAGATGTGATCGTCCCAGACAATCGGCACCCAGAGAAAGAAGAATCCCGAAGGCATATTCGGCGCACCCATGACCTGCGGCTGACCGACCGGGCGCACGCCCCATGAACGATCCTTGGTGCCGAGGCAGGCATCTGCATTGACATCAATCTCGCCGTCGGGCGTCCGCACACAACCCGTCCACGCGCCAAATTGATCAAACCGCGTCGCGTCCATGAATCTGCGAGCACCGTGCCAAAGCGTCTGGCGACCTTCCTGCAAAGCCGCTGTACGCGCCGAAAACATGAGTTCGCAGCCGAGTCCACTGTCGTTGTCATCGAGCGTGACGAGCGTTCGGCGCATGGGTTCGATCACGTCGATGCGCATGGGTCCCGCCTGCATTTCAGTGCGCTCGAGCGGCGCCCGGCGCGATGCGAAGAAGCAGTGCTGCAAGCCACCAGGACGCACCACGCTGAACGCGCAGTCGAGAATGCCAAGATGTGGGTACACAGCCATGGCGACACCGAAGTAGTAGCTGGCGTCGCGCGCATAGCCCGCAAACCAGGTTCGATCATAGAAGTTGACATCGCTCGTCGCCGGCTGCGCGAGCGGCTCCGGCGTCTGGTGCACCGGGAAGTCATCGAAATTGTTCAGCATCGGTCAGTTTCAAGCAGGACGGTTCACACGCTCGGCAAATCGGCTTGCTGGGCGTATCTTCTCGTATTCGCGCAATACCGGCGCAAACTCCTCAGGCGTGCTCGCGTGAATGATAATGCCATCAGCGCCCGCCTCGAATTCTTCAAGCCATCGTTGCGCACAAGTTTTCGCATCGCCAACCGCTGCTGGTCGCCAAGAGTCCGGCAGTTCCTTCTCAATGGCTTCGAGTTGGCTCGTCGTCGCGACACTATCGATCAAACCGCCAACTGCCTGTACAGCCTTGCTCTGACGAAACCGGACGAGTTCTGCCTCGTCCCAGCCGTTGACTTTGACGAGCGCTTCGCCGTAGCTCGGGATTTGCAGATAGGTTGCGCATCGCGCCACGATTCGCTTCAGGTACGCCTCTTCGCTCGCATCACACACTGTTGCGAGCACCGACCAGACTTTGACCTTGCCAGCTTCGCGCTGCGCCTCGCGCTCGCCCTGACGGACCGCATCGACGGCGCGGGCCAGTGCGTCTTGACCAATAAACGTGTGCAGATGCACGCCGTCGTAGATGCGCCCGGCGTTGACAAGGCTCTTGAGGCCAAACCCAACATAGAGCAGCGGCACGTCCTCATTGACATAGTCGGCAAGCTGCAAATGCGGATAGCTGCCAAGCGCGCCGGCGAAACCGCTGACCGGTTCGCCGCGCAGCAGCGCACGCATGATGTCAAGAAACTCGCGCTCTTTCTCGTAGCTAGGATAGTCGAGGTTCAGCAGCTTCCAGCGAATACCGACACCTTTGGCGAGGCCAAGCGCGAACCTGCCCTCTGACAGTCGGTTCAACGTCGAACATATGGACGCGGTCACAATTGGATGGCGCGTATTGAGATTGGTCGCCGACGTGCCGATGTAGATCGACTCGCTGACCGCCGCGCACGCGCCGCAAATCGCAGCGATCTCCTTGTAATCGGCGCGCTCGGAAATCATGACGTTGCCGATACCAAGCGCTTCGCCGTCGCGCACCTGGGCAAGGACATCGCGCGGCGCGCGGCTGTGACCTGGCAGGCCGTAGAAGCCGAGTTCAGGAAACTTTGAGCAGTATTGCGGATACATGGACACCCCAAGATTCGTCAGATGCGTATTATGTATGGGATGCGCATTCCCTCGAAACCCGATCTCGTGACGCCCGCCTGGCTCACCTCGCGGCTCAATGCGTCGGGCGTGTCGGGCACGGTCAAAGAGATTCATGCGTCGCCCGTCGGCGCCGGGCAGATGGGCGAGAACGCCCGCTTCGAGCTCATCGGCGACGGCCCTCTGCCGACGACACTCGTCGGCAAGTTCCCCTCGACGAACGATCTCAGTCGCCAGCTCGCCGCGATGCTGAATAACTATGCGCGCGAGGTGTTCTTCTATTCGCAGCTTGGGCGCACAGTCGATATTTGCTTCCCGCGCTGCTTTGCGGCCGAGTTCGATCCCGAATCCCACGACTTTGTGCTGATCTTGGAAGATCTGACACCAGGCGTGCAGATCGACCAAATGTCCGAATGCTCTACCGACCAAGCCGCGCTCGCGCTCGAACAGCTCGCCAAACTGCACGGGCCGCGCTGGGGCGACCCGAGCCTTGCCGGTATTCCGCTGCTCGCGGAGATACGCATGGAAGGGCAGGCCGAATCGTCGTATGGCATGTTTCTCGAGGCCTTTCGACAACGCTACGAGTCGCGATTGACGCCCGATGAGCTTGCCATCTCGGAGACCTTCGCGGATGTGCAGGAAGCCTATGCGAATGTCGATGCGCCGCGCACGGTGATTCACATCGACTACCGGCTCGACAACATGATGTTCGGCGGTCCGCACCCGCTTGCCGTGTTCGATTGGCAGTCGGTCAATCACGGTCATGCGCTGCAGGATGTCAGCTATTTTCTGGGCACATCCGTCTCAAGCGAGCGCCGCGCACGAGAAGAGCGCGCGCTCTTGAAGCACTACCTTGACCTGCTCACAAGCTACGGTGTGCGCCTTGACTGGAACGACTGCTGGCAGCTCTATCGGCACTTCGCGCCAGCCGGACTCAACATGTCGGTGCTGGTCTCGACGCTCGTCGGCGAGACTGATCGCGGCAACGACATGTTTCTTACCATGGCGAAGCGCAGCATCGTGATGTGTGAAGAACTCGATACCATGTCGCTACTTGCGACGCGAGCAAACAAATAACGGAGGCTATCGACAGTGATTGAATTTCGACTGAACGGAGAGGCAGTGCGCACCGACGATGCGCCCGACACGCCACTCTTGTGGACGGTGCGCGACAGTTTCAAGCTCAAAGGTTCCAAATACGGCTGCGGCGCCGGCCTGTGCGGCGCTTGCACCATGCACCTCGACGGACAGGCAGTGCGCACCTGCATCCTGCCGATCGCAGCGGTCGCTGGCAAAGACATTACGACCATTGAAGGTCTCGGCACCCCTGATTCGCCGCATCCTCTGCAAGCTGCTTGGGAAGCAAGCAGCGTTCCGCAGTGCGGCTATTGCCAGCCGGGGCAGATTATGTCCGCAGCGGCGCTCTTATCCGCCAACCCCAACCCGAGCGGCGAAGAGGTCGAAACCGCAATGGCCGGAAACATCTGTCGCTGCGGCTGCTACCCGCGCATCAAGCAGGCGATTTTGGATGTTGCCAAAGCGGGTCACGAGGTGCAGGTATGAACGCCGTCAATTTCAGTCGAAGGAAGTTCTTGAGGAACACGGGCGTCGCCGGCGGCGGCCTCGTCATCGGCATTTCGCTCGCAGGCTGCGGCGGCGGCCTGCCGGCACTGCGCGGCTCGCCTGGCTCGCTCGTGCCGAATGCCTTTCTTGAAATCACGCCGGAAAATATCATTCGCTTCGTCTGTCCGAGGGACGAAATGGGCCAAGGCGTGACCACCGGACTCACGACCCTGATCGCCGAAGAACTCGACGTGACGCCGTCTCGCATTCAGATCGCTTTGGCCGGCCCGCACCCAGACTACGACAACCCGGCGTTCGGCATGCAGGCCACCGGCGGCAGCACGTCGATCTTTGCCCATTTCACGCAGCTTCGCCAAGTCGGTGCCGATGTCCGCGCGCTTCTTCTTCGCGCCGCCTCAGAAGACCTTGGCGTGCCTGTCTCAAGCCTCGGCACCGATGACGGACACGTGCTTCTCGGCGGCGCCCGGCATCCCTTCGGGGATTTCGCAGCGACCGCGCGCGAGCCGCCGCTCCCCGAAGAAACGCCGCTCAAGCGCGCAAGCGATTTCAAATACATCGGCAAGGATTTCCCGCGGCTCGACGGCATGGACAAGGCCACCGGGCGTACCGAATTCGGCATTGACGTGGAAGTGCCTGGCATGATGCGCGCCGTTGTTCGCCGCAGCCCGGTCATTGGCGGCACGGTCAAGCGCATCAATTCCGAAGCAGCCGCCGCCATGCCGGGCATCGCGCACATCGTCCAAATCGAGGAAGGCATCGCGGTCGTTTCGGAAAAATACTGGCAAGCCAAGCAAGCCGCCGACGCGCTCGACATTGAATGGTCGCTGCCAGCGCTTGCCGATGTCACAAGCGCTCAGGTGAAAGCCGATTACAAGGCCGCCATGGACGCAGAAGACGGCGATGCCACCGGCGAGCAAGGCGACCTGTCCGCAGGCTTCGCCGCGGCGTCCGACACAGTCGAGCACGACTATTGGACCCCCTATCTTGCGCACGCGCCGATGGAGCCGATGAATGCTGTCGTGCATGTCGAGGGTGACCGCGCCGCCGTCTGGTGCGGAACGCAAGGCATCGGCGCAGCTCGCAGCATTGTGGCCAAGGTTGCAGGACTCGATGCGGAGCATGTCGAGGCGCACAGCACCTATCTTGGCGGCGGCTTTGGCCGACGCGGCACGCTCACGCACGTCGCTGAGGCGGCGCAGATCTCGAAGGCGACCGGCAAGCCGATTCACCTGCTCTGGAGCCGAGAAGACGACATGAAAAGCGGCTTCTTCCGCCCAGCTTCGCTGATGCGCATCAAGGCGGGCATCGACGATTCAGGGCAAGTCTCGGCGTGGTTCGCGAAGCGCGTCGGCGGCAACATCATGCCGGACGTTGTCGAGCAGATGCTGCCTTTCATGCTGCCGAACGCCGTGCCGGATGGCGTCGTCAACTGGCTCGCGGGCGCGGTGGAAGGTGCGATGGACGGTTGGATTGTCGATGGCGTCAGTGTCGAAGGTCTCTTTGAGGACTACGATTTCCCGAACCGCGAGGTGCGCCATGTCACCAAAGACCACGGCCTGCCACTCGCCTTCTGGCGCTCGGTCGGACATTCGTTCACCGCGTTCGCCAAAGAGACCATGATGGACGAGCTTGCCGAGATGAGCGGACTCGACGCTGTGGAGTTTCGTGTGCGCAACACCCGGAACAATCCGCGCCTGCAGAACGTCATCAAAGCCGCTGGCGACCACATGCGCAGGATGCGACCGACAGCGGGCCGCCATCTCGGCTTCGCTGCACACCACTCATATAGAACGGACGTGGCCGAAGTCGCCGAGATCTCCGTCGAAAACGGCGCGATTCGCATTCACAAGGTGCTCTGCGTTGTGGACTGCGGGCTTGCAGTCAATCCCGATGTCGTGCGAGCGCAAATGGAAGGCGCGATCATGTTCGGGCTGACTGCCGCCCTTCATGGCGAGATCAACATCGACGCCGGCGAGGTCACACAAAGCAACTTTCACGACTATCCGATCTTGCGCATGAACGAAGCGCCCGAGGTCGAGGTGGTGATCATCGACAGCGACGCTCATCCCACCGGCGTCGGCGAGCCGGGGCTGCCGCCAATCGCGCCAGCGGTCGCCAATGCCGTCTACGCGGCGACAGGGAAACGCCTGCGATCGCTACCGCTCAAGCTCGTTTAGTGCTGACAAGCTATATGTAGTACCCCTGTTCGCCATGCGCGTGCAGGTCAAGCCCTTCGATCTCGGTCTGCGTGTCCACTCTCATGCCGCCGACAAGCTTGTCGATGATCTTGGCAAGCACCCACGTCAACCCGGCTGCCCAGGCGACCGTCGCGAGCACGCCGACGAGTTGCGAGACGAACTGGCTTTGCCAGCTCCCCTGAGCGACCTCGACGGCAAGCACCGAGACGAGCATTGTTCCGAGAATGCCGCCGACACCGTGGACTGCAAACACGTCGAACGAATCGTCAACCTTGATCGTGCGCTTGACGAATCCGACCGCAAAGAAGCAGAGCGCACCCGCGGATGCGCCAATGATCAGTCCACCAACCGGCCCGACATCACCGGATGCCGGCGTGATGGCGCCGAGCCCGGCAATGACCGCGGTGACCGCACCGACCAAGCTCGGCTTGCCGAAGCGAATCCACTCGATTGCCGACCACACGATGACTGCCGTGCAGGCGGAAATATGCGTCACCAATATCGCCATGCCAGCACTGCCGTTGGCGGCCAGCTCGCTGCCGCCATTAAATCCAAACCAGCCAACCCAGAGCATGCCCGCGCCAATCGCAGTCAGGCCCGGATTGTGCGGCGGCGCGACCGGCCCGGGGAATCCGCGCCTTCCACCAAGCACCGCGGCAAGCACCAATGCGGAGGTGCCTGCTGATGCGTGCACCACCAAGCCGCCTGCGAAGTCCATGACGCCGAACATCGACGACAGCCAGCCGCCACCCCACACCCAATGGCAGATAGGGGCATAGACGAGCAGCAGCCAAGCCGCGCTAAACAGAATGACGGCGGAGAACTTGATGCGTTCGGGGTAGGCGCCCACGATGAGCGCGGGCGTGATCACGGCGAATGTCATTTGAAAGACGAAAAAGACCGTCTCAGGAATGCTGCCGCTCATCGACGCCTCGCCAATGCCAGTCGCGAACATCTTGTCGAGGTTGCCAATGAATGCGCCATCACCGCTGAACGCAAGGCTGTACCCGCAAATCAGCCACAGCACCGAAGCGACGCAGCATACCGAGAAGCAGTGCATCATCACCGACAATACTGACTGCGCCCTCGCAAGACCGGCGTAGAAGATGGTGAGACCTGGCAGCGTCATGAACAGCACGAGCGCGGTTGCGGTCAATATCCATGCGCTGTCGCCCGAGTTGAGATCATCGGCGGCGAGTGCGCCGGGCGATGCGAGGAGCACGAGAGGGAACGCGATCAAGCCTATGAATCGCAGGTGTTTCGGAAAGCGCATGTCGTGAGAATCTCGTCGGGCTTGACGCAAAAGCATACATCATGCACACCCGCGTTTGCGTATCATTTCCTGATGCCTGATCCAATGATGCCACCGGATGACACCTTGAGCATGACGCTTCCGCCTCGTCTCGATGTTCGATGCGGGTGAGAATCGCACGGCTATCACATACCACTGCCACCGCACTGGGCTTCACATGCTACAGTGCGCGCTGGCGAGAGGTAACGAGCGCCCTCCGCGTAAAGATAAGAAAGATAAGGATGATCAACGCTATGAGCACAGCACTAATACGTTCCGATTGTACCCCCCCCCCCCCGCTGCCGATCAATCGGGGATAGGGTCTAAATCCAAGCTTCAACCTTGGGCCTTTTTCGAGAGGGCCGACAAGGTCAGAAAACGCTCCGGGAGGGGTCTCGCCCTCATCGCCTCGTTCGCGCTGCTTGCGTTCTCGCTGGGCGCTTCAATTCAGCAGGCCGCCGCGCAAGCGGCTGAGCTGC
>JAPOTJ010000029.1 GCA_026709225.1 Gammaproteobacteria bacterium | reverse complement strand
GCCACAGCCCTTCTCCTGCGCGCTGAACCCACACTTATTTATGGGACAGGACACTAGGAGCCTGCGCCGTAGGAATTCGCGGCTGCAAATCCGCTCCCACTCGCCCGTTTGAACATTTGACCTCGCTCGATTCGATTTCGTCAAATATAGCTCGATATTATCCTCAATCGACCGTTCAAACGGGCGGCGGGATCGAATTTTCGCTTGTCTGACTTCCTACGGTGCAGGCGCCTAGTCGGTCGAAAATTCCGGTTCTTGCCACCAAGGGAAGAAGCTCGGCATGTCTTGGCTCACGCGGCCGGGGAATGCCGCTGGCCGCTTCTCAAGAAACGACTGCACACCTTCCTTGGCATCCGCGGACGATCCGGTATGAAATATGCCTTGAGAATCGAGCCTATGCGCTTCCATCGGATGCGCCGCTCCGAGTGTGCGCCACATCATGTGGCGAATCAGCGCGACTGAAATCGATGATGTGTTATCGGCGATCTCGCGCGCAAGCGCCCGCGCCGCCGGCAGCAGTTCGTCCGGCGCATGAAGCGAGCGCACGAAGCCGCCTTCGAGTGCTTCGCTCGCATCGAACACCTTGCCCGAATAGCACCATTCAAGCGCCTTGGATATTCCCACGATTCTTGGCAGAAACCAACTCGACGCCGCTTCTGGCACGATGCCGCGGCGCGCGAACACGAAGCCGAATCTGGCGTTCTCTGAAGCGAGCCGAACGTCCATCGCGCACTGCATGGTCGCGCCAATGCCGACCGCGGGCCCGTTACACGCTGAAATCACTGGCTTGAGGCAATTGAAGATGGCGAGGGTCAATACGCCGCCCGAGTCGCGGTGCGCCGCAGGCTCATCAACGCGACCTGAATGATCGAAGGTGCCGCCGCCGGATGAAAGGTCGGCACCAGCGCAAAAGGCTCGACCGGCACCGGTGACGATCACCGCCCGCATATCATCATCGGCATTGACCCGATCAAGCGCATCCACCATCTCTTGCATCATGACCGCAGTGAACGCATTCAAGCGCTCTGGACGATTGAGGGTGATGGTGGCGATCCGATCTTGGACTTCGTAACTGATTTGTTGGTAGCTCATTGCTGCTCCCGCTTAATTGAACTGAATACCGAGCCTCTCGCCAGCACGCAGCAAAGACTGCCATGTCGCGTCTTCAACTTCGATGCCATGCGATGAACGCCCCGCCATAGCCTCTCGCTCCGGTTCGCCAGCAATGCGCACACGGTCAACGCCCTTGGCAGGCTTTGATGATTGTACATATTCGATCATCGCCTCGACTTCCTCACGAAAGCGCGCCTCGCCGCCAAACAGGTCGCAATCGAGAATGATGCTCAGCATGTTGTTGATGATCCGGTCGCCGCGCGGATGTGCGGGCTGTATCGACCATTCGCCAGCGAACGCGCCGCCGAGCAGTTCGCAGATCAGCCCGAGGCCAGAACCCTTGTGGCGACCAAACGGAACCAAGTTCCCGCCCTTGCCTTCAAAGATGCTCCCTGGGTCATCGGTTGGGCTGCCTTCGCTGTCCATCAGCGCGCCCGGGGCGAGTCGCTCCCCACGGGCGTGGGCAACGCGCACCTTGCCGAGCGCGATCAGGCTCGTTGCCATGTCGAGAATAAGCGGGTCGTGTTCTGTCCTTGGAATACCGCAGCAAAATGGATTGGTCATAAAGCGCGCTTCGCGGCCACCCCAAGGTACGACGAGCGGCGCGTGGCCGGTGGCATTCACGAAATGCAAGGAAATTCGATTTTCGCGCGCGCACTGTTCGGCGTAGCTACCGATGCGTCCCAAATGATAGGCGCCGCGAACCGCAATCACCGCGAGGCCCAAGGTTGATACGCGCTTGAGACCCAAGTCCATGGCAATCCGCCCAGCCACCTGCCCGAAGCATCGCTTGGCATCCACACCAATCACTGGCCCGGCATCGCGAAACACCGAATAGTCGGCATCCGCGCATAACTCGCCGTGCCTCATGGCATGGAGGTAATGCGGAATCATGCCAACGCCGTGCGAATCGTGACCTTTCAAATTGGCAAGCACCAGATGATTTGCGGTCTCGTCAGCGCGCTCGCGCGGCGCACCTGCGGTAGCCAATAGCTCCGCCGCGAACTGTTCTAGCTGTGGCGCAGCAACCAGCATGAATGGCAAGAGAGATACGGTGAATTATACGAGTCTATTCTAGACGTTCTTATTCGGGCCTATGTACTTGCGTCAACCAATGCGCTCCTTTTTCAGATAGAGCCGGCAGACATCTTCCGGCGCAACCCTAAATTTCGTCCCGTGATTACGTAGCGCGTTGGAGCCTGGCTGGTTTTCTCGTGCATCAAAGTCAATTGCGACAGTGCCACGCACAACCCCCTTCGGATTAGGCTCCTTGTGGAACAAGGTGATGAGGTTCGTTTGTGGGCTGTAATACTTCAGCTCCCATCCAACCGCATCAGGTATGTCCTTGTTTCCGGTGGTCAGTCCGAGCAGGTCTTCCACGAACGCGCCGGGCGCGCCCGAACCTGAATAGCGCGAAACATCCATGCTGTACCAGCCACGGCGAATTATCTCGTCGAGCCGATCAAGCAACTCCCGCTTGTTCTTTGGTGGTTGGCGCATTGGTCATTTCCTCAAGAGGCCTCTTGCTGCGTTTATTCTCTCCGCAGCCATCTTGCAATAGTCGGGGGATATATCCATGCCGATCCACTGTTTGCCTAGTGCCTCCGCCGCGATTGCAGCATTGCCAGACCCCATGAAGGGGTCCAACACGATGCCTTCGTCTGTCGCCCTCACGCATCGTGCGGCAAGCTCTACTGGGAACGGGGCCGGGTGCGGATTGTTTTTTTCTTGAGGAATTTCCCAGACGTCGCCCATCGCGTTGACTTTTGGCGGCAAGCGAAAATCCGGCTTGCATATGAGATAAACCACCTCGTAGGTTGGCAGGAAATACCCCGGATTGAAGTTTATGCCGCCATCCCTCTTCCAAATAATCACCTGACGCACCGGGAACCCTTTCACAATGTCGGAGCGATCTTGCAGCATTCCATTTTGAACACGCCATTTGTGATTGTAGAAGATCGCTCCGCTCTCTTTAAGAACCCGCATCATGCTTGTCAGGCAACGGCGCTGCCAAGCCACGTATTCGTCGTGCTGCAGGCAGTCCGAGTGATGCGAGTAGCCGTCGAGAAGCGCGGCATTTTGCCATTTGCCGCCGGACCCGTTCTTCAATCCGTTGCCTGTGGAGTTCTTGATGTTGTAGGGCGGGCTGGTGACGATCAAATCAATTGAGCAGGCTGGCAGCTTGTCCATGAGCTTGATGCAATCGCCTTCATGCACCTTGCCGAGCCAAGCCTCCATCAATGATTGCGGCGCAGTCTTTGCCGCAAGATCCATCGGTTCCTCAAAAGACGGGTCTATGTGGATTTTGGCTTGCCCAATCACGCGATCAATTCCTTGTACTTGTCCGTGTACTTGAGCCTCAGCCCCGATACATGTCCAAGCAGGACGTTCATGCCCGTCCTTTCTTCAAGAAAGTGAATGCCTATCGTATCACTTGTGCGAATCTTCAAGGAATCGCTTCCGGTTCGCCTTCGCGGTCTCCACTTGTTGCAGAATTCGCAGCAAGTGCCGCCGATTCAAAAGCCTACCAAGTGGCGCCCCCCAATGTTTTTCAAGGGGTTAGAGTGTTTGCTTATGTTCGCTATTGTTCATATGGAGGCTGGGGTCGGATTCGAACCGGCGTAAACGGAGTTGCAGTCCGCTGCATAACCACTTTGCTACCCAGCCACGCGAAGATGCATTGTACCGAATCGAGGCATCTTTCTTCATGAGAACTGTGCACAGGCTCGCCGAGCCTATCCAAAAAGGAATCAATGCCCAGCGCCAGACTTCGTGAAGTATGTTTTCGCAATGTAGGCCAGCCCGACGGCCAGTGTCAGGAGCGCAGTGCCGAGCACCAACACAGCGATGGCAGCGCCCGGATTGCCATTTGAGGCGATGAAGAGCTCGTAGAACGCCGCAAAGATCGCCGGCGCATGCTCGTCCGGATGATTTTCCACTGGCGCTGGGCTTAGTGCCCACACCGGCATCGACAGGCACAGCCACACGCGCAGCGCCCAAGGCACGCGCACACAGAACCAGATCGCGACGCTCCAAACGAGGGCACCGAGGGCAACGCACATCCACGCGATCATCACTGCGCCTGATTTACTGCGCCTGAGTCATTGCGCATGGCTCATTGCACCCAGGTCACGACCATGCATTCGAGATCGCTTGGATGCACGCCCCGTTCAGACACGGTTCGACCGCGTATAGCGATGCCGGCACGGAACACGCTGTTCGCATCTCCTGAACGCAGCGGATGCCATATGGGTAAGTCCTTGCCTTCAGCAAGCCGCCGGTAGGCGCAAGTCGCTGGCAGCCATTTGGCGGTTCGGGCGAGTTTGGGCGTCACCTGCACACAGTCCTCAACAAGACGCATACGTGCATCGTAGCGCGTGCATCGACAGGTGCGATCATCCAGAAGCTCGCATCTGACCGCTGTGTACTCCACTTGCTCGCCATCATCGTCGTCGGCGAGCTTAATGAGGCAACAGCGTGCGCAGCCATCGCAGAGCGCTTCCCATTCGTCCGCGCTCATGGCCTCCAAGGACTTGTGCCGCCAAAAATCTGTCACGTCTGCCTCACGCACATTGCCCAGCATCGAACGCCGCATCGAACAGCGAACGCAAGTAGGGGTTTCGCCAGCCGGAGAGATAGTCCGGTTGCCGATCACCGCTTTGCCACGCGCGCACGCAGCGTTCGATCTCGCGCCGCCGACCAAGCAGTTCGGGCGGTATGTTGAGGTCATCGGCGATCACTGCAATGCCCTTGAGAATCGACTTCACGATTTCCCTCGAACCATATGCGGACGGTTGCGCCAGCTCGACCGGCACCTCACTTGCCTTGCCTGCTTCAAACGCCTTGAGCAGCCCCGATCCGTGGCGCTTCGCCACATGCGGCGGCAAGGCGTTGCCGATGACGCTTCGATCAAGACGCTCGTGGCGAGCGAATCTCGAAAGATGCTCGTCCCGCACCACCCATTGGCGCGGTGTATCGGTGCGCATCGCTTCGAGCTCGCGCCATTCGCACAGGGCTTTGAGCACCGCCTGCTGGCGAGGTGCCATCTGCCGAACGCCAGCGATCTTCAGGTAGCGACCTTCAGGCGGTACTTCCTCTCGCCCGAGCCAGTGGCGCATTTCTTCCTCAAACCACTCGAAACGCCCGAGGCGTTCAAGCTCTCGATCCAAAATATCTCGAAGTTCAATCAGGTAGGCAACATCCTGCTGGCAGTATTCGAGTTGCGCCCGTGTGAGCGGCCTCGCCAGCCAGTCGCTGCGTTGCGCTTCCTTGGATAGCTCAACGCCAAGGCGATCGCTCACCAAGGTCGCATAGCCGACGCTCCAGCCACCGCCAGCGATGCAGGCGGCAAGCTGAGTGTCGAACAGGTTTCGCGCCATCATGCCAAGGTGCGTGCGGATGACTTCCATATCCTCGCCGCCGCCGTGAATCACCTTGAGGACTCGCTCGGTGCCCAGCAACTCGATGAGCGGCGCGAAATCCTTGATCGCTGGCGCATCGATCAAGTCGATCGTCGCCTCACTCGCGATCTGGTAGATGGCAGCTTGCGGATAGTAGGTATTGAAGCGCACGAATTCGATATCCATGCCGACCACCGACGCCTTCGCCCAATGCTTCGATGCCGATGCCAGCGAGGCATCGCTATCCACCCAAGTGTACGGCAGTTGACCGCGACTCATGAGCGCATTTCCGTTCGCCCCATCAGCGCGTGCGAAATAGTGCCGTCGTCCGTGTATTCGAGTTCACCGCCCAAGGGAATGCCTTGCGCAATGCGGCTCACGCGCACCTCCTGCGGCGCATCGCGGAGCGCGCGCGCGATGTACCAAGCGGTGGCCTCGCCTTCGGCAGTCGAGCTCGTGGCAAGGATGACTTCGCGCACTTGGCGTTCAACGATGTCATCGAGCATTTTTGGAATTGCCAAGTCCTCGGGTCCTACCCGGTCCAAAGGCGACAAATGACCGTGCAGCACAAAATAGCGCCCCTTGTAGCCCGCGGATCGCTCGATCGCCAAGATGTCGCTCGGCCCCTCGACCACGCATAGCGCGGAGGCATCGCGGCGCGCATCGGCGCAAATCGGGCACTGAGCCGTTTCGCAATAGGTTCGACAGTCCTTGCACTCGCCGACTTCGCGCATGCAGGTTTCAAGCAATCCGGCCAAACGAAGGCCCGCATCTCGGTCTCTCGACAGCAGTCGATAGACCATTCGCTGCGCGCCTTTCGCACCCACGCCAGGCAATACCTGCATGGCATCGACCAATTGCTCGATGAGTCTGCTCAACGGTTCAGGAGGTCTGGTAAACCACCTAATCCGAATACGCCGCCAAGCTGCTCCCTTTGCTGCGACTGCACTTGTCGCGCCGCAGCATTAAATGCGCTCGCGACGAGGTCGCCAATGACGTTCAAATCCTCGCCGGCGAGCGAGGGGTCAATGATGATGCGCTTGGCCTCGAGCTTGCCGTTGACGACGACACGCACCAAGCCGCCTCCGGATTCGCCGCTGATCTCCTGCGCGGCGAGTTCTTCTTGAAGCTCGGCCATGCGCGTTTGCATGCCGCTGAGCTGCTTGAATATCTCTGTTGGATTCACGAGTTGCCTGCTCCCAAGAGTTGCACGGATTCCGGCACAATTGAAGCACGGAACTTGTCGACAAGATAGCGAACGAAAGGGTCCGCCTCAATGATCGTTTGAGCCTGCGAGCGGCGCTGCCTTGATATGCGCTCATCGCGTTGCGATGGCGTCTCCTGCGCGGGCTTCCCAGCTCGGATTTGAATGGTCACTGGCGAGCCGAGCATCGGTGCGAGCGCTGCACCGAGCGCGTTGACCGATTCGCTATCAACGCTTGGCGCGTAGTCCTCATCGACGCCAAGCACGAGATGCGAATCGGCGCGCTCCACCACCCAAGCTCGGCGGGCAAGCTGTTTGACCAAGGGATTCATATCCGCATCGAGCGACTCGCTGACGGCATGCCAGTCAAGTTCGCAGGGCGCGCTGGGCACGGGCGAAGCCGCTTCGCGCTGCGCCGGGCGACTCGCTGCGTGTTCAGTGCGGTTGGTCTCGACCGCTTCAGGCTTGGCTTCACGAGTTTCGCGCGCTGCACCGCCATCACCTGAGCTGCGCCCGGGCTGAAACGCGAGCAGGCGCAGCATCGCCATCTCGAAGCCGCAGCGCGGATCAGGCGCGAGCGGCAAATCGCGCGCCGCGGTAATGGCAATTTGATAGGCAAGCTGCAGCTCGGTGGCGTCCCAGGCCACGAGGCGCCCCACATGGGATGCGCCGGAGGCGCTACCAAGCGCCTGATGCACTGCCGCCTGATGAAAGTGCGATGTCAATTGATCGAGCACAGCCGCGAAGTCGAGACCGAGTTCAGCGAGGTCGCTAATCGCTTGCATGGTCGCTTCAGCGTCCTGCTTGACGAGCGCCGCCATCAGCGCGTCAAGGCTCTCGCTCGAGACGGCGCCCAGCATGGCGTGGACATCGCTTGCCGCAAGTGCGCCGCCTCCGTATGAAATCGCTTGGTCGGTCAAGGAGAGCGCATCGCGCATACTGCCGCGCCCAGCACGCGCCAAGGCATCGAGCGATCCTTGGTCAAACTCGACGCCATCGGCCTCAAGCACCTGCTGAAGATACGGTGAAATGCGCTCTGGCAGAAGATTCTTGAGCTGCAGTTGCAAGCAGCGCGAAAGCACTGTGACAGGCACTTTTTTCGCGTCGGTGGTGGCGAGCAAAAAGCGCACATGCGCTGGCGGCTCTTCAAGCGTCTTTAGGAGTGCATTGAAGCTCGATTGCGAGAGCATATGCACCTCGTCAATCAGATACACCTTGTACTTGCCTTGGGTCGGTGCATACGGCACGTTCTCAAGAAGTTCGCGCGTCTGCTCGACGCGGGTTCGAGATGCGGCATCGACTTCGACAAGGTCAGGGAAGCGCCCTTCGGCGATTTGTGTGCAGCTTGCGCAGGTCAGGCACGGCGTCGCCGTCACGCCCTGTTCACAATTCATGCACTTTGCGAGAATGCGCGCTATGGTGGTCTTGCCGACACCCCGTGTCCCGGTGAACAAATAGGCATGATGCAGCCGCCCGTGATCAAGCGCGTGACGGAGCACGCGAACAACATGCTCCTGTCCGATCAGCTCATCGAAGCTGCGCGGGCGTAGTCGGCGTGCGAGCACTTCATAGGTCATAGTGAGCATTGTATGGGCTTTGATGCCGAGTTTGTCATCATTGGGCATCGCGGCGCGGCAGGCCTTGCGCCTGAGAACACGCTTCCCGCGTTTCGCCTTGCCGAACGCCTCGGCGTCGATGCGGTCGAGCTCGACATTCGCTTGGTCGATGGTCGCTTGGCCGTGTTTCATGATTCAACGCTCGAACGAACCACGAACGGCACCGGCGCCATAGAGGACAAGTCTTGGGACGAGATTCAAGCGCTTGATGCCGGCGGCGGCGAGCGCATCCCGGAGATCAGTCAGGTATTCGATGTTCTTGACGGCGCAACCGGCGTCAATATCGAACTCAAAGGCAAAGGCACTGGCGCCGCATTGGCCGAATCCCTGATGTCGAATAGACCGTCTCATCCACTCTTGGTCTCATCATTTTCGATCACGGAGCTCGAGACGTTTCAGCGGTCGAGCGGCAGCGCCCCAATCGCGGTGCTGATCGCGAAGTTTGACGAACGCCATGTGCATCGCGCCATTGAGTTGGGCGCGTGGTCGTTGCATCTGCACGACCGCCTCGCCACGCCGGAACGAGTCGCGCACCTTGCCGATTGCGGCGTGCGTGTTTTTATCTATACGGTCAACAATCCCATGCGCCTGCGTGAACTTCGCACAATAGGCGCGCACGGCGTGTTTACAGACGTTCCTGATCGATGTCGTGACGAGCAGCGAAAATCGTGAGTTTGGTGGCATCGCCAATCTGCTCGATCAGCGGACGCCGACCAGACAGCGATTCGCTCGCCCGTACGAGGTTCAGAAACCCTTCACCGCACGCTTCCATATAGCTGCTGCCCGAGACTTCGCTCTTGAAGCTTCGCAAGAATCCAGCGAGGAGCTGGTTGCGGCGCATGGGGTGGCATCCGGCATACAGATTCTCGACAGTCAGCGTGTTGTGCAGCGCCCCTGGATTTTGAATTTCGATCCGATCAGGAAACATGCGGACAATGACTTGCGAACCTCGAATCTCATAATCTCGATGCGCTATCGCATTGACCACTGCTTCTTGCAACGCGAAATCAGAATACGTCGGAAAATCGCGCCGTCCGTCTCCGTTCTTGACAGAAACCACAGGGTTGAGTGGTGAAATCCGCAGCCAAGCAAGCGCCTGCGCAATTTGCTCCGGAATCGGGCCTGCGATGCGTTGCGTATCAGCTGTATTTCCGTCAGCCGAATGGTGCCGATAGAGCGCCAAATCAACGTAGGCACCGGCAATGAATGCATCCGGCTGCTCCGAAAACAACAGCACGCCAAGGTAGCTTGGGTAGACTTGTTGATCTGTCATGACGGCCAACTTATGGTCAACGAGCACTGACCGCCAGTCCTCTGGCGCACGCCAGTCAGAAAACCGACTTCGGAAGTACTTGGACAACCGCACTTCGTCCAGATCGGTCAGTTTGGCACCCGATACCGGACGTTCCTCCACCGGACTCGCGAGACGACGACCAGTCAGCAAGCGCGCTAACCGTTCTGGCGAAATCAATCGGATAGCCACGGGATATGCAGCGTCTATAAGCGCTTTAAGCCGCTTCCCGAAACTGCAGCCGCGCCAAGCGCGCGTAGAGTTCACTGCGACGGCTGAGTTCCATATGCGAGCCAGCATCAAGCAGCTCACCAGCCTCAAACAACATGATTCTCGATGCGTCTCGTACCGTCGCAAGGCGGTGCGCGATCACCATGCTGGTACAGGATTCAGTCAACTCAGCGAGCGCCTGCTGCACGTAGAACTCGCTTGTCGCATCAAGCGCGCTCGTTGCCTCGTCAAGGAGCAGAAGGCGCGGACGCTTGAGCATGGCGCGCGCCACCGCGACCCGTTGCCGTTGACCGCCAGAGAGCAGCGTACCGCCCTCGCCTACTTCGGTGTCGAGCCCATCAGGGAGGTCTTCGGCAAACGCCGTCACATGCGCAGCATCGGCAGCCGCACGCACATCTCGCTCACTCGCGCCCGGGGACGCATAGGCGATGTTCTCAGCGATGCTCCCTGTGAACAGGACCGGCATCTGCGGCACCAGCGCAATGCGCGCACGCATCTCGGACAGGGCGAGATCGCGAATATCAATCCCGTCAAGCCGAATCGTTCCCGAGGTCGGATCATAGAACCGCAGCAGCAGGTCGAAGAGCGTTGACTTGCCGGCCCCCGACGGTCCAACAATCGCCACCTGCTCGCCGGCGCGCACCGAAAACGACACATCGCGCAACACCTTCGACTCGGGCCGGGTCGCATAGCGGAAGCAGAGATGCTCGACATCGACACGCGCGCTACCAGCAGCGACGCTGAGTTGCTTCGGCGATGCAGGATCACGAATCTCAGGCTCGCTCACAAGCAGCTCAAGCAGGCGCTCCATGGCACCGGCGGCACGCTGCAATTCAGTCAGCACCTCGCTGATGGCGCCGACAGACCCTGCCACCATGAATGCGTAAAACACAAATGCCGCGAGCTCGCCGGCACTCGTCTCGCCAAGCAGCACATCCTGGCCGCCGACCCACAGCATGAGCGCGAAGGCGCCAAACACCACCAGCATGACGAGGGCGATCAAAAAGGCGCGCACGCGCACGCGTTTGATAGCGACATCGAGCGCAGCTTCGACCTTGGTCGCAACGCGCTCGCTGTCAAGACTCTCGCGCCCGCTCGCCTGCACCACCTTGATATTACCGAGCGATTCGCTGACCTGCGTGCCAACGCGCGCGAGACCCGTTTGGCTATCGCGCGAAAGCCCTCGTACGCGCCTGCCAAAGAGCAGGACCGAGGCGATGGCAACGGGCGCTGCGATGAGCACCATGAGCGAAAGCTTGAGACTTGAGAACAGCATCAAAATGATGCCGCCGACAAGGATAAAGAGGTTTCGCAAGGCGAGCGACGCCGATGACCCGATCACCGTCTGCACAAGCGTGGTATCGGTGGTGATGCGAGATTGAATTTCGCTCGCAAGGTTCTGATCGAAAAACCCGGGATGCAGGCACACGACGTGCGCGAATACTTGATTCCTGATATCGGCGGCGGCGCGCTCCCCAACCGAAGTGACGAGATAAAAGCGAGCGAAGGTGCCGATCGCCAGCACGAATGTCAGCCCGACAAAGAGAAGAATGGCCTTGCCGAGGAGTTCGGTTGAATCTTGCGAGAAGCCCTGATCGATCAGCAGGCGCAAGCCTTGGCCGAACATGAGCGTCACCATGGATGTCACGACCAGCGCGATGAACGCACCGGCAATTTGCATCTTGTAGGGCTTCAGGAAGGGCAGCACCGAGCCAAGGATGGACACCTTGCGGCTGGTCTCCCGATCCATCAGTTCATCCGGCTGACTCATGCGCTCGCGTAGGCCGCTGCGCCGAGCAATGCCGGCTCGGGATGCACGATCAAATAGGTCGGCACGGCTCGTAAGTAGGGGCGCATTCGTCCTTTGTCCTCGAAGCGCTCGCGAAACTTGCCACCCTTCAAGATCGGCGCGATCGCCTCGACCAGTGCGCCGCGCAGATACACGCCCGCGCGGGCGCCAGTGACGAGCGCGCAGTCGCCAGCGACACTGCCCAAGAGCTCGCACAGCATTCGCACGCTGAGTTTGGCGACCCGGTCCCAGCCTTTGGTGGCGCGCTCGGCAATCTCGCTCGCGCTAGACGGCGACACTCGCCGACCCTCAATCTCGGCGATGGTTTGGTAGAGGTCGGCCAAGCCGCTGCCCGACACCAGCCGCTCCAACGAGACACGTCCAAATCGCTTCCAATAGGTCTGCAGAATCTCGTACTCCCACGGATTCGACGGCGCGAAGCTCGAATGTCCCGCCTCGGTCGAGATGACTTCCGTCGGATCGCCATTTGGGATCACGCTCATGCCAAATCCTGTGCCAATGCCGATCACCAGCGAGGTGTTCCCGCACGCGACACGCGCATCAGACGCGAACAGATCTTCGATATCTGACTCGGCCAAGTGCGGCCACGCGCGCACCACCGCTTCAAGATCGTTGATGAGCAGCGCGCGCTCGAAGTCAAGCTCGCTGCAGATGTGCGTGGATGAGATTCGCCAGCCGCTGTTGGTGAATTCAACACCCTGATCGGTGACCGGGCCTGCCACAGCGAGGCTCGCGCGTCTGCAGCGGGCAGCCTGGCTGTTCTCGCCGAGATAGCGGCTCATGGCATCTTCGACACTGCCGAAATCCGCGCAGACGAACTTGCGCTCATCGTGAATGAGCGGCGTGCCTCCGGCGTCAATTTCCGCGAGCGCGAAGCGCGCGTGCGTTCCGCCTATGTCGCCGACAAGAAGTGTCAAGTTCCTTTACCATGCGTCCCTTTTGCGCGCAGCATTGTAGAGCACTGCACGTGGATTGCGACCTGATCATTTTTGGCGGCACAGGAGATCTCGCCAAACGCAGTTTGCTACCCGCCTTGACCAACTTGTACGAGCGTGGCGAGCTCGGCGCGGGCAGCCGCGTGTTCAGCGCTTCAAGGCGACCGCTGTGCAACGACGCCTACCGACGCGCGATGGCACCAGCGACACCCTCTCGCGCATGGTCAAGATTCGCTGAGCGCATAAGCCATCATACTGTGGACATTGCTGACGGCGCGGGCTTTTCTTCGTTATGCCATGCGCTCGAAGGCGCGGGCGGGCGGGCTCGGCTCATCTACCTCTCCACCTTGCCGGAGCTTTTTGTCGATGCGGTGCGCCGCGCACATGATGCCGGGCTGACCACTGATTCAACTTCGGTCATTGTCGAGAAACCCGTCGGCACCGACCTCGCATCTGCGGCCTCTCTGAATAATCAACTCGTTGAGTTGTTCGACGAGCGCCAGATTCTGCGCATCGACCACTACCTCGGAAAAGCGCGTGTTCGCGCCCTTGCGCACCGCGACTTTGCGGCGCTCACAAAAGGCGGCGCTGTGCAGATCACACTCGCCGAATCACAGGATATTGGCACGCGCGGCGAGTTCTATGACCGCACCGGCGCGCTTCGCGACATGGTGCAAAACCACCTGCTACAGCTTGTATGCCTCGTGGCCATGCGACCGGATACGATTGATGCCAATGCCGCAAAGCTTGAAGTGCTGCGCGCGATTCGCCTTGACCATGCGCCTGTGTGGGGCCAGTTCGACGGCTATCTGGACGTTGATGGCGTCGCGCCCGCCAGTCGGACGGAAACCTTCGTCGCGCTGAAACTGCGCTTGGACCTGCCCGGATGGAAAGGCATTCCGATTCTGCTGCGCACTGGCAAGTGCATGGCGAGCAAGCGCTCACAAGTGGTCGCAGGCGGACATGTGTTCGATCTCGGAACGCCCGGCGAGAACGCGTATGAAGCCCTGCTCCTTGATGCGCTGAAAGGCGACTGCGGCAAGTTTGTCAGCCGCGAGGAAGTGGAAGCAGCCTGGCGCTTTATCGACGGGCTACGGGCGAAACGAGGCGATGATCGGCCTGATCCCTATGCGCCGGGCAGCGAGGGGCCGGAGGCTGCGAACCGGCTCGCGCTGACGACTGGCGTGCCGTGGCGTTGAGTTTATACAGTCTCACAAACAACTACCTGCTATCCTGCCCGTCATCGACAAGAATCACCGCGCCAGTCACCGCTTCGGATGCAGGCGACACAAGATAGAGCAGCGTGGAATCGAGCTGCGCCGGTTGACCGAGACGACCGCGCGGCGTGCGCGGGCCGATTTGTCCGACGCGCGCCTGCATGCCATCCATCATTTCCGATTCAAAGGCGCCCGGCGCGATGCAATTGACGTTGATATGAAAGCGCGACCATTCGATTGACAAGGCTTGCGTCATGCGCACAATCGCGGCCTTGGTGATCGAATAGAGCGCCGCGCCATTGCCGTCGTAGCGAAACGCGCTGGTGCTCGCGATGTTGACCATGCGGCCGGGCAGCTTCGCCGCCATCAAGCGCCGCGCGACTTCACAGGAAAGGATGTAGGGCGCACGCAGATTCGTGCCAAGAACGAGATCAATGAGCTCGGTGGACATCCGCGTCGCACGCTCGGCGTCGGGGATGCCCGCGTTATTGACAAGTATCGAAATGGGACCCCAAGTCCGCTCGGTTTCCTCCACGACCGCCATGAGATTGTCATCGTCATTGACATCAAGCGTCAGCGGCAGCGCCGCGCCACCTTGCTGGCGAATGTCCTCGGCCAACTCATCAAGCCGCTCCGCACGCCTGCCCGTCAAGGCGACCTTGGCGCCGCACTTCGCAAGCACTTGCGCAAAGCGCCAACCAAGCCCTGAAGTCGTGCCAGTGACGAGCGCGGTCTGATCGGAAAGATCGTTGGAAGCGTGAGGCAATGGGAAATTCATGGGTAATCGCACGGTTTTCGGTACGCCGCGCATTGTGCAATAGTTCGCACCGGGAGTGTTTCGCGTTGGGACTGTTCGGCAGCTTCGTCGCTACACCTTCTCGACATGCGGATACGCCACCGGCCCCCAATCCTGATCCGGGTGGTCGATCAGCACCAAGATAATCGCTGGCACCAAGTCCGACATGATCGCTGCGCCGTGCAGCACCTGCAGTCGGTTGACGGCACCGCTCCAGGTAGCACCGCCGTGCAGCACTTGGTTTCTCAAGGTGTAGAGGCGGTCGAACAGAATGGTGAGCACATCAAGGGTGCGGTGTTCAGCGAGCGCTTTTGAGGCTTTTCGCCGTGCGCCCGCCATCTTGTGCGTCCACTTCGAGCGCTCAAGGCCGAGCCGGTAGGCGTCCCAGAAAGGCTGAAACACGAATTGGTTGCTGAGCATGCCGTGGATCTCGTCTGAATAATTGGTCCACACCAAGTGATAGATGACTTGACTCGCATCAAGTTCAACGACCTGCCCTAAGAAGCGTGTGTAGGACGAGCGCGCATCGGATGACTGGCTCTGATCGGACACAATGCCGTAAGCCGCATTGAAGGCAATCCACAGGAAGATGAAGCGATCATCTGGATACTCTGCAAAATCTTCGCTGCGCCTCAGCCAGCTCAATGCCCTGCTGACGCGCAGTTCATTGTCGGGGATGACGTCGAAATCCTGCGCCCTGTGGCGAAAGTGAGCCTCAAGCTGCTGGTGTCGAAGATGCTTGAACATCGCACTGGGTGAAGTCACTTAGGGGAATGCTCAATATCGCGAAAAATCGAGCGTCTTGCAACTGCATGGCTACGCCGAAGGTGGCCGCGCCTAAAGGTGGCCGCGCCTAGGGGTGGCCGCGCCTAAAGGTGTACCATTTCCTCATGAGCACCCAAGAACGAATCGAGCGACACCTTGAGCGCGAATTCACGCCCTCGTATCTTGATGTCGAGGACGAGAGCGCGGGGCACAGGGGCGGCGCGGGCGCGGAATCACATTTTCGGGTTGTGCTTGTCAGCGAAGCCTTTGAGGGATTGCCGCTGATCAAGCGGCACCGGGCGGTGAACGCATGTCTTGCGGATGAGCTCGCCGCTGGCGTGCATGCGCTCGCCTTGCACACCTACACGCAGCAAGAGTGGCAAGACCGCGCGGCAAGCGCAAGGCCATCGCCCGCCTGCGCCGGAAAATCATAGCGAGCGACCTCCATGTGCATCGAAGTCGATAGCGGCTACCTGCTCACGCCGCTCGCCAAACTTGAGTGTGTTCGCGACACATTCGCCAATCAGTTGCACGGGCACGAGATCAAAGGGACGCTGATTGTCGCGCCAGAGGGGCTGAACTGGTCGTTGAGCGGCCTGCCGCCGGCGCTTGCGCACTTCGCGACAATCTTGCACGACATGAACCTGCCGGGCACGGTGCGCAGCACGCGCACGCGAGCAGCCTCCCAGCCGTTTTCCAAGCTGAAGCTCCGCGTCCGCGCCGAACTCGTCACCAGCGGCTTGGACTTCGCCAGCTTGCCTGCTGAACAGGGCATGCACCTTGTGCCCGAGGACTTCAACGAACTCATCGAACGGCCCGGAACTCGGCTCATCGACGTTCGCAACCGCTACGAAATCGAGATTGGCACCTTCCCAGGCGCGGAAAGCCCGGAAACAGAAAACTTCACAGAATTTCAAAGCTTTGTCGAAGAAACGCTCGAAGACGCCGACAAATCGACGCCGATTGCGCTGTGCTGCACCGGCGGCATCCGCTGCGAACGGGCATCGCAGCTTCTCCTACGCTGCGGCTTCAAAGAGGTCTACCAGCTCGATGGTGGCATCTTGGCCTACTTGCAGCGCTTACCCTTCAAGCGCCAGAGATTTACCGGCGAATGCTTTGTCTTTGACGGTCGCGTGAGCCTGACGCGAGATCTCGCACGGGGAAGCTTTGATCTCAACGGGGCTGAGATTGTGCGCGCAACACCGGCGCGAGCACCTGCCAAACCAACTCCATGATCAGCGGCTGCGCCGCCTCGTTCGGATGAATCCCATCGGACTGCATCAGGGACTCATCGGTCGCGATGCCTTCGAGCAAGAACGGCACACGCAGGCTCGCCGTCACCTCCGCGACATCGACGAACACCTGCTCAAAATCCCGTGCATAGCGCGGCCCGTAGTTGGGCGGCACCTTCATGCCCGCGATCACCACGCGCGCCCCGCCATCTTGCGCATGACGGGTCATCGCTAATAGGTTCTCACGCATGGCATCCACAGGAAACCCGCGCAAGGCATCGTTGCCGCCGAGCTCAAGTACGAGAATATCAGGCTGATGGCGCTCAAACGCCATTGCGAAGCGCGCACGGCCGCCGGTCGTGGTCTCGCCTGAGACGCTTTCATTGGCGACCTGATAGGATAGTCCCTGCGCCGCGATTCGCTCTTCGAGCAGCCGCACCCAGCCTGTTCGCATATCCGCCAAGCCGTGGCCCGCACTTAAGCTATCGCCAAAGACGAGGATGGTGCCGGCCGCAAGCGCTGTAGGAGATGCGACCAGAAAGAGCGCAGACATGGACACCGCCAAGAGATGCCTCGTCAGATAGATCATGACCGATACATTCATTGCCGCAGAAAACATCAGTAAGAAGGTGCAGGTTGCTTCTGGCGAACTTACCATACTTGACGACCTGAGCATCGAGATAGCGAAAGGATCGAGCGCTGCGATTGTTGGTCAATCGGGTTCCGGCAAGACGACGCTGCTCAGCATCCTCGCCGGCCTCGACACAGCGACATCCGGCAAGGTGTGGTTCGCCGATACCGACTTGTCCGTGCTCGACGAAGACGGACGCGCCAGCTTTCGCAAGAAGTACGTCGGCTTTGTGTTTCAGACGTTTCAACTGCTGTCGAGCTTGAGCGCGCTCGAAAACGTCATCCTACCAGCCGAACTGCGCGGCGATGACGATGCCGAAGCGCGCGCCGCCGAATGCCTGAAGCGCGTTGGGCTTGGCGAGCGCATGAACCACTATCCCGCCAAGCTCTCGGGCGGCGAACAGCAGCGCGTCGCGCTCGCGCGCGCCTTCGTCACCAACCCCAAGGTGCTGTTCGCCGATGAGCCCACCGGCAATCTTGATACCCGCACCGGCCAGACCATCATCGATCTCATGTTCGAATTGCACGGGGATTTTGCGACAACCTTGGTGCTCGTGACGCATGATGCGAACCTTGCGGCCTGCTGCGACCGCACGCACGAGCTTGAGCTTGGCCGGATCGTGTCGTGAGATTTCGCGTCGCCTTCAAGCTGTTCGCAAGCGACCTGAAGGCCGGCGAGCTGAACCTGCTGGCGCTCGCGCTGATCGTCGCCGTCGGCACCGTGACGATCATCGGTCTTTTTTCCGATCAGATTCGGCGAGCGATCCTCTACGAATCAAATAGCTTCCTCGCCGCCGACCGAGTGATCTCCGGCGCCACAAAAGCGCCTCGCGAATACATCGATGCCGCGGACGCGCTCGAGATCGATACGGCTGAACTTCTAGGCTTCGTCTCGATGATCTACTTCGAGGCGAGCAATCAGCTTGCTTCGGTCAAGGCGGTCAGTCCGGGCTATCCGCTGCGCGGCGAGGTGCGCATCAACGATGCAAGCGGATTGCGCGTTCTTGCCTCCGGTCAAGGCCATCCGCAAGTCGGCGAAGCCTGGGTTGACCGGCTCTTGAAAGCGCGCCTCGGCCTCGAACTCGGCGATACGATTGAAGTCGGCCTCAAAGCGCTTGAAGTGACAGGCATTATTCTCTCTGAGCCTGATCCGTCCTCGGGCTTCATGGATTTCGCGCCGCGCCTTACGATGAACTGGGCGGATATCGAAGCCACGCAGGTGGTCGCGCCGGGCAGCCAGCTGAGCTATCGACTGCTTCTGCGCGGCGATGAAGGCAAGCTAGAAGCGCTTCGCGATGCCTTGTCAGAAGACATGCAGGGGCGGTTTCGCTGGCGCGATGTGCGCGATTCAGGCGAACGACTCGGACGCGTCATTGATCGCGCGCAGAGCTTCATCATGCTCGGCGGCCTGCTTGCCGTGGCGCTCGGCGGCGTCGCCATTTCGCTTTGCGCCGACCGCTATGCGTGGCGGCGCGCGCCACAGGTCGCCATCTTGAAGACGCTCGGCGCGCGGCCGCGTGAACTCTACTCAGCATACGCGGTGCAGTTCCTCTTGATCGCGCTTGTTGCCGTGCTGTTCGGCTGGCTGCTCGGTTTCGCCGGTCATTCCTTGCTCACCGCGCTGCTTGGCGATGCCATCCCTGTGCATCTGCCCGCACCTTCGTTCACGCCACTCGTGGTCGGCGCGCTCACCGGCATCCTGTGCCTGATCGCCTTTGCCCTGCCCTCCATCATGGCGCTCGGCGGCGTCTCTCCCATGGCGGTGATTCGCGAAGACCTCGCCAAAACGGCAAGCGCGAGACGCCTCACGCTCGCCGCCGGCGGCCTGACCCTGATCGCCATGCTGATCTGGTACACCAAGAGCATCGTCATGACCGGCCTTGCGCTGGCCAGCACCTTCGTCACGATTGCCGTGTTCGGGCTGCTCGCAGTGCTCTTGCTCAAGACCGGTCGGCAAGTTGGCAAGCGAGCAGGCGGCGCGCTTCGCCTTGCGCTATCAAGCCTGTCGCGCCATCCGCTGTTGAATGCGACCCACATCGGCGTCTTTGCCATGCCGATCTGCGTACTGTTCATCCTCGTGCTGCTGCAAGGCGAAGTGCTGCGCGAATGGCGGAATATGCTGCCACGCGATGCGCCAAATCATTTTGTGCTCAACATCACGGCAACCCAAGTTGACGATGTCAAGCGCATGCTCGATGACAGCGCGCGCTATCAAGGCATTGTCTTTCCTATGGCGCGCGGCAGAATAACGGCGGTCAATGGCGCCGAGGTGAGTGAACGTCCACAAGAGGATGCCCGAAGTCGCGATGGCCCGCCGCAACACCTTGGCAGCGTGCGCAATTTCTCTGCGAGCCAGCGCCTGCCTGCAGGTAATGAACTCGTGGCGGGCACATGGTGGGAAGATGTCGATCAAATCGAAGCCTCGCTTGACGAAGAATTCGCGCGCTGGAACGGGCTTGACATCGGTGATGTCCTGACGATCGATTTCGAAGGCCGCGAGATTCGCCCGACCATATCGAACTTGCGCAAAGTGGACTGGGACAGCTTTCAGCCAAACTTCTATCTGCTGGTGACGCCTGAAGCGCTGAAAGAGGCGCCGAGCACCTACATGGCGAGCTTTCATGTCCCGGCGGACGACCCGCAGTTTGTCAACCGGTTACTGGAACGCTTCCCCACTTTGTCGGTGTTTTCCGTCGATCAGCTCATCGTTCGCTTCCGCGACATCCTCGACAAGCTCTCCAACGCGATGGAACTGCTCGTGACGCTGGTGCTCGCCTCCGCCGCGCTCGTGATGCTGGCAAGCATCGCCACGAGCAGGGAAGTGCGCATGAGGGAATACGGGCTCTTGCGCACCCTTGGCGGCTCAAGCCGCCTGGTTCGCAGCAGCCTGCTGCTTGAGTTCGCAGGACTTGGGCTGTTCGCCGGACTCGCCGCCGCAATCGCAACAGAAGCCACGCTGTTCGCCTTGCAGACCTATCTCTTCGAGATGCCGCACCAATGGCATCCCCTGCTCTTTGTCTATTCGCCGCTGCTCGGCCTCGTGTTGATTGCCTTGCTCGGCGTGCTCGGCAGCAAGCGCATGATGAATGTCACGCCGGTGGCAATTTTGCGAGAGGCGAGATGATGCGCTTCATCCTTGTGCTATGCGCCGCGTTGCTTGCTCAGGCAGCTGTCGCAGCAGACAATGCGCAAATTGAAGAGACGACTGTGCGCGTTAGCGCGGCGCCGCTCGATGCGTCTGACTTTCTCATCGGCTACTCGCGAATTGACGCCGACACGCTTGAACGCACGAGGTGGGCGCACCCGAACGAACTCTTTGTGCGCGTCCCCGGCCTCTGGATCTCGCGCGGCTCAGGCCAAGAGCACTTGACTGCGCTGCGCTCCGGCGTCCTCACCGGTGCGGGCGCCTGCGGCAGCGTGCTGCTGCTCGAAGACGGCATCCCGATCCGCCCGGCGGGCTTTTGCAACGTCAACAATCTCTTTGAGACGGCGCTCGAACTGTCTGACGCCGTGGAAGTCCTGCGCGGTCCCACCGTCGCCACGTTTCGCGGCAACCCGCTGTACGGCGCCATCAATACAGTCAACTCGACGACAGGCGGCACGCCTTGGATGGAGGCCGAGGTCGGATCAGAAGCACATCGCACATTCAAGGCGCGGGGGTCGGCGTTGGTTGCAGATCATGCGCTGCAAGTGCTCGGCAAGATCACCGCGAGCGATGGCGTGCGCGATGCGGTGAGCCATCGCGAACAGAAGCTCAAGATCGTCGATCGCGTGCGCTTGGGCAACTGGCGCACGATGACAAGCTTTACCCTCACCAACCTCGATCAGCAGACGGGCGGCTATGTGCTCGGCGGCAATGCCTACAAATCCTCAGCGCTCAAGACCACCAACCCCAATCCCGAGGCCTATCGGGAAGCTTGGTCGGCAAGACTCGCAAGCCATTGGCAGCGCCTGTACGGACAGGCAAGTGAACTCACCATTGCGCCCTATGCGCGCGCCTCCGAAATGGAGTTTCTACAGCACTTCCTGCCCGGTCAGCCGACTGAATCAAACGGCCAGACGAGCCTTGGCGCGATTGTGCAATTCAGCCGCGTCGCCGAAGATCTCGAATGGTCCGTTGAAGGGCAGGTCGAATGGGCCGACATCTGGCTTGAAGAAGTGCAAGCGAATCCGACGACCGGCTCGCGTTTTCTCGTCGAGACCCGTCCTGCTGGCCGCCATTACGACTACGACGTGTCGAGCCGGCTGGCAAGCCTATCGGCGCGTGTCACCGCCTCAGCCACTGAACGCCTCGACCTGCACGCGGGACTGCGCGCCCGCTACCTCGGCTACGACTATGAGAACAACTGGCTCACCGGCAACACGCGCGACGACGGCAGCACCTGCGGGTTCGGCGGCTGCCTCTACACGCGCCCGGCGAGTCGTGACGATGACTTCACGGACATCGGCGGCATGCTCGGTCTGCGCTACCGTTTGAGCGAAGGCGCGGAGGTCTGGCTGAGCGCTGGTTCCGGCTTTCGCGCGCCGCAAGCAACCGAACTCTATCGCTTGCAGCGCGGGCAGCTGCTGACATCGCTGACAAGCGAGAAGCGCGATTCGGTCGAACTCGGACTTGCTTGGCATCGAAGCCTTGCAAGCCTCGCGACGTCAGCCTACGCGGCGCGCTCGGAGAATCTCATTTTTCGCGATGCCGAAGGGCGAAACGTCAGCCAAGGCAAAACCAAGTCAGTCGGCGTCGAGGTTGAAGCGACCGTCGGCTCCAACAGATTCGGCACCCTCGAACTCAATGCAAGCTGGGCACGGCATCGATACGACTTCGACCAAGTCGTCGGCGGCGGCGAGGTGATCGCTTCGGGCAATGATGTCGACACGGCGCCACGATTCATTGGCAGCAGCCATTGGCGCAAGTCATGGAGCGCGAAGTTTTCGAGCGATCTCGAACTGGTTTTCCTCGGCGAATACTGGATGAACGCACAAAACACGCATCAGTATGGGGGACATAGGCTGCTGAACCTGCGCCTCGGCTGGCAGGTTCGAGACAACACCCACATCCATGCCCGCATTACCAATCTCTTGGACCGAGACTATGCGCATCGCGCCGACTTCGCCTTCGGCAACCAGCGCTACTTTCCCGGCCTGCCAAGGCAGGTGCACGTCGGCATTCGCATTGATGTTGACTAATCTTGACTGATGTTGACTCATGCTTGAAGCGCGTCACTTAAGCTGCGAGCGCGGCGGCCGAATCTTGTTTCGCGGCCTCTCGTTCTCTCTCCAAGCAGGCCAGTCGCTCGAAATCAGAGGTCGGAACGGCTCCGGCAAATCACGTTTGCTGCGCATTCTTGCGGGCATTACGAGTGACTGGTCGGGCCAGCTTGACCGCGCCGAGCGCGCGCTCTACCTCGGCCACGAGAACGGCCTGCATCCGAAACTGACGGTGCTGGAGAATCTCGACTGGCTTGCGAGCCTTCACGGCGCCGAACGTCCGGCCATTCAAGACGGCCTCACCGCATTTGAAGTGACACCGCTCGCGCACCGGCCTTGCGAGACGCTGTCGGTCGGTCAGCAGCGCCGCGCTGCGCTTGCGCGCCTCGTCTTTGACGACGCCAAGCTGTGGATTCTCGACGAGCCAACCAATTCGCTCGACGCAACGAGCGAGGCGCGCTTCCATGCGTTGCTCGCGGCGCACATCGAAGTTGGCGGCAGCGCAGTCATCGCCACCCACGCCGGGGCAAGCGAACAGGCAAGGGGTTGGCCGTGCTCACACGTCCTCGAACTCGGAGGCGAGCAGTGAGCCGCGACCTCGCCGTCGCCATTGCCTTCCTCAAGCGCGAGTCGCTCTTGGTCATGCGCAGGCGCAACGATTTGATGGAGCCAATCGTCTTCTATCTGCTGAGCCTCTTCCTCATGCAAGTCGCATCCGCGCAGTTTCCGGACGCTTTTACGACACTCGTGCCTGCGTTCCTCTGGGTACTCGGCCTGCTCGCCGCATCGCACAGCTTCACCGCCGGATGGCGGGACGAGCGTGCGCGAGGCGAACTCGCCGAGCTTGTTCGCGCCGATGCCCCGCTTGCATTGCTCGCCCTTGTGCGAATCGCTGTCGGCTGGTTTTCAACAGGGCTGCCGCTCGCGCTCATCGCCTTCGGCGCAAGCCTTGCCTTCGACCTGCCGGCGGCTGCGGCCTGGCAGCTCGCGCTCGCGCTCCTGCTAGGACTTGGTCTCGTGTGCTTGATTGGCAATTTGATTGCCAGCCTTGCCATCGGTGCTGGGCGAAGCAGCCTGCTGATCGCGCTGCTGCTGCTGCCGCTGGTCTCTCCAGTGCTGATCTTCGGTGTTGGCGCATCCTCGCTGACGCTCATGGACGCAGCCGCCGCATTCCTCATGCTCGGCGCACTCACCGCCATCGCCCTGCCCCTCGTTCCGCTCGCCATTGCCTTCATGCTGAAAGCTGTCGAGGACGTGTAGTCGGCTGTCAAGACGACTTGCCAGTTTCTTAGGTAGTATTGCGTCACACTCAACTCGACAGGATGCCGTCATGCAAGTTCAGGACAATTGGACGAGCAACTGGGGATTCATTCTGGCCGCCATCGGCGGCGCGGTCGGCCTCGGCAACCTCTGGAAATTTCCGTACATGGCCGGCGAGAACGGCGGCGGTGCCTTCGTGCTCCTGTATCTCGTTGCCGTCGTCTTCATCGCCTTGCCGATTCTCGTCGCCGAATTGCTGCTCGGAAGGCAGGGGCGCGCGAGTCCGCCGCACGCCATGGAGAATGTGGCTCGCAGCGCCGGTGCGAGCGAGCATTGGCGCATGGTCGGCGGCATGGGGATGCTGGTCGGGTTCATCATTCTGACCTTCTACAGCGTCATCGGCGGCTGGGTGCTGTGCTACATCGTCAAGGCCATTTCCGGCCAGTTCAGCGGCTTTGATGCAGGCGTTTCGGAGAGCGCCTTCAGCGACCTGCTGGCCTCACCAATCGAGCTGACCCTCTGGCACGGCCTGTTCATGCTGCTGACAGCCGGCATTGTTGCACGCGGCGTCGCGCAAGGGATTGAACGCGCCGTCAAGGTGCTGATGCCCGCACTCTTCGTGCTGGTCGCCATTCTTGTGGTCTACAGCGCGATTGCCGGCGATTTTCGTGGCGCGCTCGCCTACCTGTTCTCATTCGACGCCTCCAAGATCACCGAGACGGTTGTGCTTGAAGCGATCGGTCAAGCCTTCTTCTCCATCGGCCTCGCAATGGGCCTGATGATGATCTACGGCGCGTATGTGCCGAAATCAAGTTCGCTCGTGCGCTCCTCCTACATCATCGTAAGCGCCGACACCATGATCGCCCTATTCGCCGGAATGATGATCTTCCCCATCGTCTTTGCGCACGGGCTCGCGGCGAATCAAGGGCCGGGACTGATCTTTGTCACCCTGCCCATCGCGTTCAGCGATATGCCCTTGGGCGTTCTGGTTGCCACGCTGTTTTTCGTCCTCCTTGCGTTCGCGGCCTTGAGCTCTTCAATCTCCATTCTTGAGCCCGCGGTCGCTTGGATTCGTAGCCGCTTCGGTCTCACGCGAATCCAAGCCTGCGCCGTCACAGCACTCGCCGCGTTTCTCATCGGACTCTTGAGTGTTGTTTCCTTCAATGTCGGCGCGGACCACATGCCAGAATTCGTGCGAACACATCTCGCCTCGCCCACCTATTTCGATTTCTTCGACAATCTGACTTCGAATTTCCTGATGCCCGTGGGTGCCATCCTCATGTCCATCTTCGTCGGCTGGCGGCTTGACCGCGCGCATTTATCCGGCGAGCTCGCCATCAAGGACGGCAACCTGATGCGCGTCTGGCTGCTGCTTCTGCGCTACATTGTGCCGCTCGCCATCCTCGGCATTCTGCTCGTCAAGTGGGTGATTTAGGTGCCCTCGTCATAGGCAGCGGCGCGGCGGGTCTCACCGCTGCGCTGCTGCTTGCCGATACACGCCCAGTCACGATTCTCTCCAAGGTCGATGCCAAAAGCGGTGCCACGCCATGGGCGCAAGGCGGCATCGCCGCCGTTTCACACGAACGCGACACGCCCGAGGACCATGTGTCCGATACCCTTGCCGCAGGCGCCGGGCTCTGCCACGAACATGTTGTCCGCCACACCGTCATGCAAGGAGCTTGGGCGATCGATCAGTTGATCGAATGGGGCGTGCAGTTCGACCTGCGTGACAGCAGCCGCGATGTGGAAGACGGCGGCGAGTATCACCTGACGCGCGAAGGCGGCCATAGCGCGCGACGCGTATTTCATGTTGCAGATTCAACAGGCGCCGCGATCGCCTCAACGCTCATGCAGCGAGCGCATCATCATCCGAACATCCATGTGCTTGAGAACCGCGTTGCAATCGATCTCATTGTCGACAAGGATCGCAGCACCTGCGTTGGCGTCTATGTGTTGAATCGCGCGAGCGGCCTCGTCGAGGCGCTTGAAGGATCGGCGGTGATTCTTGCGAGTGGTGGCGCGAGCAAGGTCTACCTCTACACATCGAACCCGGACACGGCAACGGGCGACGGCATCGCCATGGCCTGGCGCGCCGGATGCGCGGTCGCGAACATGGAGTTCAACCAGTTTCATCCGACCTGCCTCTATCATCCCCACGCCAAATCGTTCCTCATTTCAGAAGCCATGCGCGGCGAAGGCGGCATTTTGCGGCTGCCTTCCGGGGAGGCGTTCATGGGACGCTTCCACGACGCAGCGGACCTCGCCCCGAGAGATGTGGTGGCGCGCGCCATCGACCACGAAATGAAGCGCCTCGGCATCGATTGCGTGTATCTCGATGTCACCCACTTCTCGCGTGAACTGCTCACGCGGCGTTTTCCGAATATCGCGGCGCGCTGCGCCGAGTTCGGCATCGATATCGCGCAAGCGCCCATTCCGGTGGTGCCGGCCGCGCATTATTCGTGCGGCGGCGTTCGCACCGACCTTCAGGGCCGGACAAGCATTGCCGGCCTGTATGCCATCGGCGAGACCGCCGCCACCGGACTGCACGGCGCCAACCGGCTCGCGAGCAACAGCCTGCTCGAATGCATGGTGTTCGCGCGCGGCGCCGCGACGCACATTCTCGCGAGCACGCCCGAGCGCAGCAAGGTGACGGACTTGCCTGCCTGGGACGAAAGCCGAGTCATTGACACCGACGAAAAAATTGTCGTCTCGCACAACTGGGACGAGTTGCGCCGCTTCATGTGGGATTACGTCGGCATCGTCCGCACCACGCCGCGCTTGACGCGCGCATTGCACCGCATCGACCTACTGCGCCGCGAGATTCACGAGTTCTACAGCAGCTATCGCGTCGATGCCGACCTGATCGAACTGCGCAATCTTGTGGATGTGGCGGAGTTGATCGTTCGCTCGGCGTTGCGCCGCGAGGAAAGCCGAGGCCTGCACTACACGCTCAGCTATCCGCAAACATCTGAGACGGCCGAGGACACGTTGCTGCTGCCAAATAGGTAACGGCCAATTCCTAATCAAGTTTTCTTCAGATCAAGCGCTGCCGAGTTGATGCAATAGCGCAGACCTGTCGGCGCAGGGCCGTCCGGGAACACATGGCCGAGGTGGGCTTCGCAGGAGGCGCATCGAACCTCGGTTCGCACCATGAAGTGCGATCGGTCTGCGCGTTCGGTGAGGGCATCGCTTGATGCCGGCGCGAAGAACGCTGGCCAGCCCGTCCCCGATTCAAACTTCGTGCTCGAATCGAACAAGGGCGTCCCGCAGCACACGCAGGCGTACATCCCGTCGCTCTTCTCGTTCCAGTACTTGCCGGTGAAAGGCGCTTCGGTTCCCGCTTGGCGCGTCACCGCATAGGCTTCCGGGCTGAGTTCCTTTTGCCACTCGGCATCTGATTTTTCCACCGTGATGAGACTCCACCGTGTCTCGCTGGCTGCAAGCTTGCTATGCTACTTGATTGCCTGCCGCCATGCTCATGCCCCGAACCACCCCCAACATCGCCCTGCCACAAGACTCAGTTGCCGCGGCAGACAAGCTCACATCGGTCGGCTACGACCTTCGCGGCCCCGTCCACGAGCACGCCGTGCGTCTTGAGTCCGAAGGGCATCAGATTCTCAAACTCAACATCGGCAACCCAGCGATCTTCGGCTTCGACACCCCGCCTGAAGTGCTTGCCGCGCTCGTGGACAACCTGCCGAAAGCGCAGGGCTACTGCGAATCAAAGGGCATCGTCTCGGCACGGGAGGCCATCGTCGAATACTACGCCTCCCGCGGCCTCTCATCGCTCGATCTTGATCACGTCTTTATCGGCAATGGCGTCAGCGAGCTCGTAGGCATCGCCTTGCAAGGGTTCCTCAACTCCGGTGACGAAGTGCTTGTGCCAGCCCCTGACTTCCCGCTGTGGACTGATACAGTCCATCTCAATGATGCCCGGCCTGTGCATTATCTATGCGATGAGTCAGCCGGATGGGAGCCGGATTTCGATGACCTGCTTGCCAAGCTCTCATCTCGCACACGCGCCATTGTCGTCATCAATCCCAACAACCCGACGGGCGCGGTGTACAGCACAAACACGTTGCGACGATTCGCCGAGATAGCTGACAGGCACAACCTGGTGCTGTTCGCTGACGAGATCTACGAGCGCATCATCTACGACGGCAAACAGCACATCGCGCTTGCAAGCATCGCGACTGACCAGCTCGTGGTCACTTTCGGCGGCTTGTCCAAGGCCTACCGCGCTGCGGGCCTGCGCATCGGCTGGATGGCGCTGTCCGGCCCAACGCAACGGGCCAAGGCCTATATTGATGGCCTGTCAATGCTCGCCGCCATGCGACTATGCGCGAACGTCCCTGGGCAGTACGCGATTCCGGCGGCGCTCAAGGGCTATCAGTGCATCGACGATCTCACTGCGCCGGGCGGTCGCCTCGCGATTCAGCGCGATTTCATCGCGAAGCGCGTCAGCGAGATGGAAGGCGTCTCGTGCATCACACCCGAAGGCGCGGTCTATGCGTTCCTGCGCATCGACCCGGGTGTCTACCCTATTCAAGACGACGAGCGCATGGTGCTCGATTTCCTCACCGAGGAGAAGGTGCTGCTCGCGCACGGCAGCGCTTTTCACTGGCCTGCACCCGATCATGTGCGTCTGATCTTCATGCCGAGCGTCGAAGATCTCGACCTCGCCTTGACGCGATTCGATCGGTTTCTACGCGGCTATCCACACTAGCGAGGCGAAGCGGCCAGTCATAGGCCCGTCCCGTCTGTGCGAGAAAAATCGCTGATCAGAGAAGGTGCACGGCGGCAGCTCCGGCGAGCACGCGATGCCCAGCTGCGCGAGATGATTACGAATGAGGCGTTCGAGGTCGGCGTAGGTGCACTGCTTTCGCGTGCAAATGACGCCATCAAGCAAGCTAACCGAGCATGACGCTCGCATGGTTTCGAGCAGCACCTCACCGACTTCATAGTGGCGCACGCTGATGCCGGGGCCGATCCAAGCGCGCAAATCGCTGACCGCCGCTGGCATCGCGCTGACAAGATTCGGCAAAACCCCTGCCGCCAATGGGCGCCAGCCGCAGTGCGCGATCCCCACAGACGTGCCGCTGGTGTCCGCAAGCATGACAGAGAAGCAATCAGCCGTCAGCACCGAGATCGCCAAGTTCGGCTCGCACGTCCACAAGGCATCGGCGACCGGCACAGTGCCGCGACACTTGCCGCGCGCCTCGACCACAGTCGCGCCATGAACTTGATCGATGAAGAAGCAAGGGGCGGACGCGCGTTCAAGCCGCGCCCGATTCTCTCGCACCGCAGCCGCGTCGTCTCCGACATGAAGGCCGACGTTGAGATCGGCATACGCGCCCCGGCTGACACCGCCGAGGCGCGTCGTAACGAGCGCTCGCACCCTTGGGTGCACGTCCCAACACGGACAAAGATACTCAAGCAGCATCGATTTTGAGCGCCTCCAAGAGCTGCGCCATATCGGCTGGTAGAGGCGCATCGAACGTCATGTCGTCACCGGAGCGAGGATGCGCAAACCCGAGCGTCGCGGCATGCAGCATGTGCCGCGTGACGCCTCGCATCACCGGAACGAGTCCATCATGCGGCGATTTTGGCAGGATGCCGCGGGCGCCATACTTGCGGTCACCCACCAGCGGGAAGCCCGCGTCAGAGAGATGCACGCGAATTTGATGCATTCGACCCGTGTGCAATCGCGCGTGCAGCCAAGAGTGCGCTCGAAATCGTTCCGTCACCCGCACGCTTGTCTGCGCCGAGCGCCCGTCCTCGCGCACCGCTTGGCGTGTGCGCTGCGTCGGATGACGACCGATCGGCGCGTCGAAATCGCCGCCGGAAATCATGCGGCCTTCAACAATGGCCTGATATTCGCGCGTGATGCGCCGCGCCGCAATCGCGTGGGCGAGCGTCTTGTGCGCGAATCGACTCGCAGCAACAACAAGCAGTCCGGTAGTGTCAGCGTCCAATCGGTGCACGAGCCCGGCGCGCGGGAGGGCCTCAAGCGCTGGTCGGTGATAGATCAAGCCGCTCACCAGCGTGCCACGTGCATTGCCGGCGCCGGGATGCACCACGAGCCCTGCAGGCTTGTCGATCACCAGCACATCGTCGTCTTCATAGACGATATCGAGCGGCATGGCCTCCGGCGCGGTTTCGGTTTCAACGCGTGATGCGTCGGGTCGCAAACACAGCCGCTCGTCTTCGCGCACTTTTCGCTTCGGCGACTCATGCCTGCCATCAACGGTGAGCCGGCCTTCGCGAATCCATAGCGTCAGAAGGCTGCGCGAATAGTCCGGGAACAGCACGCTCGCGGCACGGTCAAGACGACACGCGGCAAGCGCTTTGGGTACACTTGCGACTTGACCTACCTGACTGCTCTTGATCGCTATGATCCCGACACGCAACTGGCTCAGCCGTTACCTTGCCACGTTCCTCGCGGTGGCTACAAGCGCGAGCCTCACCGGGTGCGAGTCGCTCGGCGGTCTCTGGCCATTTGACGACAATGAAGAGGCAGAAGTCGAGGAGACAAGCGAGCAGGTGCTCTACCGAAGTGCGCAATCGAGCTTGCGCTCCGGCAATTTCACGGCGGCGATCGAAAAGCTCCAAGCGCTCGAAACGAGATTCCCGTTCGGCAGCTATGCCGAGCAGGCCCAGCTTGAGCTTATTTTCGCGCAGTACATGGCCTATGATCAGGATGCTGCGATTCGCGCCGCCGACCGCTTCATCAGACTGCACCCGCAGCATGCCAGCGTCGATTACGCGTACTACCTGCGCGGCCTCGCACAGTTTGAGTCGGGCCGCGGCTATATCGACCGCATCGGTACTGCGGACGTCGCGAATCGCGACATGACGACGGTCGAGGCGGCGTTCGCCGACTTCAATCAACTCGTGCTGCGCTATCCCAGTTCAGACTATGCGAAGGACGCGCAAAAGCGCATGGTGTACCTGCGCAATCTGCTCGCCGAATCAGAACTCGGCATCGCCGATTTTTACATGCGCCGAGGCGGATTTGTCGCTGCTGCGAACCGCGCTCGATTTGTCGTCGAGAACTATCCGGGCGCGCCGTCCACGCCCGACGCGCTCGTCATCATGATCGAAGCCAATCACCGGCTCGGCCTCAAGGACGCTGCCAACGATGCGCTTCGCATCCTCGCCGCCAACTACCCAAATCACTCCGGCTTTGACGACGACGGCAATTTCCTGCTCGAAGAAGTTGTTCGCAACCGTGATCGCTCCTGGATCAACATTCTGACCTTCGGGCTGCTTGATCGACCAGCTCCGCCACCGCCGATCCAGATCCGCCAGCCAACTAGTGTCCTGTCCCATAAATAAGTGTGGTTCAGAGTGAGCACAATCGCCGAGGGCAAGGCGCAGTCCGCAGGGAATATCGGGCATATTGCCAA